>JBBSQD010000072.1:0-24389 GCA_038258185.1 Aggregatilineales bacterium | reverse complement strand
CGCCTCGTCCGCCAGAAACAACCCCTTTCCATATGGTCTCTAAGTCAGACCACTACGCTCTACTCACTATCTTCGGCGGGCAGGCCTAACAGCTTGCGCCGCCGCACATAGCGCTGACGAGCGATCTCGCGCAGGTCTGCCGCGAGATCGGTCTCATCGGTAATTTCCGTACCCAGCAGCGATTCCAGCGCGTCTTCCATAGTGATAATACCCGCTGTGCCGCCGTATTCGTCAAAGACCAGAAACATATGCTGCTGCTGACTGATAAATTCGTCCAGCACCTGGGCGATGCTGGTGGTTTCCGGCAACGAGCGCAGTTCACGGGCCATTTCGTGCAGCGGCGCATCCACCCGATTTTCCGCCGCGACCCGCATCAGCTCATGTCGCAGAACAAACCGGGTGATGTCGTCCTGAGATTCGCTGTAGATGGGGATGCGTGAGTAGGGGATAGCCGGGTGCTCGGTCATGACTTCGCCGACAGTCATATCTTCCTGTATTGCCAGCATCACCATGCGCGGAGTCATAATATCGGCCACCTGCACACCACCCAGATGCAGCAGATTCTTGAAGATACGGTTTTCCGTCTCTTTCAGCGTGCCTTCACCCGCGCCGATCTGCGCCATCATTTCCAACTCTGACCGGGTGACGGTAAACACCTGCTCATGGGGGGTCAGCAGTTGGGCCAGACGCTGGAAGGTGTAAACAGCCGGGTACAGGACAATAACCAATCCCTGGGTGAAATAGGCGGTAAAGGGGAGAAGCTGTTTCCAGTAACTCGCGCCGATAGTCTTGGGGATAATCTCCGACAGGACCAGAATCAGCAGCGTCAGCACGGCAGAAATCGCCCCGATGTACTCACTGCCGAAGACCGCCGCGGCCTCCGCCCCGGCACCCGCCGCGCCGACAGTGTGCGCAATGGTGTTGAGCGTGAGAATCGCGGCAATCGGCTGTTCGACATTGGCTTTCAGGCGCTGCATAATCAGCCCTGACCGTTTGCCCATCTGCGCCATGATTTCAATGTGTGAGTGCGAGCTGGACAGCAGCACCGCCTCACAGATCGAACATAAAAATGAAGCGCCGATGGCAATGCTGATATATACCACCAGCCCGCTGATGGACCCTACCGCGTTTTCATCGCCAGGGATGACCGGTGCGTAAGCTGTGACCGATAGTAAAAGCCCCTCAATGCTCATGGATCAGGTTTGCTCCAGTATGTTAAAAATGCTGAATAGTCTCCACCGTCTGAAACGGGTCGAGCGTGTAGGCGCGGTAACGAATACCTGCCTCAGTTTCCAGAATATCGCGTACACGCTGGAGATTCGCCGGATGCGTGACCATCGTTAAGGCGGTTTCCGGCGATACCCACTGCACATCAATTATTTCACCCGCCTGCGGGGTCAGCGTCCCAGAAAGATAACGCGTACGAAAACCGAAAATCAGAATACCGCGGCTGATATTGATATGAATCACCCGTAATTGTTCCATTTCAATGGTGACACCCGCTTCTTCCTGCACTTCTCGGTGGAGCGCCTGTGTCAGTGTTTCGCCCTCCTCTACCTGACCGCCGGGCAGTTCCCAATCGCGGCGTTCCGTTCTGACCAGCAGGATTTCGCCTGAGTCGTTGGTGACCAGACCGCAGGCAGCGGCAATGTGTTTAGGTGGGATAGGAAACATACGCTCGCTCCTTTACTCCAGTTCCCAGCCTTTTGAGCGTTCCACCGCGCGCTGCCATCCAGCATACAGCGAGTCGCGCTCGGTGTCAGACATGGCCGGTTCAAACGTGCGCTCAACCTGCCACTGGCTGGCGATTTCTTCTTGAGATGACCAGAAGCCCGTCGCCAACCCGGCCAGATACGATGCGCCCAGCGCGGTCGTTTCGGTCACGGCGGGACGCTGCACCGGTACGCCCAGAATATCGGCCTGAAACTGCATCAGAAAATCGTTGCGAACTGCCCCACCATCGACGCGCAGGGTTTGCAGTTCAATTCCGGAATCGGCATACATGGCCTGCACCACATCGCGCGTCTGATAAGCGATGCTCTCCAATGTAGCGCGGACAATATGCGCCCGGCCACTGCCCCGCGTCAAGCCGACAATCGTGCCGCGGGCGTACTGATCCCAATAAGGCGCACCCAGGCCGACAAAAGCCGGAACCAGATACACGCCATCACTGCTGTTGATGCTCTGCGCTAATGCCTGAGTCTCGGCGGCATCCTTGATAATCTGCAACTCGTCACGCAGCCACTGCACCGCCGCCCCAGCGATAAAAATACTGCCTTCCAGCGCGTATTGCTCCGGCTGATCCTGCAATTTCCAGGCAGCGGTAGTCAGCAGATTGTTGCGCGAGGCGACTGGCTTATCACCGGTATTGAGCAGCAGAAAGCAGCCTGTCCCATAAGTGTTCTTCGCCATCCCCGGTTCAAAGCACACCTGTCCAAACGTCGCGGCCTGCTGATCGCCTGCAATACCGGCCAGCTTGATCGCCCCACCGAGTAAATCGGCATCGGTTTCACCATAAATCATGCTGCTGGGGACGACCTGCGGCAGCATCGACTGGGGGATGTTCAGACGTTTGGTGATGGTGGTTGACCACCAGTTTTTGTGGATGTCATAGAGCATGGTGCGGCTGGCGTTGCTGACATCGGTGATGTGCAGGCGGCCACCGGTCAAACGCCACACCAGGAATGAATCCACCGTGCCGAAAGCCAGTTGACCGCGCTCGGCTTTTTCACGCGCATCGGCGACATTGTCCAGTAACCAGGCGACTTTGGTGCCGCTGAAATAAGCGTCGGTGACCAGTCCGGTTTTTTCGAGGATGGTCTTGTCAAAACCTTCCGCTTTGAGGTCATCACACATACGCGCGGTGCGACGATCCTGCCAGACAATCGCGTTGTGAATCGGCTCGCCGGTTTCCCGATCCCAGATGAGAGTCGTCTCGCGCTGATTGGTAATGCCAATGGCGTGAATCTGCCCAGCAGTGACTTTGCCCTGGCTCATCACCTGTCGGGCAACCGCCAGTTGTGTCTCCCAGATCTGCTGCGGATTATGCTCCACCCAACCGGGCTTCGGGTAAATCTGGGGGAATTCCTGCTGCGCTATCTGCACAATCTGCCCACTGTGATCGAACAAAATCGCACGGGAGGAAGTGGTACCCTGATCTAAAGCGAGGATGTAATCAGCCATAAAATTTTCCTTTTAGCTTAAAGCCTAACTTTATAAGAAATCCGGCACATATGCCGGGGGTTATCAGCATGGATTGAGAAGCCTTGATCGTAACAAGGGGATTCACGAAGGGCAAGTGCAAAACTTTTCAGGGGATGGGCGTGGGATGCTTAAGTGAGATTTTGCCGCTAAGGATAGCTATTCAGCAGCATAATGCATATCGCAAAATGAATTGGCTGTACGGACACGGCATGCCGTGTCCGTATCAGAGGAGTTTATAGATAGATAATTGAGCAGGGAGCGGGATCATTTATCACATCCGTCCCCTCTTTTCGATCAAACACAATCTCAGGCGCGATGCAACCTGCGCTGCACAAAACCTAAAATCCACTCGCGCTCATTGGGAGAATAGGCGCCAGAAAACCAGATCGTGGACACATACAGCGCAGCGGCCAGTGGGATAATCAGCAGGAAGTGCAGGCCCAGGCTTTTCAACAGAATGATAAACACGCCCATCAATGCACCCGCAGCGACAATCCTCGCCAGACGGTTAAAATTCAAGCCGCTGCCAAAGTCACGCCGGAACAGGAAATAGAACAATGCCAGCCCGAAGAAATCCGTCAGCAAAGTCGCAAAACACGCGCCGACCAGGCCGTAACCAAACACCGAGACAAATATAAAATTCAGCATAAGGTTCAGTATACCGACACTCATATAGATGCGGGCGGCATTGCGTTCCTTCTTGATGGCAGTCGTCATGTAGCCACAGAAAGAGTTATACATCCCAATCGGCAGATCCCAGACGAGAATGGCAAACGCCACCCAGGCAGGGCTGAATTCGGGATAAAAGAAGGGGATAATGGCCGTTGCCAATAAAGACCCACCGACAGCAATCGGCAGACCAATCGAAAACATCACGCGCACGGTCGTGTAATACCACGGACGCACCGAAACCGGATCACGAGCGTAATCCCGCGCCAGTGTCGGCACAATGGAGGTATTAAACGCGGTGGAGATGATGGTCAGAGTCAGGATCAGTTTATAAGCGGCGTTATAGTAGCCGACCACTATATCCGGCACATTGGCGCTCAGAAAAATCGTATCGACCTGAAAAGAGAATGACAGCGAGAGTTGAATCAGGCCAAAGGGTAAACCGCCTGCCAGAATCGTGCGCCACATTCCGGGGTTAATCTTGAAGCGTGGCGGGCCATAATTGTGTCGCCGAATAGCCCAGATCTGCAGGATGATGACCGCGGGCAGATTGACATACATCGGAGTGAGCAGCCACAACCAGGACAGATCCAGCAGCAGATAAATGGTGACCATCACCATGAAAATAACCTGCATCACCACGGAAAACACCGATACATAATCCAGCCGTTCGTTCCCTTCCAGAATACTCTGGAGTGGGGCCATCACCGTCATGAAGTAGTAGCTTACCGTGAACATGGCAATACCCAGCACGATGTGCTGCTCATAGCCATAGACCACCGCACCAGCGATAGTCAGCGTGGAGGAAATGATTGCTAAAATAAAGCGGAGCGTCACCGTGTCCCAGAAGAAACCCATCGCCCGTTCTTTATCCGCCGCGATTTCACGCGAGAGATATTGATTTATACCCAGATCACCCAGCACAGAGAATAACCCTGCCCAGGCTAATACAATCGAATATTGCCCGAACTGCTCACCGCCGAGGGTGTTAATCACGAACAGATTAAAAATAAATCCGACGATTTTAAGGATAAACTGCGAGCCCACCCCAAACAGGGTATTACGGGCAATGGTTTTTCCGGCAGAGCGTGGAGCCTGTTCGTCGATTGCGGGAATACTGGATTCAGCCATGTTTGATTCTCACTTTATACCCGCCTGCAATGATTAATAGCGAGACTTAGATTTTGCAGTCTGGGGTTATGCTATTCCCTCTTCCTTGCAATAGGCTAAATGGTTTGTTCCGGGTTGCGGTTGCCCAATAGCTGGGTCAGCAGCACCAGTGGCGTGCGTTCCAGCACCTGCCGGATACGACTTTGCGGCGGCAGGCTGCGCACCACATCGAAGATGTAGACCATGACGAACAGCGCGATAATCAGTGGCGGGAGTATGGCAGGTTCACGCACCCCAAAAAGGTATTCGGAAATGCGCACCACGAAGATCACCAGCAGCGAATAACCGCTGGCAATATTCAGATAGCGAATGGTAGGGTAAACCCAGGTTTTACAGACTTCGGTACCGATATATTCGACAAAAACACCCAAACTAAAGGCCAGCACAAAAATCTCCGGCGCGATGAAAAAGGCCAGCCCGCGAATGGTGAAATCCACGACATCGAACCAGTCACGGATGCTATTGTCCTTCACCCGGCGGAAAATCACCAGCAAAGCCACCGCCAGCAAAGCCAGCAGAACCGGCCAGCTAATGGCCGCCACCTCGGATTTGTAAATGACGAGAATCAGCAAGCCCCAGCCCGTGCCTGTCCAGTTGGAGTAACCATTCTGTGTGTTGTAACGCCATGAGCGCGTATACACTCCAAAATATTCGATGATATAACCCATCGTTGTGGACATCAGAAAGATGAAGCGCTCAAGAGTCGAATCTGACAGGTAAAACAGCCCTAGGAAAAAGCCCAGCCCGACAATAACTCCGTCACTAATCAGGTTATTAAGGCGATTATGAATCCAGTGGGCCAGGAGCATCACGGTGCCAACCATGAGCAGATCAGCGTAAATCGTATCGAGCATAGCGAAAATCCTGTCTGAAATAATCGGTCATTTTGTCGTCGGTAACAGTATCGCCGATGGTGTGTTTCATGAAAAGATCACGAGCCGATTACCCTCTTCCCGGATATAAACTTCTTGAAAATCACCTATCCCATTGAACAATACAGAATCCTTCTCAATGGGGGTGTCAGGGTTTGTCAAAAGTTGACATTGGAGTGACTCGCTTATAATACCGAACAATTCGAAGTCATTTTTTAATTCACCAGGAAGGTCGCCCGCTAAAGTAAGATCCAATTGCACAGGAAAGTTTTCCAGGTCCATCTCTCGGAGGTGACAAACAATAATATGCAACTCAGGATCAAAACCCGGCCAATTAATTGTAGTGGTGATGAGGATTTGCTCTGCCTGAATACTAAAAGCCTGAGCCAAAGCCTTCGCAATTTCATCATCGGTAGGTTTGCAACTTAAATACATGAAATTTTCTAGCCAGTTCATTGCACCATCTCCTGACACATGTTTAACCTGGTTTGAATGTAGGGAGCAGGTTTCACACATTATCCTCAGAAACTTATTCTTTGGGCCACTGCTCAGCCTTGAGCCACTGTTCTTCCTTGATGCGCGGATCAGACCGGAATGCCTCATATAACGAAGGCACGTTTGGGTAAAAAACGGTGTCGATCTCCGGCGCATAGCCTACATGTACTCTGCTATTGATAAATCGAATTTTTAGATAAACAACCGACCCAATAAAGGTTTGAAATTCTGTTTCATCCAGCGCTGATAAATCGCAAAAACCACTTCCACCATTGACCCGCCCATCTAAAAGGAGTTGAGCAATAGACATGGCGGGGTTCACCTCCCTTCCATGTTTGCGGCCAACCAGTAAAATGGATTATTTCCTCGTTCATAATGATGAGCGTGTACATTTCTTCCTCTGGAAAATCGTTGATTCTAATCTCCCAGATTTGGTCGTTAATGTGTGCCTGATATGGATATTCAGCTTTATCCGTGTCCGCCCACTGAATATGTGAATTCTTGTAGCTATTAATGTCCATGATTCGCGGGTCAGACCGGAATGCCTCATATAATGAAGGCACACTCGGATAAAAAATGGTGTCAATCTCCGGCGCATGGCCTCTGTGGACTCTGCTGTTAATAAATTGAGCTTTTAGATAAACAGCCGGCCCAATGAACGTTTGGAATTCTGTTTCATCCAGCGTTGACAAATCGCAACGTCCACTCCCCACACTGACCCTTCCACGCAAAAGGAGTTGAGCCATCGACTCATACTGACGCTGGAGCTGGAGAGCAATATACTCGATGATCAGATCGTAGGCCCAACCCTCAGTCTGCCATACAACACCTTCACGGATAGTCAGCGTTCCAGAGGTTTCACGGACATTATGCCCACTGCGCTCGTCAAGCGAAAGTACGGCTTTGAGTTCGCTAAAGCGGAACACCTCGTTATAGTGAAGGTCAGTCTTTACCCATTCACCTAAAAATTTCTCATGTGCATCTCGGGCGGCCTCAAATACAGTGGCAAACTGCTGTGCGTTCAAAGTGGTTAAATCCAGAATAAGTTGACCTTCGATGGACTCCTCAAATAATTGAGCCAACCTCGGATGTACTTTTTGGAGTTGATCAGCAATGCGTTGTACCACCAGTTCGAAAATTTTCGATGGTGCCAGCCAGGCAGCTTCTTTATGTCTGATTATCAATGTTGCACTCATGTCTCAACCTCGTGTGAATTTATGGGGCGGAATTCACCTTTTCCAGGCTTGCGGCCAACCAGTAAAATGTAGTATTTCTTCATTCATAATGACGAGCGTATACATTTCCTCCTCTGGAAAATCGTTGATTCTAAGCTCCCAGATTTGGTCGTTAATGTGTGCCTGATATGGATATTCAGCCTCATCAGTTTCTTCCCACTGGATAGGTGAATTCTTATAGCTGTTAATGTCCGTGATGCGCGGATCAGACCGGAATGCCTCATATAATGAAGGCACGCTCGGGTACAAAACGGTATCGATCTCGGGTGCATAGCCTTCGTGAACTCTGCTATTCATAAATCGAATTTTTAGATAAACAGCCGGTTCAATGAAGGTTTGAAATTCCGTTTCATCCAGCGCTGACAAATCGCAAAATCCACTCCCCACGCTAACCCGTCCACGCAAAAGGAGTTGAGCTATCGGCTCATGCTGACGCTGAAGCCGCAGAGCAATATACTCAATCAAAAGATCATAAGCCCAGCCTTCAGCCTGCCATACAACACCTTCACGGATCGTCAGCGTCCCGAAGGTTTCACGGACTTTATGCCCACTCCGTTCATCAAGCGAAAACACGGCTTTGAGTTCGCTAAAGCGGTGCATCTCGTTGCAGTGAAGTTCAGTCCTTACCCATTCACCTAAAAATTTCTCATGTGCATCGCGAGTGGCTTCGAATACAGTGGCAAACTGCTGTGCGTTCAAAGTAGTTAAATCCAGAATCAGTTGACCTTCGATGGACTCCTCTAATAACTCAGCCAACCTCGGGTCTACTTTTTGGAGTTGGTCAGCGATGCGTTGTACCACCAGTTCGAAAATTTTCGTTTTTGGCAGCCAAGCCGTGTCTTTATCTCCAATAATCAATGTTGCACTCATGTTCACATACTCTCTAACTTGGAAGCTGTATCAGTGTTTTCCTGAACATAGGCCCACATCGCCCCGGCTGCCAGCAAACCAATGATCAGTGCAGTCAAGCCCACCACCTGAAAGCTCAGTGTCATGCTGTAGAGCAAACCGCCGACAAAAGCACCGCCCAAACGCCCTAACGACGAAGCACCGGCAAAGCCGCTCATCATCACGGAACGCGCCTGGGGCATCACCTCGGTAAACAGCGAGATAGAAGCGACGACCGCGATCTCAAAGCTCACAGACATCAAAAATAAATTGACCAGCGCCAGATTAAGATCGGCTGATATCGTTGGCAGGACGGCATAAGCGACGCTGGAAACCAGCACACCCACCAATGCCATCCGGCGTTTACCCCACTTATCGGCAAGCCCGATTACAGAAAGTTCACCTGCCACTTCCGCCAGCGCGATCACCGTCGTCACAGCACCTAAGCGCACCGGGTCAAGGCGAAAGGTTCCCTCCATCCATGCGCCATAATTAATGAACATAATTTCATTCGCGGCCAATAAAAGCGCTGAAAAAGCTAAACCACCCAATGCCGCCGGATTGTGGCGGATAATCCGGAAGCTCTCGCCAAGTGAAACGACGCGGGTTTGAGTCCCCTTTTGCGGATGGTCAGCCGCCAGAAAAACCCAGATCATCAGCATAGACGCCAACAGTAAAACAGCCAGAACCGCGAAAAGCGCCTGCAAGGTCGCGGTTTCCAGCAGAAAACCCGCCAAAGGTGCGACCACAATCAGGGACAGCGCCCAACTGAGTTCCGTAAAGCCAATCGCCATACCGCGCCGCTTATACGGGATGCGATCCCCCAGATAAGCCTGCATAGCCGGGTCGTAAATCCATTTGCCCAACCCAAGCGCCAGCATCACCAGCGCAAACATCCAGAACTGGGGCCATATCGCCCCAAAAACGCAGGTCGCAGCCATGCCCAGCAACACGACCAGTAAAATCCGTTTGCGCCCAAACCGCTCCGAGAGTGTGCCAAATAAAGGGCTGCTAAGGCCGATCCCACTTTGAATGGCCATCACACCCTGCACGCTGGCTAGCGGCACGCTCAACTGACGAGAGATCTCCGGCAGGAACGGATACGGGAAACGGCGGGTCATATTAATAATTAAACGGGCGAAGGTCAGCGCTAAAACCGCCGTGATCAGTTTACGAATGGGCACAGAAACAGCTCGCTTGTGTAGAAGATTAGAAACCAGCCAGATTATAAACCCTGTAGTACGATTTGAGGACACTCAGGCTAAAGAGTTTGTGCTAGGATAGATGAGTCTTTTTGAATATCAATGCGGAGAGAGATTTTTGAAAGCCGATAAACTAGCCATAATTCTGCTAATCATCGCCCTGACGATGGCCGCATGTTCGCCACAGGCCGCCGACGAGGGTGAACTGCCGACGCTCATTGTCTTACCGACTTTGGAGCCCACTACTGAGCCTACGACTGCCCCGCCAACGGTTGCAGCCACTGAAACGCAAATGCCAACCAGCCCACCCGCAGCGACTGCCGTGCCCCCTACAGAGGGTGTAGTGCTGGCAGCGGCCAACCCCGGTGATGGCAATATGCTGCCCGGATGTGACACCTGGCAGGATTGGGATGCCACGCGGCTGGAGCTGCGTGACACCATCTACGCCCAGTCCCCGGCTGCGGATGTGGCCGACACTGCGCTATCGCAGGTAGAGCAGCTTCGCGCAGAAGTCGCCTTGCTGGATTACGACGAATGCCTGAGCATCGCCCGCAGCGCTTATCTGAACGCGTTGGATGCGGCGGTAGCCGCGCTGTCCGCGCCGGATCGTGACACGGCGGATAGCTTTGAAGCTGGCGCCGCAAACTCACTGGCGGAGTTTGATAACGCCATTCGCGTCCTGGAGAACAGCTAAAATACTTATGGCAGATTATGCGGACTTCCAGCAGATTTCGCCCACCAACTTTGCAGATGTTTTAACCCGCTACCGGGTCATGGATTTCGGCATCCATCCATTATGGGTAGGGATGCCAAGAGTCGCCGGGCCAGCTTACCCGGTACGCTGCGCCCCCGGTGACAACCTTATGCTGCATGCGGCGATTTATCGAGCGCCAGCCGGTTCGATTATCGTTGTCGAAGCCGGGGATCTGGATTACGCTGTGGCCGGTGGCAATGTGTGTGCAGTCGCTCAGAAACACGGAATCGCCGCTTTTGTTATTGATGGCCTGATTCGGGATCTGGCGGAAGCGCGGGAAAATCAATTTCCGGTGTTTGCCCGTGGGGTCATTCCTATTCCCGGCGGTAAAGATAAGATCGACATCCTGAACGGCCCGGTGAAATGTGGCGGTGTGCAGGTCGAACCCGGTGACATGGTGGTCGCTGATGAGGAAGGCATCGTTGTTATCCCTGAGTCGCGCAAAGTGGAAGTGCTGGAGGCGGCGCAGGCACGCGCGGACAAGGATGCTGCGGAGACTTTAGACCGTTGGGAAGCCGCGCATCGGGCACGAATCGACGCGATTTTGCAGAAAAAGGGCTTTACCGATTAAAGCCCTTTATGATTTCGCTAGGTACGCCTACTCGGTGAGGGTGACTTTCTGAATGCCACGTGGCTGATCGATGTTATAGCCTTTGGCGCGAGTGAGGCCAAAGGCGAATAACTGACCGGGCAGCACACAGGCAATCGGCGAAGCCCATTCGGGAATGCCTGCCGGTAAGGCCAGTGGGGTTTGCGCCAGCTTCAGGGCGGGTTCGTGAGCAGAAATAACCACGAGTTCAGCCCCACGACGCTTGAGTTCCCCCAGAAATTCGGTCAGTTCAGCCGCAAGCTGACCTTCCGGCACCACCGCAATCACCGGGAAACCCTGCGCAACCAGCGCAACCGGGCCGTGCTGAAAATCGGCTGTGGAATACGGCTCGGCCAGAATATAAGTCAGCTCTTTGAGCTTGAGGGCAATTTCATAAGAGGTGGCGTAGTTATAACCCCGGCTGACCACGACGCAGGCATCCATATAACGGTAGCGCTCGCTGACATTGAGCGTGTTATCGACGTTGGCCGTGATCCGGGAAAGTGTGTCCGGCAAGGTTTCCAGATAGGCCAGCCGCTCCACAGATTCGGCCAGCGCTGAACTGAGCATGGCAATCGCCATCAGTGAAGTCGTGTAGGTCTTGGTGGCAGCGACGGCCTGTTCTTTCCCCGCATGCAGATTAATCGTAAAGTCCGCGGCCTTTGCCAGCGGCGAGGCCGAGTCATTGGTGATGGCGATAGTCAAAGCGCCCTGTCGGCGACCCTCATCCACCACCGCAACAATATCCGGCGATTGACCGGATTGCGAAATGGCGATCACCAGCGAGTCGGTCATACGTGGTGGCTGATGATAAAGCGTATACAGTGAGGGAGTTGCCAGCGCGACAGGCAATTCATTGGTCGCGCCGAAAAGATACTGACCATAACGCGCCGCATTGTCCGAGCTGCCCCGTGCCGCCAGCATGATATAACGTGGGTTGCGCTGACGGATGACCGCCGCGACCTGCTCAATATTGGCGCGTTCTTCACTCAGCAAACGGCGCAGAACGTCCGGCTGCTCAAGGATTTCTGTCTGAAGATGGGAATCATAAGTCATGAAATTTATATCCGCTGTATACGGCCCTCGGCGTATCGCCAGGGCTAAAATCTGTCTGAAACCTCATTGCAAGGTTCCGTTGATTGTACCCAGCCCGCTCTATCCCCGCTTGCGTTTGGACATCTCCTCTTCGAGATAATACTCATCCACAATTTCACCGTCGTCCGTCAGGCGACTGTAACGGATATTATCGTGATAATCGGCAAAGTGCCGTTCATGGCTGAGCGCGGCTTCAATCGCATTTTCTTCCGCAACAGCCGAGCGCATTTGCAGAAAGTGGAATAACAGGAAAAAAGAAGTCACCACCGACAGCGCAACGTAATTCAGAAAATTGACTCTATAGGGAGACCAGCTCAGATTCAGCCACTGAATCCAGAAGGCGCTGTTGATGACCAGATAAGCGAAGGTATGCAACCGAAAACGATTGCGACGGCGGAACTGACGGCGAATGCGATTATAAATATCGCGTTCGCGTTCGTTCTCAAAATAGGGCTGCGGGCCAAGCCACCACCGCCCCACCCCGCGCAGCATCCGCCACGGCAACCGGAGTGTCCAGATGGTCGCTTTCCAGGTAAACACCCCCGCCAAAGCGGTGAGCTGCCAGGACTTTATAGCTGTCCATCGGATCATTAACCACGTCCAGCGCAGCAAACGGCCTAGACTGCGCTGGCTGAAACGCCATACATTACCTACAGCCGACAAGAGCATCTGACTCATGGAAGGGATGTCTTCGCGTTTCCGTTTGGATTTTGCTTCACTGTACATATGGCCTGCCCCTGACAAATTTCTCATGAAGTTTAGCGGTATTCATCATCATTTAGATGTATAGTAGTCCTCTTTTTACAATACGCATACAGGCACGGAAAGTCTCATGGAATTAACGTTAGAGCAAAAAATCGGACAGATGCTGTCAGTGGGTTTTGATGGACTGGAAGCGCCGGATTATATTCTGGATTGGCTGCAACGGGGTCTGGTCGGTGGAATTGTACTGTTTAGTCGGAATATCAGCACGCCGGAACAGGTGGCGCGCCTGACGCAAAGTCTGTATGAGGCAGCAGCCCCTTTGCCGCTGTTGATCTCCATTGATCAGGAAGGCGGGCGGGTGGCGCGGCTGCGTCAGGGGTTTAGCGAAAGCCCCGGTGCGATGGCACTCGGCGCGGCAGATTCCGAAGAACTGGCTGAGGAGGTCTCGCGGGTGCTGGCCGATGAGATGCACGCGCTGGGGATCAATTGGGCATTGGCTCCCGTCGTCGATATTGCTCATAACAGCGAAAATCCTGTGATCGGCACGCGGTCACCGGGCATTAATCCGCAGCGAGTCGGCCAATTGGCGCTGGCTGAGATTCGCGGTTTTCAAAGGGGCGGAACCGCCGCGACAGCCAAACATTTCCCCGGTCATGGCAACACCCCGGTTGATACCCATGTGGATATGGCGGTGGTCAGCGGTGATCTGGACTCGCTCTGGGAGCATGATCTGGTGCCGTTCCGCATGGCAGTCGAAGCGGGTGTGGATGTCGTGATGATCAGCCATGTGAAATTTGACACACTCGACCCCACTCACCCGGCGACCCTATCACGAACCGTCGTGACTGACCTGCTGCGTGACAAAATCGGCTTTAACGGGTTGATCTGTAGTGACTGTATGGAGATGAAAGCCTTAGGGCGTTATTATGGCGTGGGGGAACGGGCTGTACTCGCTGCGCAGGCCGGCGTCGAGCATATGTTTTTCTCGCACACCCGCGCTTATCAGGAAGAAGCCTTTCATGCTTTGCTGGATGCCGCGCAAAACGGTTCCCTGCCGATGGCGCAGGTTAATGCAGCAGTCGCCAATGTGCTGGCGATCAAAGCGCAGTACCCTATCCAGCAGGCAGCCGATATTAAAAGTATCCAGCAGGCAGAACATCTGGCCACCATGCAGCAAGCAGCGCGCGCAGGAACAGTATTGGTGCAATCCGACCCGGCGGCCTTTCCGCTGAACTTGGATTCTCCTGACCGGCGGTTTGCGCTGGTGGAGTTTGCTTCATTTATGGATACCGCAGCAATGGATGAGGGCACCTTAACCGGATTTGCCACCTTGCTGAAGCATCAGGCGCCAGAGATTCACAGCATTTCGCTAAAATCAACTGATGAAGATGCGGATGCGCTGGCGCGGGCATTGATTATAGCGGGTGAAGCTGATGTGCTGATTATCGCCACCCGCAACGCGCATCTGTGGCCGGTACAGCAACAAGCCGCGCAGGAATTGATTTACGCCGCACAGCACACGATTCTATTGTGTCTGGCTGATCCCTATGATGCGGATGTGTTAACCGGCGTGGGGACAGTGCTCTGTACCTGTGGCGATGCACGGCCTTCACTGGAGGCGGTGATTGACGCGCTGCTGGGGAAATACACGCCCACAGGTCAGCTACCGGTGGCGTTGGGATAATATATAAAATCCATGAGTCTAAATTAGTACGGACATGGCATGCCATGTCCGTACACCGGGTAAATTTATCCATAACCACATGATGATCAGGTCAATGTAGGCAGTGTTACACGGAAAGTGGTGCCGCTGCCCAGCTTACTCTCCACCGTGATTTCGCCGTGATGAAAATCCACCGCCCGCCTGACAATTGATAATCCCAGCCCTGAGCCACCGGTATTGGTTGAACGGGCTTCATCGGCACGGTAAAAGTGCTCGAAGATGTGCGGAAGATCAGCCTCGGAAATGCCAATGCCTGTATCACATACTTCGATCAGCACAGCTTTTATCTGGCGTTGGGTGGTGATGGAAATCATCGAGCCGGCTTTAGAGTAATTGAGGGCATTTTCGATCAGGTTCGTGATTAGCCGTTCCAGCGAATCCTTATTGCCCAGCATGGGTGGAATCATACCATCCACATTTACCCGCATCGCCACCTCTTTTTCCTGGGCTGTAGCCGCGAACTGTTCAGATGCCTGGTTAATGAGCCGGTTGAGGTCCACTTTTTCCTGCGTCAGTTCCAGCACATGATCGAGACGTGCCATCGTCAGCACATCCTGAATCGATTTTTGCAGGCGATGCGATTGATCTTCAATTTGTTTGAGCAGTTGGGGCTGGCGTTCCGGCGGTGTGCGCGGGTGTTTCATCAGATAGACGCTGGTGTTAATGACCGTCAAAGGGGTTTTCAGGTCATGTGACATATAACTCAGAATCTGGTTGAGGAGGTCGGCACGTTCTTTATCCATCGCCATCTTATGCCGGCTTTTTTCTAACATGCTGCGCTGATAATTAATTACCAGAATAAAAATCAGGGTCAGGCTGGTAAACGTCATCAGATCAAGCGCGACTTCGCGTTCTACAGTGGGGGTAATCTGGATATAGCCCAGCACCAGCACGATCACCATCACACTGAGCGCGACGGTTGTGCGCCCCGCAAATAACACAGTAGAAAAAAGTGGGATGAAAATAAGATAAGCAATCTCAAAATGCGGCGGAGTTGACCGGTAGGCATTCATCAACAGCAGGCTTGTCCCCAGCACAAGAATTATTTTCAGTGCAATATCATTCCAGCCTCTTTTACCAACCAGATACACACCGAGCAAAACCAACAGGGTTACAGACACATTGGTCACTGTCGTGCTCAGGGTTTCAGGGGTCAGTATCGCGCGGACACAAAGCACCGTAATATTGACCACCGCAAACACCAGCAGCATCCCATTAACGATGCGCATGCGCTGTCTTTGATCGGCGGCTTTTATGGTCGGTGCAGGCTCAATAACAGACGTAATCAAATCACGCAGTTTTTGTAGACAGTCATGTACTACTGATCTCACACGTACTACAGATAGGTGCTTCACAAAATTTCTACTTCATGGTGGGTTAGTTGATCCAGACCTTTATTATACAATTTAACTCTTGTGGGAAACGTAACGGTTTGAAATAGTTAACCCAATTCGGGTGCAATCAGACTTTGCTCAACCGGGAAGTTCATGCAGTCCCCCTCCCCGATGAGCGTGAAATTTACGAGGCGTGATGTGCGGCCATGCGATAAATCAGACACGGCATTGTCTCTCCACTTCTCATAAATTCGATAAAAACGTCAGGCTTGTTTGAGCAATTCCTCCAGCGCCTCGACCAGTAACGGCGCGGTCTGCGGCCCCAGAGACATCGATTCTTCATACTGTTCGGCTGGATGAAAATAATCATCGGGAAAAACAAAATCTTCTTCCGGCAGGATATAACCTAATTCATCATTCGCCAGACAAACCACGGCGGCAAGCTGCGCGCCAGCAGCCTTCATTTTGGCTTTCAGCGCCAGCCCGATCTTCGGCAGCAGTTCACCGGGAATCGTCGCCAGCCAGACATTGCCGATCCGGATTAAGCCCGTTTCGGTCACCAGCGTTTCACTCCATTCATGGGGAACCAGCTTCAACTGGGAAGCCATTTCAAACAGGGGATTCTGTACGGGCAGCGTGACTAAGCGGCGGTTATAAGTCAATTGAGTGACGGACTGTGGCGCAGCCGATTCGAGCGCAGTCAGGCTGGCATCCGCCAGAATATTGCCCATTTCGGCGGCACCTTCATGGGTGCGGTCAGGCGTCGCGGGGGACATCATGCCACCCAGAGCACCGGCCATAAACAGTGCCGGACTGCCAGTTTGCTGCTCAATCCGCTGGCGCAGAGCAAAGACATAATCGGCGCTGAGATCGCTCACAGACGGGTCAAGCGCTTCAGGATGGCAGGGATAAATCACCAGAGTCGCCAGAATAGAAGCATCTTCATGGACAAACTGAAGCAGCGTCGCTTCTTCATCCGTAATGTCAGGATCGCGGAAATTTCTGGCGATGTCCAGCACGTCAACTGCCGTACTGCGAAGCTGAACGGTCTGCGGCTTATCCTTGAGCGCAGCGACACAGGTATGAATAATGGTATCTTTTAAACGTTCCTGATAATGCGGGTCGATACCACTCTGCATATCGGACGGCCCCCACAGGCCAACCGTGTCTGGCCCGAAATGCGTGTGACTACAGGCGATCAGCACTTTGGCGACGACTCCGCTGCGCAGCGTCACCAATTGCTCGATCTGCTCGCAGTAGAAACGCGACAGGCCGATAATATCCACCGTGACCAGCAGCACCGGATTCTTACCGTTCAGCCACAAAGCCAATACCCGCACCCACAGATCGTCATGGACATTTGTGGCCTGTTTATTGGATGAAAAACCGGCCATATAGACCGGCTGCGAAAGATCGGGCGTAATCGTATTCTGGGCATAAGTACTTTTTAACATAAGGTTTATTCCTATAGTGATTGAAGATTTATCGATTTAGAGTGTACTGCATCTCGATAAATTTCAACCTTTTCCTTATCCCAATCGATTCAGACCTGTTCAGCAATATACTGTTCAGTAGTGGCAATCGTGGTGTCGCGCACACGCGTAAAATCCATCCCTAACAGCGCTGCACCGCCGACAACAGCGACTTTCATATTTCAATGACCTTTCCGGTGCGGCTGCTGGCATAGGCCGCATCCACAATTTTCATATTAATCAGCCCCTCTGCCCCACCGGGAACCGGGGTGCGCCCCTGCTGGATGCAATCCACAAAATAAGCCAGTTGGTTATCGTACATGGATTGGGGCGCATGGGTATCACGGACTGCCGGGAAGCCGGAGTCGATATGTTTCACGTCTTTGCTTTGGGGCTGGATCACTTCTATGTAACTGGGGAATAACTGAGCAAAACCCTTTTTCCCGTAAAGCTGTGTAGTCGATGCTTTGCCATCGGAATGCGGTTGCCACCATCCGGACTCGATGTAGGAGGTTGCGCCGTTGTCCCAGCTAATGAGAATCAGGCCGGTGTCGTCCACATCATAATTGCCATAGACGGTGTCGGTTTTGGCATAGACGCTGACCGGTTGCGGGTCAGCCATTAAAAAACGCGCGGTATCAATAGCATGAATCCCCATATCCGCCAGCGCACCGCCCCCCGCAAATTCCGCCTGAGTAAACCAACCCGACGGCCCCCAATGGGTATGCACGCCGTAGCCTTTGGTGCGGATAACTGGCCCAATAATACCGGTCTGAATCTGATTTCTGAGCCAGCGGACTTCTTCATCAAAGCGCCAGCAATGCGCCACCATCAGCAGTGCACCACCCACATCCGCCGCAGTGACCATCTCCTGGGCTTCGTGAGCATTCATCGCCATCGGTTTTTCGACCATCACATGAACACCCGCCCGCAATGCGCTGACACTCTGTTCCGAGTGGATATAATTCGGCGTGCTGACAATCAGCGCATCCACCCCACCTGCCCTTAGCAGACGCTCCACCGTGGGGTACTGGCGCGGGATCGAAAATTTCTCAGCAAAGGCCTGCATAGATTCTGGCCGATGATTCACCACCGCGACCAGTTCCAGACCTAAATCTTTAGCAGACTGAGCGTGGACTTTAGAAATACCACCTGTTCCAGCAAAAGCAATTTTCAACGTCATCAATCAATCCTTAGGTAAATGAGTAGATGGGTTTGAAAAACCCTAACTTCAACAACGACGGCACACTTTCTGTCCGCGCTGCGACTTTATCCGGATTATTCAGATAACGGCTGACCGGGGCAATAGCCACCCTCGCATGTTCCTCTGCTGGGAAATCATCACAAACAATCTCTGACATGTTGTAAACACATTATCCTCCATAAGTAGACCTATGATCAAAATTCTCTCGTGGTGATGATCGTACCGCCGATTCTGCTGTTCTTCTTCAGCCAGCGCATTTTCATGCAGGGTGTGGTCTTCAACGGGGGTAAGGGGTAAAGTTCACCACAGGTTATTTATAAGGAACTATCCGGTGTGAAGTGGATTGAGTCAACAGCAGAATACAGCGGTTAAAAGCGGAGTCGAAAATTTACGCGAGCAGGTTTATGCGCCGCTGCGGGGCAAACGCGTCGGCCTGATGACCAACCCCAGCGCGGTGGATCGTCAGCTCAACAGCACCTATGACATTCTGTGGCAGGCGGCTGAAGTCGAGCTGGTGGCGCTGTTCGCGCCGGAGCATGGTTTCGCCGGGGCGGTAGCGGATGGTGAGCAAATCCATACGCAGATTGACCCACGCACCCAACTGCCGGTTTACAGTCTGTATGGTAATCGGCTACGTCCCACTGAGGACATGCTGGCGCAGGTCGATGTGCTGGTGTGTGATATCCAGGACATCGGGGTGCGCTATTACACCTTCGCCTGGACGATCTCGCATATCCTGGAGGCGGCAGGCGAACATCACATTGAAGTGATGATTCTGGACAGGCCGAATCCGCTGGGTGGGGAACAGATCAGCGGGCCGGGTCTGGACAGCGCTTTATCGAGTCTGGTCGGGCGCTATCCGGTGCCAGTGATTCACGGCCTGACACTGGGTGAACTGGCGGCATATATCAACGCTGAGCATAACCCGACTCCGGCGCGTTTGCAGGTCATCCCCTGTCTGGGCTGGCAGCGTGACATGCCCTGGGCAGATTGCGATCTGCCGTGGGTCGCCCCCTCCCCCAACATGCCGCACATCAGCACCGTGCAGCATTACCCCGGCGCATGTCTGGTCGAAGGGACAAATTTATCCGAGGGGCGCGGCACGACTCTGCCATTTGAGATCGTCGGCGCACCGTGGATTGATGGTCACCACTTGGCGACTGTACTCAACAAGGCAGATTATCCCGGCGTGCACTTTCGTCCGCATCAGTTCCGGCCTACTGCCAGTAAATGGATGAATGAGGAATGCGGCGGGGTGCAGGTGCACATCACCGATGCAAAGCGTTTCCAGCCGATTAAAACCTGGCTGGAGGTCATCCGCACGATTCGCCAGTTGTATCCATCAGATTTCGCATGGCTGCCCCCGCACGAGGGCGTTTATCATTTTGACCGCCTGATCGGGTCAACGTCAGTTCGCGCGCAAATCGAGGTGGGTGAGGACATGCCGACCATCTGCGCGGGTTGGGAAACTGTGCGCCAAGACTTCCAAAAACAACGCCAACCCTATCTGCTTTACAGTTAAAGATTGTGAACGGTATTACAATGTTGTAAAAAATATCCATCAGCGCTGGCATTTTATCACCCCACAGCTTTCGATTCTGGCGCATTCCAAGCAAATTCGCTTTAAACTCTGCGATTATGATCTCAACAAATAAATTATCAAATAATTAAGTTAATCTTGTCGTATTTCCCAAATCTTAATGAATACTTACAATGTAAAAGTTATCTTTCAACGGGTCTGAAGGCATGCGCTGACAGGTAACCGTGTATTAACCATAGAGCAGTCATGAGAGGATTTACATTGAAAGTCACGAAAGCATTTTTGTTGATCACATTTTTATTCGTCATAGTGTCCAGTACAGCACTGGCCCAAGACATGACGGAGATTCACACCACTGATTTTGGGGTAAGTTTCAATTACCCGGATAACTTCGCCCTGGTTAACGTGGATGGTTTGAGTACCACCTTTGCCCAGGCTGACGACAACCGATTTGAACTGCGGATAGAGCTGTATGAAAACTACATTTCAGGTATGGATGTAGCAAGCCCTACCGTGCAGGATATCTATATTGAGCTGATTGAGCAGGTCGAAAATGCGCTGGGTACACAGATGGATGGCGTACCGACCGAACTGACCATCAACGAAAGTAACGCGATCTGGCAAAATATCGCTGATTCAGGGATGGGGGTAGGTACGCTCTTTGTGTTCGGTATCAACGATCACAGTTTTGGTATGGCTATCAGCTATGGGGTGGATGTTGACGTGCTGACCGCAGTCGCAGAATCAATCCAGGTGGATAATGCTATCTATGCGGCGGCATTTGACCTGCCCCAATCTGAAGGTGATATTCCAGCAGGCCGCTTTACACTCGATCAAATGCCGGAAGGGATGATCTGGCTGTATAACGAAATCAACGGCAGCCAGTTTACATACCCGGCAGACCGCTGGACACCTGTCCAGATCGGCCCATTTGTCGATAACATGGTAGGGCTGCAATCCGGTGATCCGCGCACAATTATCGCCAATGTAACCGACGAAGGTCCCGACAGCGAAGAAGCAGTGCTGGACCACTACGCTGACTGGTTATTACCAAATGTGGCTGAAGCCTATGACCTGCCTGAATTCGACCCGGAAACCAGCCTTATGGAGGTTGAGCTGGGTGATGGCCGCACCGCGTTGGTTTATGACACGATGTTTATCACCTCAACTGAAGTGAGCGGGGAATTGCAGGGTGAAATTTACTATTTCATCCCGCTGGCCGAGGCTCACTTCGGGGTTATTGCGGTCGCATTCTCCGGTAAGGTTGAACTGGAAGACCTGCGCCTGGATCTGTATGATATGGCTTCATCGTTTGTACTGCGTGAAACCCTGGCAGATGATGAGGTGATTGCAATTGATCCAGCTGAAACGGCAACTTTGCCCGAAGTGGTAGCCATTGATTGCTCAACTCAATCCCGGGAGATCATCGGCGAGAATGAGATGTCAATGGTCGTGGCATGCCCTGCAGGCTGCACGGCTATCACATTATGGGGAACCGACATCTACACTGATGACTCTGCAATCTGTAGCGCGGCAGCCCATGCCGGGTTAACCACACTGAAGTCCGGCGGTACCGTCCGTATCGACTCTGCACCGGGCGAAAATGCCTATGATGGGACAGTGCGTAACGGCATCGAGTCCATAGATTACGGCCCCTGGGGTGGCAGCTTCACACTCACAGCCGTAGAAACTGCGGAATAAATCCTGCCCAGAGCGGGTGCACAGATTTGTGTATCCGCTCTTTAATTTCTGTCAGGTCTGCATCCTGACGCGCTTCCCCTGCTATGCCCATAGCGTGCTGGCCGATCTGCTGCGCAACCTATAATCTGCATCTTTAATCTCATGTTCAGGCGAATGCGTTATCATCGGGTTGTCACAAATTATAATCATATGATGAAAAGGGGTATTTCATGCCGCAGATTACGGTTAAAGATGGAAAGTCATTTGAGGCGGAAAATGGAAAGCGCCTGATTCTGGCATTGGAAGATGCTGGTGTGGATATTCTGCATCGTTGTGGCGGTTACGCAAAATGTACAACCTGCCGCGTGAAATTTATCGAAGGTGAGCCGGATAAAATGACGGTGGCTGAACGGGATCGTCTGGCTAAAGATGAGGGGCTTTTGGGAGAAGTGCGCTTAAGCTGCCAGATCTCCTGCCAGCATGATATGACCGTTGAGCCGCTGATGTCGAAAGTGAACCAGAATCTGGATGATGCCGGATCACGGCCAGAAGATGCCATCACGCCGGAACCGGAGTGGATTGACCGGCCTTCATAAATAAAAGCAGAGGCGATCTGATGAGATCGCCTCTGTTTATTTATTCCACAAATTTACATCCGTTTGCAGTTATGTCGCGGAGTGAGCCAGTAAATGACCATCGACGTACACAGTCGATCGGCGAGACGCAATCCAGCAGAATGAAACTGAACTGAATAAATTTTTGTAAAAACGCGATAGTGGCATATGACGAAGAAGTAAATTATAATTTATATTCATTACAATTTTTTAAATTAGTTTTTTGAGTGAGATAAATTTATGGGTGTACGCGAACCCGCTCTTACAAAAAGCGCTTCACGCCGTTTTTCATTTAACCCTCTTTACTGGCTGGGCGAACTTTCCGAAGGTCGCCGCTGGGCCTATCTGCTCATTGCCCCCAGCCTTATCCTCATCTTCATTGTCGTCATCTATCCGGTACTGTCAGGGGTTGGGCTCAGCTTCCAGGAAATGCGCCTTACCCGACCCGATCGTAACGGTTATGTCGGCCTGCAACATTATCAGGATATGTTCACCGACAAGGTATTCCTCAAATCACTGAGCAATACCGTCATCTGGGTGGTGGCCGGGGCCAGCAGTGAGTTTCTGCTGGGGCTGATTACCGCGCTGGCACTCAACCGCGGCGGCTGGGTGATGAAAACTGCCGGGGTGATTGTGCTGCTGCCGTGGATTTTGCCGTCGGTTGTGGCGGGCAATATGTGGGCGCTGATGCTCGACTCGCGGCTGGGCGTCATCAATGATCTGCTGGTCAAAATCGGCCTGCTCGATCAGTATAAAGCGTGGTTTGCCGACCCCAACACAGCCCTGCCCGCCGTGCTGCTGGTGGGTCTGTGGCGCGGATTTCCATTTTTTACACTGCTGCTGCTGGCGGGTTTACAGGGCATTGATGATGATCTGTACGAAGCTTCATCGGTGGATGGCGCAAACCCGTGGGATCAATTACGCCACATCACCCTGCCCATGCTCAAGCCGATTATCGTCGCGACGATTGTGCTGCGCGTGATTGGCCTCGTCAATTCACCTGACCTGATGATTATCCTGACCAATGGTGGCCCCGGTGATAAAACCCAGGTGCTGTCACTGTATGCCTTCCAGAAAGCCTATACCGATTTTGACTTCGGTTATGCCGGGGCGCTGTCGGTAGTGATGTTCCTTATTCTGATGACTTTTACCGTGATCTACGTGCGCGTTTCCAAAGTGGCGGGGGAATAAATCATGTTTCGAACAAAACGACAGACCAACCTGCTGCTCGGTTTTATCAGTTACGGCATCATCGCCATAGTGGTCGTGTTCGCCATCTTCCCGCTGATCTGGACATTTCTCACCTCATTGAAGTATGAAGAGGATATTGTCACCAGCAACCTGCAATATCTGCCGCAGCGGGTTACGTTTGACAATTATATCTCCATCTGGAATCGCTCCGGTTTTGCGACCCTGATCGGCAACAGCGCGGTCGTCACGGTGATTACGCTCACCCTCTGTCTGGTGATCGGTTCGTTTGCAGCTTACAGTTTCTCGCGCTATCGCTTTCGCGGACGCGACAGCCTGCTGCTGTTTTATCTGGTTATCCGCATGTTCCCGGTCGTGCTGATGTTAATTCCCCTGTTTATCCTGCTGCGCAATTTCGGCCTCCTGGACTCGCGTCTTGGGCTGGCGCTGGCGTATACCACCTTTCTGCTGCCGCTGTGTGTGTGGATGATGAAAGGCTTTTTCGATGCGATCCCGATTGATCTGGAAGACGCGGCACGGATTGACGGTTGTACTCGTTTAGGTGCTTTGTTCCGCATTATCCTGCCGCTGGCGCGGTCGGGGCTGGTGGCAACCGCGGTGTTTATCGGCATTGCCGCCTGGAACGAATTCCTGTTCGCCCTCATGCTGACGACCAGCCAGGGGTCGCGCACGTGGCCTGTCGGCCTGCAATTGATGGTCGGCGAATTTCAGCTTCCGTGGGGGAGCTTCAGTGCG
>JBBSQD010000071.1:0-24397 GCA_038258185.1 Aggregatilineales bacterium | reverse complement strand
CGCATGATGCGGCTGGCTCAAATATTACCCTCAGCACCCGTCTGGATCGTGAAGCCGGTGGCCGCGCGATTATCAAGCGTGTGATGCCGCGCCAGAACGAACAGGTCAACGAAATCTGGATTTCGGATAAGGCCCGTTTTGGTCATCATTTCACCCGCAGCGCCGACCGTCTGCACGAACCTGTGGTGAATGGCTCTGTCACATCCTGGAATGAAGCCCTCAATGAAGTCACTGAAAAATTAAAAGCCGCTGGCAGCGATGTCGCGGTGATCGCCAGCAGCAGCCTGAGCACCGAAGATATGTGGATGCTCCGTCAGTTGGTCAGTGGACTGGGCAGTGATCGCCTGGGTGCCTGGCCGATGACCCATGCCGGTGCTGATCTGGTGGCGCAGGTGGGTGTTGGCCTGGATACCAATCTTTCCAGACTGGGTAAGGGTGATGCCGTTCTGGTGATTGCCAGCGATCTGGAAGAAGAAGTGCCAGTGTGGCGCTTACAACTGAAGCAGGCGCATGACCGTGGCGCCTATATCGTGGTGGCGAATGCCCGTCACACCCGTCTGGCTGATTTCGCCAGCGAAGAAGTTATTTTTGAAACAGGTCATGCAGCCCATTGGCTGAATGCACTCGAAAGCGATGCCGCCGAAACCGCGCAGAAACTGGCTGAGGCCGAAAATCTGATTATCGTGACCGGTGCTGAAGGCTTATCGCTGGAAGGCAGCCGCGCGCTGATGCAGTCGGCGGCCAACTTCCTGATTAAGTCCGGCCATGTCGGCAAGCCGCAGAACGGCCTGATGTCGGCCTTCCCCGGCCCTAACGGTATGGGTCTGTATTACGCCGGCTATACCCCGGAAATCACCGCTGAGATTATGGCGAATCCGCCGAAAGTCCTCATCGTCGCGCAGGCCGATCTGGTATTTGATCATCCCAATGCCGCCGCATGGCTGGACAAGGTCGAAACGATTATCAGCCTGTCACTGTTTGATGATGGCGTAACCGCCAAAGCTTATGCCGCGCTGCCTGTTCAGAGCTTTGCTGAGCGTGATGGCACCTTTATTAATGGTGCACGCCGCGTGCAGCGTTTCTATACCGCGCAGGGCCCCATTGGCGAGTCGATGCCGGCATGGCAATTGGCCTCGCGTTTGGGTGAGCATCTCGGTCAGGGCAAAACGAAATTATCGGCTGCGGCAGTAATGCTCGATATCAGCCGAAACCTGCCGGAATTTGAAAACATGCGTTACAAAGAACTGTCGCATGTTCAACAACAGTTCCCGATTATCGGTGATGATGTGTTCTATGGCGGTACTGCCTATCAGAATACCGGTGGTCTGGGTGTGCAGATTTCCTCAGCCGCCGATCGTGGTGAAGCGGTCAGCGCGGGTGAAGTCAGGCTGCCGGACGTGACGAAAGCGGCCAAAGGTCGCTTGCTGATTGTGCCGACGACCCGCCTGTATAATCGTGAGCGCGTCTTCCAACCCAGTGTGGACGATATCATGCACCCGCGTGTGCCCGATCCGTTCGTGCAGTTGAACGCCGAAGATGCCGATAAATTGAAAATTCATAATGGCGATATTGTCGAAGTGGCTGTGGCAAATGGGCCAGTGGTGCAGGTACGCGCTCAGGTCAATGGCAGCACACCTGCCGGGACGATGCTGCTGCCCCGTCACCTGACGACGACAGCCGTGCCAATGACACTGACCGTCGGTGAGGTCAGTAAAATTAGCGAAGCGTTAGCAGTTAAGGGCTGATCAATCTTATGGTTGCGAATCAATCCGTAATTCTTAATATGATAAAAAACGCGATACCGCGTGTGATCACCGTTCTGGCGGTCATCCTTGGGGTATTGACGATCATCGGGGTGTTGACCGCCCCGATTGATGCGATTGCCAAACTGGCACTGATCGCGGTTGTCGCTGGTTTGCTGGCGATGATGTTCACCCGCATTTATCCGCTGACTGCCGCAGTGATACTGCTGCTGGTCACGCCGTTGATTTTTGTGCTGGTCAACTGGGGCGCGATATTTGCCTTTGCCGACGGCGCGCTTCAGTTTGTTTTTGACCCGGCCACGCGCAATCTGAATGTGGTCGAATGTACAGCCGAGTCGGGCTGTGCGGCGGTCTATCCGATCATCTTCTCGCTGCTGTTCTTTATTATTGTGCTGACCGGTTTCGCCTACACCACGCTGTTAGAGCGTAAAGTGCTGGCCTGGTTTCAGCACCGTGTTGGCCCGAATCGCGTCGGCCCCGGTGGTTTTCTGCAACCGGCAGCGGATGGCGTGAAACTGATCTTCAAAGAAGATATCATGCCTGCCCAGGCCGATAAGTGGACATACCTGCTGGCTCCGATGCTGAAAACTGTGCCGGTGCTGATTTTATTTGTGGTTCTGCCGTTAGGGCCTCACATTATCGTGCCGTGGTTCGCGCCATCGCTGGGTGATGTCTGGTACCGCGTTCCGCTTGGCATTGCTGACCCGAATGTGGGCGTGCTGTGGCTGCTGGCGATCACCAGTCT
Source organism: Aggregatilineales bacterium (assembly GCA_038258185.1). Taxonomy (GTDB): domain Bacteria; phylum Chloroflexota; class Anaerolineae; order Aggregatilineales; family Phototrophicaceae; genus JAIOHN01. The sequence continues at coordinate 21,889 of JBBSQD010000071.1, read as the reverse complement.
TGGGACGTACGGTGTTGTGTTAGCCGGTTGGGCCAGTGCCAGTAAATACGCCATGCTCGGCAGTCTGCGTTCCTCTGCACAGATGATCAGCTATGAATTGAGCTTTGGTCTGGCGATGACCGTCCCGATTTTGCTGGCTGGCAGCCTGAGTATTGGGCGCATTGTCAGTGAGCAGACCATGATCTGGGAATGGTATGTGTTTCAGAATCCACTGGCGGCAGCCATTCTGCTGATCGCTCTGCTGGCGGAAACCAACCGCGCACCATTTGACCTGCCGGAAGCTGAGCAGGAATTGACCCAGGGCTATCAGACCGAATACAGCGGTATGAAATTCGCCATGTTTATGATGGCGGAATATCTGGGCATGATTGCGGTCAGTATGATCGCGGCCTCGATGTTCTTCGGTGGCTATAACGATGGCTTTGGTCTGGTGGATCGTGCCCCCATTCTGGGGCCGCTGGTGTTAATCGGCAAGATTGTGCTGCTGCTGTTGGGGATGATCTGGGTCCGTGCGACTTTACCGCGTATCCGCTATGATCGCCTGATGCAGTTTGGCTGGAAGTTCATGCTGCCACTGGCGCTGATTTCCGTCATCTGGAGCGCCGTTTCGGTGGTCATCGGTGACATGAGCGGCGGCAATCCCCTGGTCTATGGTGCGGTCAGTGCGGTATTTGTCGTTATTCTGCTGATCGCTGGTTATCTCATGTTTGGCCGCAATGCGGGCGATAGCGAAGACGAAGAGGATATCGACCCGATGATCTCCGGTGAACGCCGTGGCGCCGGTTATGCGGCGTTAAACGTGGTGGGTGGACTGGTTGCAGGGCCGTTCGTTTTGTACAGCAGCGTCATTAAAGGTCTGGACAAACTGGCGACGATGGCCGACACCCCGGAAGATACCACGACTACCGCGATTGAGGAAACATCAACTGAAAAGAAACCTGCTGCCCGTAGCAAACAGGGTAGTGGTGACTAGGAGGAAATTGAATAGATGAACTGGCTTAGAGGCTTTCAAACCACATTTAAGCACGTGTTAAAAGAACCGGTCACTGTGGAATATCCCGAACAGGAGAAGCCCTTTGCGGAACGTTTCAAAGGTCGTCATTCGCTGAAGCGTTATGATGATGGGCTGGAAAAGTGCATTGGCTGTTCGCTGTGTGCGGCTTCCTGCCCGGCAGATGCGATCTGGGTAGAGGCGGCAGAAAACACCGATGAGGAGCGTTACAGCCCCGGTGAGCGTTATGCCAAGACGTATGAAATCAATATGCTGCGCTGTATTTTCTGTGGCTACTGCGAAGACGCCTGCCCAACGGAAGCGATTGTGCTGGGGCATGAACATCGCATGAGCTTTACTGACCGGCGTGATGCCATTTATACCAAGGACATGCTGATTGAGCCGACGCCGGAAGGCACCGAAGGCTCACCGCAGCAGGTGGAACCGGGTAAATTTGACCGGGCCATCCCGGATATGGAAGACCCGCTGTAAAGCGGACACTTGAGGACGGATTGCGACCAGGGGTGGGTTCAGGTTGCAGACAGCGCAGGGACGAGATTTGACCTCGTCCCTGTACGTGAATATCAAATTTATCTACCCCTGACCGGTGCCAGACGTTTGACTCTGGCGCTATTTGCGCTAAAATCCACAAAGTCATTTCTGAGCGCCCGATAGGACTAAAACAAATGACAGAAGCTTCTCTTTTTCTGATTGTGGGGATCGTCGCCATTGTTTCGGCGGTAGCGATGCTGCTCACCTCAAATGCTGTACACAGCGCCCTGTTTCTTATTCTCATCATGGGCTGTATTGCATTCTTATTTCTAATGCTGGAAGCGCCTTTCTTATTCCTGGTCCAGATTACGGTCTACGCCGGGGCGATTATGGTGTTGTTCCTGTTTGTAATTATGTTGCTGGGTGCCGAAAAACTGGGCGGTAAATCCCCGCTTTTTCGCTGGATGACCCCGGTAGCCATGGTACTCGCGCTGATTTTCCTGGCCGCCGCAGGGCTGGCAATGGGTAATCAGGTCAGCACGCTGGCCCCGGCTGCGGGTAATCCGATGGTGCGCATCGCGCATTTTGCGCCGGATACTGGCCCCATGGATATTTATGCCAACAACGAACTGATTGCCAGTGATGTCGAATTTGGTGAAAGTACCGACTATCTCACCTTACAGCCCGGTGAATACAATATTGCACTGAACGCGACGGGTACGGAAGAAGCGGCTTTTGCACAGGCAATTACAATCGACGCGGGTCTGGTCGGCACAGCGATTGCTTATGGATCTGATACCGATCTGGCGCTGGAGGTTATCCCCAATGATCTGACGGTTCTTGGTGATGATAACGCCTCCAGAGTGGTCTTCTTCAATGCCTACACCGATGGAAGCGCCTCCGTAAGCCTGGATGATCTGGGCTCCGAACTGGACGCGACCGACGATCGGGTGTTGATCGAAGCGGTGCCGGCAGGTGAACTGTCGCAATCCATTATTGTGGATGACCGTACCAACCTGAGCAACTGGGCTTTTGTGGATGACAGTGGGCGCGTCCTTTTCCGCCTCAGTGACCCTGAAGCCTATAGTGTCAAGGCGGATACCGAACAATTTTACGTAGTCGCTCCCCAGCGCCTGTTTGATGGCACCAGCCGCGTGGTGGTCGAGCCGCTGGTAACGAATGTCCTGCCGAGCTTTGGCGGGCCGGTTTCCGTAGGGCGCGAGTTGTTTACACGTTACCTGCTGCCAATGCAGATGGTAGCCGTTCTGCTGTTGGTGGCCATGATCGGCGCGATTGTCCTTACTCACCAGAAGGACTACACGCCGCGCCCCCGCCGCGACCAGCGTCGTCGGGTGAACCGTTCATTGACCAGCGCGATTTCGGCACAGACCGGGCATGACGTGATGACCCAGACCGCGACGACGCAACAACTGCCGGAAGCGGTTGCTGAACAGGCAGAGGGATAATTCAAAATGGTTCAAATCGAAGCCTATGTGATGTTAAGTGCAGTGCTGTTCGTCCTGGGTGCGATGGGTGTGCTGTTACGCCGTAACGCCATCCTCGTGTTTATGTCGGTCGAACTGATGCTGAATGCCGCAAATCTGGCACTGGTGGCGTTTGCCCGGCAGTGGGGCAATCTGGATGGTCAATTATTTGTGTTTTTTGTGATTACTGTCGCTGCGGCGGAAGTAGCGGTAGGTCTGGCCCTGATTGTGGCGATCTTCCGCACCAAACATAGCATTGATATTGACACCCTGCACCAAATGGAAGGCTGACCTGTACCGGGTATATTTTTTCCCGGCGCAGATGTGCGCTAATCGGTACGCAAAAAAGAGGTTTGCATGGAAACTTATCCGCAGCTTGTGCCGTTAATGATCTTGATCCCGGCTATCGGGGCATTCATTAACTTCTTCTGGGGCGGGCGACTGGGTGAAAAATGGTCGAGCAGAATTGGTATTATCTGTTCCGGCCTCACCTTCGTGGTCGCTCTGTTCCTGCTTAGTTATCTGACTGGTAATCATAATCAGTCCGCTGTTGTCAATCCGGCCATTTTCTCGGACTGGATACGTATCGGGGATACTGTCAACATCCCCTGGCAGATGCGGGTTGATACACTCAGCGTAACGATGATGACGTTTGTCTCTTTCGTGGCAACCTTCATTCACATCTACGCGAGTGGTTATATGCACGGTGATGAGCGCTTCCCGCGTTTCTTCGCCTATCTGAATATGTTCCTGGCATTTATGTTTATTCTCGTGACCGGCAACAACTTCCTGATGATGTTCGTCGGCTGGGAAGGCGTAGGTGTCTGTTCATTCCTGTTGATCGGCTTCTGGTTTGATAAGCCCAATGGACTCGGCTGGAAAAACAGCACTGCCGCCCGCAAAGCTATGATCGCCAACCGTGTCGGCGACTTCGGCATGCTGATGGCGATTTTCCTCATGTTCTGGACATTCGGCACGCTGGATTATTTCCGCCCCGGCGAAATCGCCAATGTGCATCTGGCTGAAGAACTCGCCCACGAGGCCGAAGCCGAACATGGCGAAGAAGCGGTTCCTGCCGGTGAAGAAGTTCCCGCAGGCGAGGAACATGGTGCCGTAGTCGGTCAGGTTGTGCTGACTACATTTGCTGCTGCGGAGGAAGGCGAAGGTGAACACGGCGCTGAAGCTGAAGAAGGCGGTCACGGCGCAGAAAGTGGCCTGCCGGTTTATACCAACAACGAGCATATTCCGACGGAGCAGCTTGGCGTGTTTGGCCAGGCCGAACGCCTGCTGGAAGAAGATGCCCAGGTTGATTTTGGTCCCTTCACTCTGCCGATTGCATCCGTCATTACCCTGATTACGATGTTCCTGTTATTGGGTGCCACCGGTAAATCCGCGCAGATTCCGCTGTTTGTCTGGCTGCCGGATGCGATGGCTGGCCCGACGCCGGTCAGCGCGCTTATCCACGCTGCGACGATGGTCACGGCGGGTGTCTATATGATGGTGCGCTCCAATGTGCTGTTTTCCAACGCGGAACTCACCTCTTTTATTGTGACGATCATTGGGGCCTCAACTGCCATCATGGCCGGTTTTATCGCCATGGGCCAGTGGGACATCAAGCGCGTGCTGGCTTACAGTACCATCAGCCAATTGGGCTTTATGGTGGCTGCGGTCGGCGTAGGCGCTTTTGGTGCCGCCATGTTCCACATGGTCACCCATGCTTTCTTCAAGGCGCTGTTGTTCCTCGGTAGTGGTTCCGTCATCCATGCCATGGAACATGGTCACCATCATGCCCACGAACATCACGGGCATCACGACGAACACCATGATGAGCATGCGGAAGAATTTGATCCGCAGGACATGCGCAACATGGGTGGTTTGCGGAAGAATATGCCCATCACCTATTGGACCTACGTCATCGGGACGCTGGCACTGGCAGGCATTATCCCCTTCGCCGGTTTCTGGTCGAAGGATGAAATTCTGGCTGATTCCTGGCTGGCGGGTTTGTTCGGCACCAATGTGCTGCAACAATTCAGCGGTTATATCGCTCTGGCGCTGCTGCTGGGTGCGGCTGGATTTACCGCCTTTTATATGTGGCGACAGATTGAAATGGTCTTCCACGGCACACACCGCACCGAGGCGGCTGAATATGCCCCGGAGAGTGTGCCAGCCATGACCATCCCGCTGATGGTGCTGGGTTTCTTCAGCATAGTCATCGGCTTTATCAATACACCTTCGGGCTTCCTGGGTTTGTCGAACATTTTCGGCAAAGGTAATTTAATCCATTTCCTGGAATACTCGCTGGCAAGCGCCCATCCTTACGCGCCACAGGGCGGTGTTTTTAATCCCCTGATTGCGATCCCGGCGCTGGCAGTCGGTCTGGGTGGCATCTTCCTGGCGCGATCAATCTACGGTAATAATCATTCCCTGACGGCAAACGGACGCGATCCACTGGCGGCCAACCCAAGCACTGGCTCGATCTGGAATCTGGCGAATGCTCGGCTGTACTGGGATGAATTTTACGGGCGCATCCTTATTACGCCTTTTAGACGGCTGGCGGATTTCTTTGCCAATACATTGGACTGGGATTTCTGGCACGATTATGTGCATAACAACATTATCTTCAAAGGCTTCAACACCATTGGTAATCTGCTCAGTCGTCCGGTAGATATTGGCCTGATTGATGGCGCGGTTAATGGCGTTGGTCGGCTCGTGAGCTGGGCCAGCCGGGGTGTACGCCAGTTACAGACAGGCTATGTGCGCACCTACGCGATCTCAATTTTGCTCGGTGTGATTTTTGTGATTATTCTTCTGCTGCTGCCCATGATGCAGAACGGTTAATAGGGGAGAACGTTAAGTATGGAAACCTCCGCACTTTCGCTCGTCACGGTAGTTTTGTTTCTACCGATGATTGGGTTGAGCGTCCTGCTTTTCTTAAAGGATGAGCAGGTTGATAATATTAAATGGACAGCATTTGGCTTTAGTATCGCCACTTTTATCGCATCCCTCGTGTTGTGGTTGGGTTTCGATAACAGCATCGCCGAACTGCAAATGGTACAGCGCTGGGACTTCCTGCCGCAATATGGCATTAGCTATTTAGTCGGCGTCGATGGTCTGAGTCTGCTGCTGGTCATCCTGACCACATTCATTATGCCACTGGCGATTATGAGCTCCTTCCGCGCTCATGTGATTGAAGAACGCGGACGCGCCAAGCTGTATTATATGTTCATGCTGCTCATTGAATGGGCGATGCTGGGCGTGTTTGTGGCGCAGGATCTGTTTGTCTTCTACATCTTCTGGGAAGTCACACTGGTTCCGATGTATTTCCTCATCGGTATCTGGGGTGCGGAACAGCGCGTTTACGCCGCAGTCAAGTTCTTCCTGTATACCATGGCCGGTTCAATCCTGATGCTGCTGGCAATTCTGTATATTGGTTTCCAGGCCGGGACATTCTCCGTGCCGGAGATCATTGCTGCGATCAATTCTGGCGCACTGGTTTTCCCCTTCAGCGGTTTGCTGGATGGTGGCAGTGTCCAGTCATTCCTGTTCCTCGGTTTCTTGGTCGCTTTCGCCATCAAGGTGCCGATCTGGCCGCTGCATAGCTGGTTGCCAGACGCGCATGTGCAGGCGCCTACCGCTGGCTCGGTCATTCTGGCAGGTGTGCTGCTGAAAATGGGTACTTACGGTATTGTGCGTTTCTGTCTGCCGTTGTTCCCGGAAGCCAGCGTCGCCTGGGCGCCGATTGTCGCCACGCTGGCAATCATCGGTATTATCTATGGCGCATGGGTGTGTTACGCGCAAACTGATGTAAAAAAGCTGGTTGCTTACTCTTCTGTGAGCCATTTGGGCTTTGTCGTGCTCGGCATCTTCGCGCTGAATGCGCAGGGTATTGAGGGTGGTGTGCTGCAAATGGTCAATCACGGTATCAGTACAGGCGGCCTCTTTTTGCTGGTGGGTATGCTCTATGAACGCCGTCACACGAAAGCGCTGGACGCTTTTGGCGGCATCTGGAAAGCGCTGCCGCTGTATGGTGGCATCAGCCTGATTGTCGTCCTCAGCAGTATGGGTCTGCCGGGTCTGAACGGCTTCGTCGGTGAGTTCACCATTCTACTGGGCTCGATGGGCAGTGAAGTGCTCGGCTTCTTCTTCACCATGTTTGCCACACTCGGCGTGATTTTGGCCGCTGTTTACATGCTCTATATGTTCCAGAAGGTCTATATGGGCGAACTGGACAAGGAAGAAAACAAGAATCTGGAGCCGATGCACTGGCAGGAAATCGCGGTGATTATCCCCATTTTGATCGCCATCTTCCTGATTGGCCTCCAGCCGAAACCGTTCTTCGACACGATGACCGCCACCACTGAAGAAGTGGTTCGTCAGATTTCAGTCTACTATCCAGATGACGAAGCAGAAGTGGCAACGACTGCTGTTGAACCGGTAGAGAGTGTCGCTCAGAGTGACGGGGACTAAACACCAATGTTTACGACTCCTACTTTAGCTGATCTAAACCTGGGTATCACCTTACCATCGGTTTTTCTGGCGCTGTATGCCACGGTGTTATTGGTGATTGACCTGTTTATCCCAAAAGAGCAGAAATCCCGCACGGCATGGCTGGCGATGGCTGGCGTGGTCGTGGCATTTGTGCTCAATCTTGCAGTCTATAACACTGAAGGGATTGCTTTTTACGGCATGTTCCGTGCGGACCCCTTCAGCGCTTTCCTGAATATCGTCGTGCTGCTGGCGGTGTTTATCAGCATTCTGATGAGCATTGACTATATTAAGCGCACCGGTATCGAACGGGGTGAGTACTATGTGCTGATGCTTTTCACCACAGCCGGTATCATGCTGATGGGCCATGCCAATGACCTGATCGTCGTGTTTGTCGGTCTGGAACTGCTCAGCATCCCGCTCTACATTCTGGCGGCCTTTCGCTACCCGGACTCAAAGTCTGAAGAAAGCGGTATGAAGTACCTGATTTTAGGTGCTTTTGCCAGCGCGTTCTTTGTTTATGGTGCTGCCCTGATCTATGGCGCAACCGGGACAACCAGCCTGCCGGGTATTTTTGCGGCGATTAATGCCGGTATCCTCAATGAAATCGCCATTTCCAACACCTTGCTGGTCATGGGTGCGGGTCTGGTGCTGGTCGGGTTGGGCTTCAAAGTCGCGGCGGTTCCCTTCCATATGTGGACACCCGATGTCTACGAAGGCGCACCGACCCCGGTAGCGGCCTTCATGAGTGTGGGTGCCAAAATCGGCGGTTTTGCCGCTCTGCTGCGCATTATGATTGTCTCTGTGCCGGTCGTGGTCAGCGTGGCTGAAGCGCAGCCGAATGCCAACTGGCAGTTGACCGTTGCTTTGATCGCAGCCGCGACCCTGATCATCGGTAATTTTACCGCCCTCGCGCAAACCAATATCAAGCGCTTGCTGGCTTACTCCTCGATTGCGCATGCCGGATATATTCTGATGGCAGTCGCCGCCGCAGGAACGGCTGGCATTGGCGACCAGGCTGCACAGGCCATGCTGGTTTACCTGATGGCGTATATGTTCACCAATCTGGGTGCTTTCGGTGTAGCGATGGCGATTGAGCGCTCGGATGGCACCGGGACGGACATCGAGGACTTTGTCGGTCTGGGACGCAGTAAACCCGGTCTGGCGCTGATTATGGCCTTCTTTATGCTCAGTTTGGCGGGTATCCCGCTGACAGCCGGTTTTATGGGCAAGTGGCTGGTGTTTATGTCCACGATTGAAGCTGGCCTGATCTGGCTGGCAGTGATCGGTGTGCTGACCAGTGTCATCAGCGCGTACTACTATGTGCGCATCATCGTCAATATGTTCCTGCGTGATGGTGCTGGTGATCCCGCTGAGGGCGAAACGCAGTATCTGAGCTGGGGCATTTATGTCGCCTTCGCTGGGACATTGATTCTGGGTGTGTTGCCTTTCCTGGTGGTCAACCTGACTAATGCGGTCACGATTGCAGCGATTGTTCCCTGATTAGCCGGTAAGCAAAACTTTAAAAACAGATTACAGCAGGGACGGGGTTAGCTTAACCTCGTCCCTGATTTTTATGTAATACACTATTCCAGATTATGCAATGACATTGCCCATAAAATCGACTAATTTGCAGACTTTGAAAGCTCAGTAACATGGAACGCTCACAACGTAATGGGATGTTATTTATTTTTTTAGCGGTGTCTGGTTACGCTTTTTTGCCGACGATTGTCAAACACATTCAGTTGCTGGGCATGCCGCCACTGGATATCGCGACCTGGCGTTTTACCTTTGCCCTGCCGGTGTTATGGCTCATCGTCTTTTTACGTCGTGTGCCGCCGCCTGAAAACCCTTTACCACGCTTGCAGTTAGTGGGTCTGGGTGTGTTGATGGTCGCCGCCGCGCTAACGGCCTTTTTCGCGCTGGAAAGAATGCCAGCCAGTACGCTCATCGTCCTGTTTTACACCTATCCGACCATTGTAGCGATTATCTCGCTGTTTATGGGAGAGCGCTTGTCGATGCAGGGGTGGGTGGCGCTTGCGTTGACCCTGATCGGTATTGCGCTGACCGTCCCTAATCTGGGTGCCGGTTGGGATGAAGGCGATCTGATTGGCGTGGGCATGGCCTTGCTGAATGCGGTTGTGATTGCGATTTATTATGTGCTCAACAGCCGTATCCTGCGTGGACATAACGCGCTCATGCGTGCCAGCGGTTGGGTGATTGTCGGCTCATTTGCGACTATGATGCTGAGTGTGGTGATCCGCCGTGAGCTGATGATTCCCGACAGTCCAGCCTTGTGGCTGTATCTGCTGGTGCTGGCAACTGTCTGTACTGTTCTGCCGATTTTCTGCCTCACGATTGGCATTCAGAAGCTGGGCGCGCCAAAAGCCGCGATTATCGGCACAGTTGAACCGATCCTGACCATCATCATCGCGACGATCACTCTCGGCGAAAGGATGCAACCGGGGCAGGTCGTCGGGGGCGTATTTATCATCGCCAGTGTAATTCTGCTGCAATTACCGGGACGCTTGTTTATCTTTGCCGGACGCAATAAAGCCGTTTCTGAAGGAGCCCAATAACTGGGGTTTAACAAGTACCCTCGTAAGGCGTTACAATAAAAACAGTTTTGGATTGAATTGAGTGGATGTGATGACTGTTTTAGAACATGTGACTGAACAAATGCGTTCGCGGCTGGATCAGAACCGCAATGGACGTTTAACCACAGATCAGTGGAAGGATATGGTCACCGAACCTTTGATGACCCTGCTGTTTCTGATGCTGCCAGTGGTGATTTTCATGGGGCCACGCCTGATGGCTCTGAACTGGCGCGGTCTGATTATGGTGCTGGCAATTGCCTTGATTGTGCTCTTTACGCCGTTAATTTTCAGGGCGCGACGTTATGCGCGGGCAACGGTGCAGTTTGAACGCTTATACGCCGGGGATAACCCCACACCTATTATTATGTTCTGGCGACCTCTGGAGTTATATACTGCCGATGGCAAACCTGTCCGCTTCAAAAAGCGGCTGGCACCCTATACACTCCTGCACCCCAATCGCAGCTATCTGGTCTACTATCTGCGTGAGCCAGATCACAATGTGCTTTTGAGCCTGGCTCCTGCCGATCACCCGGAAATGGACAAGTGGCTGCCGACGACTGTATTCAACACCCGTCAGACGCAGCGCACCCAGCACTAAGCGTTATAGGCGGGTTTGCCAGTCAGCATAAATTGGGTTTCAGGGTTGTTTAAGGCCGCATAGATGGCGGAGTCCTTAGCGGATTGATTCAGCACCGCTTGAACGGCACTTCTGACTTCCTGCATCTCAGCTTCATCATCCAGTGACAGACCAGCGCTGGCTGCCTGAGCAATAGTCTTCGACAGACCATTTTTGTGCAGCATCTCTACAGTTTTTGTGGGGAAGTACAGCAGCCCGTTGCGATAATAGGGCATCAGTGTGCTGGTTTCGTCTTTCATTGCCGTTCCTCTGTTGATTGAATATTCTTTTATCCTAACCGAATACAAACTTACCAGACTTAAGCAATTATGAAAAGATCGTAAAGCAACAGATTATCCTTGAATTCTTTCATCTATAATTCTGATTTTTACAGAAATAATTCAAACGCGATGAGCTAAACAGGCTCACCTTTTAATTGTGACACTCTCCTCTGCCATTAATGACGTTTGGTAGTATTCCGTAAAGGCTAACCCTGTCAGAATCTAAATATAGACCATCCTGAAGGGGTCAAAAGCCAGCTTCAGGTAAAATTATGGGGTGAGTATTATGCAAAAAATTTTACTAACTTACGCCAGTAAATATGGCTCCACCGCGGAGATTGCCGCAGCGATTGGTAATACGCTCAGTGAAGCCGGGTTGCAGGTCAAGGTCGTATCAGTAGATGCGGTTCATGATCTGCAGGATTATGATGCAGTCGTGATAGGCAGTGCCGTTTATGCGGGGAACTGGCTGGCGAATGGCGTCAAGTTTGTCGAGCGCTTTGAAGGCGATCTTGCGCAAAAGCCTGTGTGGATTTTCTCAAGCGGGCCAACCGGAGTCGGTAGCGCGGATGAATTGCTGGACGGGTGGCATGCACCAGAGTCTATCCAGCCCATTCTGGAACGGATTCAACCGCAGGATATCCACGTGTTTCATGGAAAAATTGATGTTGAGAAGCTGCATTGGGGTGAGCGCATGCTGGTGCGTGCCATGCGTGGCGCAACCGGAGATTTCCGCGACTGGGACGAAATTCGCCAGTGGGCCAGTGATATTTCCCATATTCTGATGCCTGCCTGACATTACCTCTAAACCATCAACCAAAATGAAAGCAGCCAGAAAGCACTGGCTGTTTTCGTTATATTTCCTTTAATATAGCCCTAATGGTTTTATATCAGATTGTATTATATAATTTTATTTATTGGCTTTCATGGCTTGTAACGCTTATTGTTACTTTAACAATCTACAGGAAAAAAAGTGACAAAACCAGGCATCACAGCAGCAGGCAAAATCGAAATCTGGGCTGATAATGGGCAACACTTGGTACTAGACGCGCCAGTTGCTGAGGGTTACATTCTAGGAAGATCTGATTCGAATAGCCAATACATTCCAGATATTGATCTGGCAGAATCGGACGCGCTTAACAAAGGTGTGTCCCGTCGGCATGCGGCACTTATCGTTTTCCACGGTGTCATTCACGTCGTCGACCTGAATTCAGTTAATGGTACATTCTTAAATGGTGAGCGGCTGCCCTCGAATGAGCCTTATGTGCTCTCGACGGACGATCAGTTGCGGCTGGGTACCCTTGCTATAAAGCTGGCGCAAAAACCAGATTGACTGACTTCGCAGCACGCTAGTTTTGGTACTAGGTTTATCCGTTAATAAGTTCACAGGTTATATTGCTCGATGACTATGAATAAAACAGTGACAGCATTACGATTTCAGGGTTCAGTTTGGTGTAACCTTGATGTCGCTTTACGAAACATGGATCAGGTATTTGGGCAGGTTATTCAACCTGCGGAGCTGACTATTATTGAATGGTACATTCTGCGCGCGCTTTACGAGGAAGACGGCCAACATGCGTCTGAACTGGCACGGGCTGTGGGTCGTGCCGCAACTTCATTTACCCCTAATCTCGACAAATTGCAGAACAAAGGGTTGATTGAGCGGCGTGCAGATCCATCAGACCGCCGTGCTGTCCGCATCTATCTGACAGATGCTGGTGAGAAGTACAAACAACCAGTGATGGATAGTGCTCGGCGTGTAGACCGGCGTATGTCTGAGATGTTTTCCGACGACGAATACGAGAATTTTCAGCAGGTTTTGTCTGTTCTTCAGACTATGTCGCTGGATTGATAATCGCCCCCACCTGCGATTCTTGACAATTCTTCACAAAACAACTGCCATGTTGGATGGTCGAACAAAACGAATCGTATCAGCGCATACTGGACATTCAATTGCGCAAATTCGATGACGGTTTGTAACGCAATCTCTGCGGCCTGATTTACCGGATAACCATAAGCGCCGGTACTGATCGACGGAAAAGCGATTGAGGTGAGGTTATTTGCAACACCCACCTCCAGGCTGCGGCGGTAAGCGCTTGCCAGAAGGCCGGGAACAGAGTCATTATTGCGCTGGTAAATGGGGCCGACCGCGTGAATGACATATTTTGCTTTCAGGCGATAGCCTCCGGTAATTTTGGCATCTCCGGTGCGGCATCCTCCCAGATTTTGGGTTTCGCGCAGCAGATCCGGCCCCGCTCCATTGTGTATTGCACCATCAACACCCCCGCCACCCAATAAAGATGAATTAGCGGCATTGACAATCGCATCCGTATCCTGATGGGTTATATCGCCTTGAATCAGCTCAATCGTAGTCTGCTTAACCTGAAGTTTGCTCTGCAATAGATTTTTCCCTGAGACCTGCTAGTATAACTGGCATGTTTTATTGTAACTATGGGAGCCGCCTCGATGCAACCGTTAACCCCTGATGATGTTCAAGCCGCTTTAGATCAGCTTGGAACAGGCATCCAGATTCAATTCTTTGATACCCCCACCGCGACCAGCCAGCAGGCCGCCGATAATATCGGCTGTGAGCTAGGGCAGATCGTCAAGAGTCTGGCGTTTCTGATTGATGGTCAACCGGTGATTATCCTGGCCAGTGGTGATCAGTTTGTGGATGATCGCAAACTGGCCGATTGGTTTAGCGTGGGACGTAAAAAGGTGAAAACCGCCAAGCCTGAGCAGTGTATTGAAATTTATGGTTATGCCCCCGGTGGCGTGCCGCCTCTGGCCCATCGCACATCCGGCCTGACAGTGTTGATTGATGATGCGTTGCAGCGTTATGAGCAGTTGTACGCAGCGGGTGGAGCGCATAACGCCATCTTCCCGATTGCGACTGCCCAATTAGTGGAGATCACGCAGGGGCAAATTGTGGACGTCAAAAAATAAATTGTGCGATCAGGTGTGCAGCGAATTCTGATTATAGCGAGGGAAAATCCGGAGGAAGTACATCTATGAAGACTGTACTTCCCGGGTTGTACATTTCACAAACCAGTGACATCTAACAGCGCCAGCCGGGCTTGTGCAAGCTGTTCCAGCACATGCAGCAGATGAACCTGCCAGTGATCGTGCTCAAGCGGAATTTCGACGGCAGTACGGGTGACGACAATCTCACCACTCAAATCATTCTGCAATTGATCGCGATTGATGTCGGGCAGGTAGGGCAGCTTCACCAATACTTTTTCATCTGGAACCATGATGGCGGTTGCGCCTGCGGCATGTGCCAGTAATTTAACATCAATCTGGAACATCAGATTTTCGGCGGCAGGCGGTAGCTTCCCGAACCGATCGCGCATTTCCTCACGCATAATATCGACATCTTCGCGGCTGGTCAGGCTGGCAATGCGCCGGTAAATTTGCAGCCGCAGCGCCATTTCCGGTATCCAGTTGGTGGGCAGATAAGCCGGTAACGGCAGGTCAATCGTCACACTGCTGACCGCAACAGGCAGCACATCCTGCGCGCGATAATCGCCTTTGAGTTCTTTGATCGTCTGCGCCAGAAGCTGCGTATACAGATGCAGGCCGATTGCAGCGACATGACCGGTCTGCTTGGTGCTTAAAATATCGCCTGCACCACGTAATTCCAGGTCACGCATGGCGATCTGCATCCCCGCGCCCAGTTCGTTATTTTCGGCCAGCGTTTCCAGCCGAACACGCGCCTCATCATTCAGCCGACCATCGCCAGAATGGAAGAAGTAGGCATACGCCTGCTGGGCGCTGCGCCCGACACGGCCTCTTAGCTGATACAACTGTGCCATGCCAAACCAGTCTGCGCGGTCAACAATCAGCGTATTGGCATTGGGAATATCAATGCCGCTTTCTATAATAGCCGTGCTTACCAGCGCATCAAAATCACCCCCGCCAAAAGCGATCATCACTTTTTCTAGGGTACGTTCGTGCATCTGACCGTGGGCGATCACTGTGCGCAGTTCTGGCGCGATGCGTTCCAGACGTTCACGCGCATTGTCGATGGACTGAACGCGATTATGCACAAAGAAAATCTGCCCACCACGCTCGATCTCCCGCAGTACCGCTTGCCGCACCAGCCGCTCATCAAATGGACCGACATGCGTGATAATGGGCAGGCGTTCTTCTGGCGGCGTCTGAATGGTGCTGATATCTCGGACACCCGACATCGCCATAAACAACGTGCGCGGGATCGGTGTGGCGGTCAGCGTCAGCACATCGACATGGGTACGCATCTTTTTGAAATGCTCTTTATGCGTCACGCCAAAGCGCTGCTCCTCGTCGATAATAACCAGACCCAAATCTTTAATGGTCACGTCGTCACTGAGCAGACGATGGGTGCCGATGATAATGTCGATCTCACCAGCGGCGATTTTGGGCAGCAGGCGACTTTGCTCTTCCTTGCTGCGGAAGCGCGACAGCATCTCCACCTTAATCGGAAATGCGGATAAGCGCAGGCTGAAATTTTCATAATGCTGCTGCGCCAGTACTGTCGTCGGCACCAGTACCGCCACCTGCTTGCCATCCATCACGGCTTTGAAAGCCGCACGCAGCGCGACTTCGGTCTTGCCATAACCCACGTCGCCACAAATCAGGCGATCCATCGGGTGCGGTTGTTCCATATCCGCTTTGACCTCGCGCACTGCACGAAGCTGATCTTCCGTCTCCACATAGGGGAAACTGGCTTCGACCTCGTGCTGCCACGGTGTATCTGAGCCAAAGGCGTAACCCGGTGTGGAATGGCGCTGAGCATATAAGCCCAGTAATTCGCGGGCTTCGTCCTCTACGGCCTTTTTCGCCTGAGTTTTGATGCGAATCCAGTCCGGTTTACCCAGCTTGCTGACTGCGGGAGGACGGTCATCCGGGCCGATGTAACGTGTCAGACGGTCAGCCTGATGAATAGGCACAAACAGCAGATCTGTCCCGCCATATTCCACCAGCAGATATTCACGCTCGTTACCTTCGATTGTCCGGCGGCGCATCCCGGCGAAACGTCCGATGCCATAATCGACATGGACGACATAATTGCCGTCTTTCAGGTCGGCATAACTGGTTTCCGGCACTTTGGTCGGACTGCCGGATTTCCTGCGACGCGGTTCAGGACGGCTCCAGCCAAAAATTTCATGATCAGTCAGCAGATGCGTGACGCCATCTTCTGTGCGAAGCTGCCAGCCCTCCTGCAATGCGCTATTGACGAACATCAGCGAGTGTAAGTCGGGTGTTTCGATCACATCCTTCGTTGTGGGGATATGCTGCGATTCCTGCTCCTGCCAGATTTCCGTCAGGCGCGGTGCCTGCTGGGTGACGACCACAATGCGATCATCTTCATGCCGCAGTTTACGCAGATTGTCCAGCATGAGCTTAAGCTGTCCACCGAAACGCTGCTCCGGTGCGAACAGACTCCGCAAGCCGGCATCCGGCAGTTCTTCCGGCAGCGGTTCATCTTCGCTATAAGCGGCATAACCCAGATGCGCACTGGTACGCTGTTCAATTTCCTCCACCAGCGCGTCCCAGGTGATATAGGGTAGCGGATGATCGGGCGCGATTAATTTCGTATCAATTTTCTCGACACGTGTCTGGATGGCACTCTCTTCAATGCCAGCAATCGTGTCGCGCAGTTCCGACCAATCCTCAACGATAATGAGTGCGTTATCCGGCGCGTAATCCAGCAGGCTGACGGGATTCGAATACAGATAGGGAATATAATGCTCGATGTGCGGGAAAACCATGCCACCACTCATCGCCTCAATATCAGGGCGTGGGCTGGTGACATCACTTTCCACAGGCGGCAAAGTCTCGAACCAGGAGCGTAAATGCTCCGCCAGCGCCGAGGTTTGTTCCGGCAGAGCTTCGCGCGCCGGTGTAATCATCACGTGCTGCACTCTGCCTATAGAACGCTGCGTGGCGGGGTCGAACTGGCGTAGACTGTCGATCTCATCGTCAAAAAATTCGATGCGTACCGGCTGATTATCCGCCATCGGGTAAACATCAATAATGCCGCCACGTCGGCTGAAAATGCCGGGTTCGGTGACGATCTGCGCGGGTTCATAACCCAGATTGACCAGATGCATCAGTAAGCGATCAATGGCGTGTCTTTGACCGGGCTTGAGAATCAGTGTGTCTTTGCGAAAGGTGGTCACGGGCAGTGTGCGCTGCATAATGGCCCGGGCGGACGTGACGATCACCGGATGCTTTTGTTCCGCCTGAAAATCGTCATGCGGCAGCAAAGCCGCTAATGTGCCGATGCGGTTGCGGATGACATTCTCACCCCACGGGGCGCGATCATAGAACAGCGCGGTTGGCTCGGCAAAGCGATGAATGGGACGGTCTCCCAGCCAGACAGGAAGCTGCTCCGAGACATTGTAAGCGCGGTCAACCCGGGCGGTAATATACAGCACCGGGCCATCCCAATCCTGTGCCATCGCGGCCAGCACGAAAGGCCGTGCTGCACGGATCACGCGCAAATCATCAAGGGTTGCGCCGGATTTGAGTTGGTCAATAAAATTACGATAGACACTGCTATCGCGTAGCAAGTCAATTAAGCCTGTGAGTTGCATAATCTCCCGGAAGGTTTAATGGTCAGGTCGGTGGTAAAGGCAGGATAGGGCATCAATTTACCCTATTTCGGTTGGAATTGATAAGCTTATTATACTCGGCAAAGGTTGGAATAATCTAAATTATCGCTTAGCTTATCCCGCTATGCAAAAAAAGGAGCCCCGCAGGGCGCGGGGCCAGCATCAAGAATGGGTTGATAATCACCATTTTCCTGAAAGAAAATGATGAAGGAGAAACAGCCTGAACTTGTGTCTACTGTTCCTGCTTATTCAACATCGCCTGAATTTCCAGCGCTTTGGGATGTTGCGGGTTCAGGCGCAAAGCTTCATCAAGTGCAGCTTGTGCTTCAGCGAAATCGCCTTGTTCGCACAGATAATCCGCCAGCCACGCGTAACGTTGTACCGCTTTTTTGCTGTTGCCCATATCTTCATACAAGCGGGCGATGCTCTGCTGAACCTCGATCAACGCCGGATTAAGGCTGATGGCGCGTTCGAGTTGGCTGATGGCCTTCAGTTTTTCGCCACGCTTTTCAAATAATTTCGCGGCTTCAATATGCCGTTGCGCGGCTTCATCTTTGCGCCCCATACCGCGCAGCACACCCGCCATTTTCTCTAAAGGGCCGGGGTCTGACGGTTTTAACTCGTGGGCGCGCTGGTATTTAGCCAGCTCGGCTTTAGGGTCCGTGCGGGTGGGTGACGCTTTTTCCTGGATGTCACCATTAAAGCGGGACATCGCCAGATTGATGCCGTCTGTCAGCCAGGTTTCGATTGCATCCGACGCGCGACCAGCGACTTCCTGCTCCAGAATCGCTTCATCACCCCGGAAGGCCTGCAACACATAAGAAACCGCATCCATCTTGCCGGGGGGGCGGCCAATGCCAAAACGCACCCGACTAAAATTCTGTGTGCCCAGATGCTGGATCACACTCTTCACGCCGTTTTGCCCACCCGCGCTGCCGCTTTCCCGCAGGCGCAGCGTGCCCAAAGGCAGATCCATATCATCGGCCACGACAATAATATGATCGATGTCGATTTTATAAAAATCGGCCAGGGCGCGGACAGCCTCACCGCTGGCATTCATATACGTCTGTGGTTTTGCCAGCAGAACCCGTTGATGCTTGATCGTGCCGGTGGCGGTGATGGCTTTTTTCTCGGTTTTATCGAAGCGCAGTTGATAGCGCCCCGCGAGTTCATCCATGACATGCCAGCCGACATTATGCCGGGTCTGCTCGTATTTTTTGCCGGGATTACCCAGCCCAACAATCAGATAAAGATCGCTCATAGGTTTACTTATTGGGTTAAAAATCAGGAAAGTCTATCTTAGCCCAGACAATCTGAGAGTTCAATGACGGGTATGGGTGGAAACAAATCAGGACACAGTGCGTGTCCTGATTAAAATGTATGTCGTGGTTAAAGAGTTGGACTTAATTCACGAAGCGGTATTTAAACAGTGTCCACAGCGCAATCGGCGCGTCTGTCCACTTGATTTTCTTGCCTTCAGTCCATTCGCGCCCGTTATAGGAAATCGGCACTTCATAAATGCGGATGCCCTGCTTAAGTACCTTGGCGGTGAACTCCGGCTCAAACTCGAAGCCGCGGGCATGGATGGGCATATCCTCCACCACTTCGCGCAGGAACACCTTATAGCAGGTTTCCATGTCGCTGAGGATAGCGTTGTAAAGAATGTTTGTAGCCAGTGTCAGACCTTTATTGGCGACCATATTCCAGAAGTTCATGGCCTTGCGCGGCCCGCCCAGAAAGCGCGATCCATAAACCACTTTGGTGATATTTTCTTCAATCGGTTTGATCAGCGAGGGGTATTCACGGGGATCATATTCAAAATCCGCATCCTGAATCAGGATGATGTCGCCCGTGGCGATCTTAAAACCCGTGACAAGCGCAGCGCCTTTGCCCTGGTTATGATCATGGTAAAACACCTGGACACCGGGGCGTTCTTCAGCTTCAATGCTGGCGAGCAGGGCGCGGGTGCCATCGGTAGACCCATCATCAATGATGATAATCTCGTAGGCCAGTCCCACATCTTCAACACGCTGCAGGATTTCGGCGATATTATCGACTTCGTTATAACATGGAATAATCACACTCAAAGTCAGATTTTTTCTACTTGTGCGCTGGTGCGCGACTTGTTTTGATGTTTGCATGTGGAATTTTCCCTTTCCATCCAACATGAACATGTTACCACCTGACCAGATTATAACATGTTATTTACTCGGCCTGATATCATTTAGCTTAATAATATCCACCTTGCAATGTGTTAAACGCTGCCTGTGAATCCTAAACAATCCCCTATCACTTTCCTAGCGGGTCTGCGCCAGGATGCGGGTGATCTGCTCAATATGGCCAATATCATGCGAGCTGACCTGCATCACTGCATCTGTTAGGGTGAAGTGGCCTTTTTCGGGATGCACCCCGGCGCGATTCCATTGTTCGTCATTTAAATTATTGAAAAACTCGATAAAACGCTGCCGCGATTCGTACAAACGCGCATAGACAGCGTCCATATCCTGAGCGTTATAGGCATGTTCAATCGCCAGTGCTTCAGGGTCATAAGCGGGTAACTGCGGGTAGACCTGCTCCAGAATCATCACGGCGCGCTGGTAAAAATAACTGTCATAATCGGCCAGATGGCCCAGGACTTCCAGCACAGTCCAGCCTTTATCGCCATCATTGAGATCACGCATCGTGGTGGCATCTTCCTGCGAAATGGTCTTGAGAATGTTGCCTACGGTGGCACACGTTTTGTACATCATACTGATCTGTCGTGTGCGTACTTTGGTCATTAAACCTGTGGTCATGCTTTAGTCCTCATCAGGTAGTGTGGGTTGGTTCATACTGAAAAAGATATGGTCAGTGACCGGCTGGTTATTTTCCAGATGTTCACTGAAGATTTGTGCCAGAACAGCTTCATCGACATGATGATACCATGTGCCTTCTGGATACACGACGAGCAAAGGCCCGCCTTTGCAAATACCCAGACACGACGTTTTGATGCGCATAATCCGGCGTGGTTTATGCTGCCGGTTAAATCGGCTGATATAACCTTTTAACTGTCGATCAATGTTTTTGATGTGTTTCTTTTTGGCACACTTCTTACCGGTGCAAAGGACAATCGTTTGAGTGTGGGACTTTACATTAGGAGTCTGCTTCATCGTGAACTCTACCTATAAATCATGGCATTGTATTTTACCGGGCTTATTCCCTGCTGCGCTATCCTTTTTGCATAAGAAATATTGATGAAAGGCATAAGAAAGTGTGTGCCTTGCTGACCCGCAAACGTGCTAGGCTTGTCTGTGAAACTATCGTACAGGAGAAGAAATCATGAACCAGGATGATTCAAAATCGTTATCCAAAACACGCTACAGCCAGTTTGCGCAGGGTTATGTCGAGAGCCAATCGCATGCTGAAGGCTATGACCTTGATCGCTTGCTGGAAATCGCCAAGCCACAAGCAAATTGGGTGGTGCTGGATGTCGCGACGGGCGGCGGACACACTGCGCTGAAATTTGCGCCATCTGTTGCGCGGGTGACTGCATCCGACCTGACACCCAATATGCTGGCCGCCGCAGAAAAATTTATTGTCGTAAAAGGTATTTCTAATGTTGAATTTCGAGAAGCAGATGCTGAACAATTGCCGTTTGACGACGCAAACTTTGATCTGGTGACCTGCCGCATCGCGCCGCATCACTTCCCGGATGTGCAGCAGTTCGTCAATGAGGCAGTGAGGGTCTTGAAGCCGGGCGGATTGCTGCTGGTGCAGGATCAGATGTTACCAGATGACCCTTATCAGGGTGGCTATGTGGATACCTTTGAAAAACTGCGTGACCCCAGCCATAACCGCGCCTATTCACAGCCGGAATGGGTGGCAATGTTCCAACAGGCCGGGTTAAATATTGAGCATACGGAAGTCGTCATTAAACGGCATGACTTTGGCACATGGGCCATAAGGCAGGGTTGCAGCGCGGCCACCATCCACCAGTTAGAGTCGCTGTTGCGGCTGGCTCCGCCGGAAGTCGCCGCCTGGCTGGACGCGACAGACACCGGCATGCCCCAGGCGACCTTTGTTAATCGTCACCTGTTGATTGCTGGCCGCAAGTAATTAATCCCGTGGTACAGCAATCGCCAAAGCCTCCGCCAGATTGCGCACTTCCATGAGCTTGATGGTCGATGGGACGTCCTCGATCTTGCGGCGGGTCTTGGGCACAAGCGCCCGCTTAAAGCCCATTTTGGCCGCTTCATTGAGGCGCATCGCCATCTGGCTGACGGTGCGCAGTTCACCACTCAGGCCGACTTCACCGACAATCGCCAGATCCGCTGGAACGGGCTTGTCGTAATAGCTTGAGGCCAT
>JBBSQD010000070.1:0-24639 GCA_038258185.1 Aggregatilineales bacterium | reverse complement strand
ATGTGCTTGTGGTTGATCTGGGTGGCAAAATTCTGGACGGCAAGGGCACGCTCTCGCGCGAGTCGAATATTCATCTGGGGCTGCTGCGTAAATTTAACGCTTACGGCACAGGTGTGATCCATGCCCATCCGCGTAACATGATGGTGTTCGTCGCGATGGCGCAGGAAATGCCGCCGGTGCTGGAAGCCAATATGAAATATGGCGTGGTGCCTTGCCTGGACTATGCCCCGGCAACCACCATCCCTCTGTCGAAAATTGTGATCGGGGCGTTTGAAAACCTGACCGACAAAGTCGCGAATCATGCGGCAGGCGTAATCGCCCCGTGGCATGGTCTGTTCCTGATGGGCAAGGATATTGACGCGGCGTTTGATGCCGTTGAGCGCTTCGACACCAACGCCTATTGTTATCTGATGGCACGGCAGGCATTTGGACAGGATGCCCTGGCACAGAAGGGCGTTGCTTTGGGCGAGGCTTACACCAGCTTCAAAGACAGCCACCTGGAATAAGTGCCGGATGATTGTCACTGTTGCCGCCAATACATCAATTGACCATATTGTATTCATCCCCGCTTACCAGCCTGATGCCACCATCCGCGCCAGCCGAAGTGTGATCAGTGTGGGTGGTAAAGCGATTGACGCCTCCTGGATTCTGGGCGAAATCGGCCTGCCGAGTTTATCACTGGGTTTTGCTGCCGGTCATAACGGCGAAATTGTCCGTGAACTGCTGCATGCCAAAGGCGTGACCACCGACTATGTGCCGGTGGAAGGCCAGAGCCGCCGTAATATTCTGATTATCCCTGAAGACGGTAGCGGGCAGACGAGCATCACCGCCTCGACGCTGATCGTCCATCCAGAGCACATCGCTGATCTGCGCGAGCGTTATATCCGGGCACTGGATGATGCGCCAGTAGTCGTTCTGGGAGGAACCCTGCCCAAAGGTATGGATCCGGCATTTTATGAGGACTTCATCCAACTGGCGCGGTCACGCGATATTCCGGTGATTTTCGATGGCAGCGAGCCGTATTTAAACGCGGGCCTTAAAGGCCGCCCCAATTTCGTCAAGCCCAACCGCGATGAAATCTCGCAATATGCTGGCCGCGAGATCAATACAGTGGACGAGGCTTATGTGGTGGGGCGTGACATTTACGAGCGTTACGGCACCTGCCCGATTATCACGCTGGGCGCGGATGGCGGTCTGGCGGTGCTGGAAGATCGCGCTTATCGTGTGCCGCCGCTGAAAGTGCCGGTCAGCAATGTGGCCGGGGCAGGGGATGCGGTGCTGGCCGGGTTAGCAGCATCGATTGCGCGCAAGCAGCCGATTGAGGAGGGCATTCGCCTGGGTTTTGCGGCCTCAGCGGCGGTGGTGATGATGCCGGGGACAGCCGAATGTCGCTGTGAGGACATTGAAGAACTGCTCACCCGTATTGATCTGATTCCCTACGAACCCGCCTGAGAGAATGACCTGTGACCAACTGAAGCGGAGCAAGCGACGTTATGCCTTTTGAATTTGCAACTGCGACACGGATTATCTTTGGGGCGGGTAAACTGAGCGAGATTGGCCCGATTGCTGCTGAGATGGGGTCAAATGTGCTGGTGGTCGCACCCGGCCAGGTTGACCGCGCTCAACCCCTGATTAATCTGCTGGTCGCGCAGGGCATGGCTGTGATTGTGTTCAGCGTCGCTGGTGAGCCAACGATTCCGTTGATTCAGTCAGGCGTCGATTACGTTCACGATCACGGCTGTGATATGGTGGTTGCTTTTGGCGGGGGCAGTGTGATTGACGCCAGTAAAGCGATTGCCGCGCTGGCCACCAATGACGGTGAACCGCTGGATTATCTGGAAGTCATCGGCAAAGGTCAGGCGCTGACGAATCCGCCGCTGCCCTTTATCGCTATCCCGACGACTGCCGGAACCGGCTCCGAAGTGACGCGCAATGCGGTTTTGGCCTCACCGGAACATCGCGTCAAAGTCAGCCTGCGCAGCCCGTTGATGCTACCGCGCGTCGCGCTGGTGGACCCGGAACTGACTTACTCCATGCCCGCGCCGATTACAGCGGCAACCGGCATGGACGCGCTGACTCAGGTATTGGAGCCGTATGTCTCGCACCGCGCGAATCCGGTCACCGACGGTTTTTGCCGCGAAGGGCTGGTGCGGTCGGGGCGATCACTGCGTCGTGTCTATGAAAATGGCGCGGATGTGCAGGCGCGTGAGGATATGGCGCAGGCGAGTCTGCTGGGCGGGCTGGCACTGGCAAACAGCGGATTAGGCGCGGTGCATGGATTTGCCGGTGTGCTGGGTGGCATGTTCGATGCGCCACATGGCGCGATCTGTGCACGGCTGCTGCCGTTCGTCACCGAGACGAATGTGCAGGCGCTGCAGGCGCGTGAGCCGGATAATCCCGCTTTGCCGCGGTATGACGAAGTCGCGCGGATTTTAACGGGTGACCTCAGCGCAACTGCCACGGATGCCATCCGCTGGATTGCCGACCTGGGCGCTGCGCTGGCGATTCCGCCCCTCTCCGAATATGGCATCACGTCAACAGATATTCCCGTAATTGTCGAGAAAAGCGCCAAAGCCAGCAGCATGAAAGCCAATCCACTGGTGCTGACCGCCGCCGAACTCTCGCATATTCTGGAACAGGCGCTGTAAGTCTATAATTTACCCTCAGCCGAATTGGGCAGTAACCTTAGAAATGTACGGACAGGGCATGCCCTGTCCGTACGAGTTTTATTTGTTTGAAAATCCGACCGTCACCCCGTAAATTTCTGGTGTGCCAGAATGTTATTTTAAGCTATAATCCGCTCGTATGTTCGATTAAATCATCAAGGACGGAAATTTATGACATCACGTCCCTTATTTTATGTGGTGGATGGGCACGCGGTCGCGTATCGCCAGTTTTTTGGGCTGCAATCCAACAGTCGGGGATTTACCACGCGCAGCGGTGAGCAGACCAACGCGACCTTTGGTTTTACGCGGGTGCTGCTCGATATTCTGCTGAAGGACAAGCCGCACTATTTAGCGGTCAGCTTTGATAAAGGCCTGAGCGGGCGCGACGAGCTTTACAGCGACTATAAAGGCACGCGCGACAAAATGCCGGAGGAACTGGCTTCGCAGATTGAGCGCATTATCGAGCTGACGCAGGCCTTCAATATCCCCATTTTGGCGATGGAAGGTTATGAGGCCGATGACATGATCGGCACGGCAGCGGTGCAGGCCGAAGCGCAGGGGGTCGATACGCGTGTGATTACCGGCGATCGTGATCTGCTGCAACTGTTGACCTCGCATGTGATGGTGCAGTTGCCCAAACGCGGTGAAAATGATGTGGTCTATGATGTGCAGATGTTCCGCGATGAGTGGGAAATTGAACCGGCGCAACTCATCGAACTCAAGGGCTTGATGGGCGATTCGTCGGATAATATCCCCGGCGTTAAGGGCGTGGGGCAGAAAACCGCGACCAATCTGCTGAAGCAGTATGGCACCATCGAGGGTATTTATACCCACATTGACGACGTTAAAGGCGCGATGAAGCAAAAGCTGATTGATGGTGAGGAACTGGCGTATCTCAGCCGTAATCTGGCGACGATCCGCAAAAATCTGCCGGTGACTCTAGACTTGCCTGCCTGTGTTGCGCATGATTTCGATCATGACAGAGTTTTAGAACTGTTTCGTGAATTGGAATTTCGCCAGTTTTCAGACCGCCTGACCGGCCAGACGACCCCGCGCGAATCGTCATCTTCAAAATCGGATGCCAAAGCCGAAGAAGTGGCCGAGGTGGTCAGCGAATTTGCGCCGCCGCCGACACCCGTTGAAGCGGATATGCAATGCGTCATCGTCCGCGACCAGGCGACGCTGGATGCGCTGGTCGAGACATTGAACGCCGCCAAAGGCATTGTCTTTGATGTGGAAAGCACCAGTGTCGACCAGATGGCGGCGATTTTGGTGGGCATCGCGCTGGCGGTGGATGACGTGACCGGGTATTACATTCCGGTAGGGCATAAAAAAGAAGCGGCGCTGTTTGATATGTCCACCGAAGTGGATCAACTGCCGCTGGATGTGGTGATCGACGCGCTGCGTCCGTCATTGACCAACCCTAACATTGAAAAATATGCACATAATGCGGCTTATGATCTGGTGATGATGCAGCGCTACGGCATTGATGTCACGCCGATTACGTTTGACACGATGATCGCCGAATGGCTGCTGGACCCGGCCAGTAAATTTTTAGGGCTAAAAGCTTTCGCCAATTTCCGGCTCGATCCGCCGATTATCATGACTGAAATTAAGGAACTGATCGGCACCGGTAAAAAGCAGATCACAATGGCTATGGTCGAGGTCGAGCAGGCCGCGCCGTATGCCGCCGCCGATGGCACGGTGACCTATCGCGCAGTGACGACACTGCAAAAAGAACTGAGCAGTCAGCCAGAATTAACCGAACTGCTGCACACGCTGGAAATGCCGCTGGTGCCGGTTATCGCGGCGATGGAACGGGCTGGCGTGGTGCTGGACGTGGATTATCTGGCGGAGTTGAGCGAAAGCCTTGACAATCAGCTCAAGGGGCTGGAACAGGAAATTTATGGACTCAGTGGCGGTTATGGCGAGTTTAATATCAACAGTCCACGCCAGTTGAATGACGTGCTGTTTGGCAAGCTCGGCTTATCCGTTGAAGGGTTGCGCAAAACGACTCACGGTTATTCCACCGATGCGGCCACACTGGACAAGCTGGCCGAAGAAAACGCCCATCCGATCCTGACGGAAATCCTGAATTACCGCGAACTCACCAAGCTGAAAGGCACGTATGTCGATGCGCTGCCGAAGCTGATCAACGCCGAAACTGGGCGGCTGCACACCAGCTATAATCAGACCGGCACCACCACCGGACGTATCAGCAGCAGCGACCCCAACCTGCAAAATATCCCGATTCGCACGGAAGTGGGGCGCGAGGTGCGGCGCTCATTTATCACCCCGCCGGGAACTAAACTGCTGAGTGTCGATTACAGCCAGATTGAACTGCGCGTGCTGGCGCATATCAGCGGGGAAGAGACGCTGCTGGAAGCCTTTGCTGAAGGTCAGGACATTCATGCCGCAACGGCGGCGGCGGTGTATGGCATCCCGCTGGAAGAAGTGACCTATGACCAGCGCAGTTTCGCCAAGCGTGTGAACTTCGGCCTGATTTATGGCATGGGGGCGTTTCGGCTGGCACGCGATAGCAACCTGACTTTGTCGGAGTCACGTGATTTTATCAACACCTATTTTGCGCGGCTGCCCAGGGTGCAGGATTATCTGGAAAGCACCAAGCAGGCGGCGCGACTGGGGCCGATCACGACACTGTTCGGGCGGCGGCGCGAGTTTCATATTCTGCGGCAGGCCGGAGATGGCAAAGGCAATCAGGTCGCCATTCAGGGTGAGGAACGTGTGGCGATCAACATGCCGATTCAGGGTACCGCCGCCGACATCATGAAAAAGGCGATGATCGAACTGTATGCCGCCTTGCAGGAAAGCCACCTGAACGCGCACATGATTTTACAGGTGCATGATGAACTGGTTCTGGAAGTTCCCGAAGCGGAACTGGACGAAACCGCCAGGCTGGTGGTGGATGTGATGGAAGGGGCGTTTAAGATGCGTGCGCCGCTGCGAGCAAATGCCCAGGTGGGCACCAACTGGCGCGATATGGAGCCGGTGTGAGCTGCGTGGCCTGGGGTTCAAAACCCCAGGCTCACTATTTTGGTAAACCGCTAAAGCGGTTAGGCAAGTATCCCTCAACCCCTTTGAGGGGTTTCAAGGCTTTTTCAACAGCCTTCGGTTTTGAACCGGGGCGCTGTTATTTTCCCCGTTTACTTCGTGCAAGCGCTGCGTCAAGTTCTGCAAGCAAATCTATAATAGATGGACTAACGTCTAAACTCCAAAAATCAGGGTGATCAGAGTCAGTAAAGCGAGTTAGGTCAGTTCCAGGTGTCCACTTGGATTCATCGGGGAGAATGGTATTTTCGTCAAATGTTGTGTGTTCTAGGATCGCATTTTGTAGTTTGGCATTAAACAAGTTCACTCCTTGCAAGTTAGCTCCAAACAAAACTACTCTTTGCAGATTGGCGAACCTCAAGTCTGCGCCTTGTAGTCGAGCCAGTCCCAAGTTTGCGTCTTGTAGATTAACATGAAACAACCTTGCGGTTTGAAGGTTTGCACCCCGTAAGTCAGCATTTGGTAGTCTACTAAACTGAATATTTGCACCTTGAAGGTTGGCCTGAAACAAGTCCGTGTCTTGTAAATTAGCACCGAACAAGTTTGTGTTTTGCAGGTTGGCTCTCAACAAATTCGCCCCTTGCAGTTTAGCTCCTGCCAAGTTCTCTCCCTTTAATAACCCACTTTCGTCTTCTAACCATTCACGTTGTTGTAGCTCTGTAATTGCTTTTAAGGCCGCCTCATTGGACTGACTGCCTGCGTCACGCACCAACTGGGCTTTTAGCTTTTGCTCCTCACGCACTTCCTCTCGGCGTTCCGCCAGCAAATTGAGGATGAAGACCGTTACGATGATGCTCAGGATTTCGGTGTAGAGGTTGGTGGCGTAGCCGCTGTCCTGCGCGAAGATCGCCGCGCCCAGCAGAATCCCCGCCGCCAGTAGCGCCACGCCGCCCATAATCTGATAGATGAATTTTTCGTCGTGATGCAGCTTTCGGATTTCGCGCCAGCGGTCAGGTGATTCGGTGGTGTCCATTCGGGTGTCCTCTGTGTGTGGTTTCAGGCAAACGGTAACACAGGAAGCAGTGCGCTCACAGCCCATGATTTTGGGGGATCACAGCAGGACAAGGCTGGCCTTATCCCTACATCAAATATAAGCGAGATGGGTGATTGTGGCGCGGGGTAAATTGGCGCTATACTGAGGGGACTTATTTCGTGTGATGAGGCTGGGACAACATGGCCGAGTTTGATCCGATTATTCAGGCGCTGCTGCCGGTGATCCGCAATGTGCTGGGGATTATCTCGCTGGCAGGCGATTCTGGTCTGATAGGCCGGATGCGTGAGAGCAAAGCATCAATTGATTTCTTCCGGCAGGCTGCCGAAGGTTTTGATGAGAACCCGATTATACGGGGGATAGTGACCGCGGTGATTGAAGGTGACGACGATGACCTGACGATGGAAACGGTGGACGTAACCCAGCTTGATCTGCGCAGCGTGCTGGCTCAGGTGGGCAGTGTGCCGCAAATGCTGGCCGGGGTCGATCCGCAGCATGCCTATGATGTGCGGGCGTTTATCTATCTTGTCGCTGAAAATGTCGCATCTGCCGCGGGCGGCGGTCTGTTTGGCCGGGGCGAGAAGATCAATGACACTGAAGCCTCGGTGCTGGACAGCCTGCGCATCCAGCTTGGGCTCAGTTAACGTTCCGTAGCGATTGTTTCACGGAATGGTGATTTCGGTCAGTACCACCGTATCTGGCTGAATCAGCTCGTGATCCGTATCGGTGATAGTCAGTTTGGGGTCTGCTGCCGGTTCTTCCCACGCTTGCAGCGCCAGAAGATACTCACCCGGCGCCACATCATCCAGCGGGATGTCCACGACTTTCTTGTAGATTAAGTCCGGTATCCAGCCCTCGGTGGGGGGTAAATCCGGGTGCATCGGGATATTGGTCTGGCTGATGATCGCGCGGGTTTCCGGATCGATCAGCTTCAGCGCATGGGCGTAAGTCGCGGATAACTCCGCGTTTGGCCGCCAGTATTCCGAGATTTTAAGGTAGCCATCGGGTTCGGTATCCGTCTCAATCCGGTAAGCCATAAACGACAGATCGCCATCGAGAAAATTGATGGTTGTTGCTTCGGCGGCGTTGGCGACTTCCAGCCATGACAGCGGCCAGAATGTCCAGAAAACCACCCCCACCAGCCAGATCACATTCAGGACTGGCACCGCGCGCGCACTCAGGCGCCATGCGGCAGAACTGCCATGCTGATAAAGGTAACTCAACGTCACAAACAGCGTAAGGCTGGAACCGATCAGTTCCAGAAATTCTTCAATCGTGATGCGGAACACATACCCAAACGGAATCGGCGAACCGGGCAGATCAAAACCGATGCCGCCAATGCCAGTTGCAGCCAGCGCCAAAAATATCAGCACGTAAAAGCGCAGATTCTGCCGGTCAAAAAACCACGCGTTCAATACAGTGATGGCAACCAGCGTCCCGCCGAAAATCGCATACAGCAGATGCCATGAGGGCAGGCGCTCGTGAATGAGGAAATACTCATCGAAGGCCATGAACAGGAAGATCAGCCCCAACGCGACCCAGTAAGCCGCGGTGACCCAGCGTTTGCGCTGCCGAAACAAATGAATGCCGATCAGCACCGCAGGCAGGGCGGTTGAAAACAACAGCATGGATGAAAAAGTGGAATTGACGTTTTTCTCTTTGTCAGGGTCAAACATCCACTGTAAAACTGACGATGGGATAAACCGGCTGACGAGTGAGAAAATTTCAACATAGGCGATGATCCCGGCTAACCCAAACACGACCGCCGCGGGTAACGTCAGTATCTTCCTGTCCAGCAGGACTTTCAGGAAGATGAAATAGCAGACGGATACAAAAATAGTCGCGGCAAAGGTGGGGACAACGGGAAAAGACATCGCTTATTAACCATCACTAGTGGATACAAATCAGGCAGGTGTTGCGGCAGGATTATAGCATAAATGCCGACGGTGATTATGTCTTTTAGAGAGCGTAATCAGGCCATAATTCGTACCAATTTTACCGCTTTGGACTTGCCAATGTAAATTTCACTTTGACTTTAACTGTGTTATAGTCTTAAACAAGCGAACATCTTACTTTTTAGTTTTCACAAACTCACTAGAATAGGTAGTATGAAACACTTTCTTGATCTTACAGATTGGTCGAGTCTGGAACTACGCCATCTGATTCAACTGGCGGTTCATCTGAAGCTGGAATGGCAATCTGGCGGCAACCGTCCGGTGCTGGCGGGTAAGACTCTAGGCATGATTTTTCAAAAACCATCGCTGCGTACCCGCGTATCCTTTGATGTTGGTATGCAGCACCTGGGTGGTCATGCCATCATGCTGGGGCCGAGCGAGATCGGCCTGGGTAAGCGCGAGAGTATCGCCGATGTGTCACGCGTGTTATCCAGTTATGTACAGGGGATTATGGCGCGGGTCTTCGAGCATGAGCATGTCACCCAACTGGCGGAATGGTCGAGTGTGCCGGTGATTAACGGCCTCAGCGATTACCGTCATCCGTGCCAGGCGTTAACCGACATCCTGACGATTTACGAGCATTTTGGTCACACCGATGGCCTGAAACTGGCGTATATCGGCGATGCCAATAACGTAGCGGTTTCGCTGGCGATTGCCTGCGGACATTTCGGCATCGACTTTACGATTGCCTCTCCCGAAGGCTACGACATGCCGGAAGATATGGCTGAGATTGCCCGCAATTCCGGCGCTGGCATGACCATTCAAACCCTGCGCGAGCCAGCCGAAGCTGTGCACGATGCCAATATCATTTATACCGACACCTGGGTCAGCATGGGGCAGGAAGCCGAAGCGGCGGAACGGGTGCAGGTGTTTGGCGGCTATCAGGTGAATGCGGCGCTGATGGCGCAGGCACCCAAAGACGCGATTGTCATGCACGATTTACCCGCTTATCGCGGCAAGGAAATTACCGACGAAGTGGCCGATGGTCCGCAGTCGGTGATCTTCAAACAGGCTGAAAATCGCCTTCATGCGCAGAAGGCTGTTCTTGTTCATCTCATGTCCTAGTTTTTAGGGAACGATAACTATGTCACAAAACCGTCAAGCGTACGAACAAGCCATGAATGCCGGTCACAATGCGGCGTGGGATCAGGAATGGTCGGCGGCAATTAACGCTTATGGCCGGGCGATTCGCGAATCTCCCGAAGATGCTGACGCGCATATTCATCTGGGTCTGGCGCTGCTGCGTGCCGGACGGCTGGACGATGCCTTAAAAGTCTACACTCGTGCTTATCAACTGGCTCCCAGCGACCCGATTCCGCTCGAAAAAAGCGCCGATGTGCTGGAACGCATGGGGCGACTACGCGAGGCGGCACAGCAGTATGTCAATGTGGCTGAGGTCTTCCTGGCGCAGCGTGATCTGAACAAGGCGATTGCCAACTGGGAAAAAGCGACCCGGCTTTCTCCGGGCTTTGTGGCGGTACATATGAAGCTGGCACAGGCCTACGAGCGCATCGGCGATAAGACCCGCTCGATCTTCCAGTATCAGACGCTGGCGTTTAATTTCCAACGCGCAAGTGATGCTGATCGTGCGATGAAGTCCGTACAGCGCGCGTTAAAAATGGACTCGAAAAACGCGCAGAGCCTGAATATTCTGCGAGCATTAGAAACTGGCCGCGAAGTGATGCCGCCTGTGCCACTCGATGAAGTGTCCGATGGGCGTCAGAATGGCAGCAGCGGCTTTGATGCCTTCGAGAGTTTTGATGAACGCACTCAGATCGGCGAGGCTGACCCGTTGGGGCCGATGGGTGAGGCTATGACCGAAGCGCTGGGTATCCTGGCCGAGTATGTCATGGAAAGCAGCGAACTGGATGTGTACGGTAGTCAGGCACTGTTGGGTCTGGAAATGCAGCGACAAGACCTGTATGAGCAGGCGATTGAAGCCTATGAAGCGGCAGAACCCGGCCTGCGCCATCCGTCGCTGAAAATGAATCTGGGTGGCCTGCTGGTTTTGGCCGATCAGGCCGAAAAAGCGGTTAAACAATTGGGCGAAGCAGCCTCACACCCGGAATTAAGTGCCGGGGCGTTCCATGCGCTGGGGCTGGCCTATTACAAGATGGGCAAACACAAACAGGCCTCGCGTTATCTCATTCAGAGCTTGCAGGCGGTGGATACCAGTCTGGCAGCGGATGTCGATGAAGTGCAGGATCTGGTGAGTGTCTACGATCAGTTGATTATTACGCTGGATGGGCGCACCGATGAGTCGCTGTCGGCGATCAACAATCGTTTTATGAATTTGCTTCAGGGCAAGGACTGGAAACAGCGCATCTCGGAAACACGGCGTCAGCTACAGGAAGCGATGCGCGTCAGTGGCGAACAGGGCGTGGTCGATATTCTGGTAACCACCCACAGTGATGAAATTACCGTCTCCGTTTCGCTGATTGATCGCTATCTGCGCCAGGGGATGCTGACACTGGCTATGGACGAGGCACATCACGCGGTCGAGTTTGCCCCGGCGTATTTGCCAGTGCATGTGCGTATGGCCGAGATTATGATGCGTGAAGGCCGGGTGCGGCAGGCGATTAATAAGTATAACGTGGTCGCCAAGACGTATATGGTACGCAGCGAGAATGATCGCGCCGCCTCGATTTTGGGTGAAGTGCTGGAAATGGCTCCGTTAGATGTTTCGGTACGCACGAACCTGATTGAATTGTTTGAGGCTGAGGAACGCTGGGACGAGGCGCTTGACCAGTATATGGATCTGGCCGATACTTATCACCAGCTTGGCGATTTTGACATGGCCCGCAGCACTTATAATGTGGCGGAGCGGGTCGCGCAGCGGATTCAATCGCCACCGGAAAAAGTCACGCGTATCAAGCATCGTATTGCCGATATTGACCAGATGCGACTGGATATCCGGCGGGCACAGCGCACCTATGAAGAAATCATCCAGATTGACCCGGCTGATGAACGGGCACGGCGTATGCTGATTGACCTCAATTATCGTCAGGGCAATCAGGTCGAGGCGATTAAACGGCTGGATGAACTGCTGAAAATGTTTGCCAGGAGCAAACAGGTGAATCGTATTACGCAATTGCTGGAAGAACTGGTGACGATGTACCCCAATGATACCGGTTTACGCTCCCGGTTGGCGGCGATTTACCGGCAGTTGGGGCGCACCCGCGAGACGATCCTGCAACTGGACGCACTGGGTGAATTACAGTTAGAGGCTGGCCTGCATGAAGAAGCAATCAACACGCTGCGCCAGATTGTCTCATTGAAGCCGGATGGAATTGAGGATTACAAGCGACTTCTGGCTCAGCTTGGCGGTTAAAGAGTTAATTATTTAGGATATTCCGAGCGTGGAACTCGTCTGGATACTGGATAGTCTGACATTAAATGCCATCGTGGATATTTCCCTGGTGGGTCTGCTGATCTTTGGCCTGACCTTTTTTATCCGGGGAACACAGGCCGTGGCTTTGCTGCGTGGTGTGATTGTGCTGCTGGTGGGCATGGTGCTCATTTCGCGCATCTTCCAACTGACTGCTTTAAGCTGGCTGGTGAATATTTCGCTGCCGGTGCTGGCGGTTGCCATCCCGGTGATTTTCCAGCCGGAGCTGCGGCGTGGTCTGGAGCGTCTGGGTCGGGCGGGTGTTTTGCTGACCAATCGCCAGCCGACCGAATCGCGGCGAGCGAAAATTATTGATGATATCTGTCAGGCATCGGAAAAATTGTCCGAACGGCGGCACGGTGGTTTGATCGTGTTGCAGCGCAACAGTAACCTGGAAGAGTATATCCGCAGCGGTATCTTACTCGATAGTGAAGTGAGTCCTCAGATTTTATTAACCATCTTCTGGCCCAAGACTGAACTGCATGATGGCGCGGCCATTGTGAATGTGGAAGGGCGCATTGCGTCGGCGGCATCTGTGCTGCCGCTGTCGGCCAGCCGTAATATGCCCAATCGTAACCTGGGCACCCGTCACCGTGCGGCACTGGGTATGAGCGAAGTCAGTGACGCGATTTGTATCGTCGTGTCGGAAGAAACCGGACGCATTGCCATTACCGATGGCGGACGTATGATCCCTCGTTTGGACGCCAAACGGCTTAAAACAATCCTCAACGCGATTTATAACAGCGACCGCAAACAGACCCAGAATCGCTGGCAGTGGATGCGCGACCAGATCGCGGATTTCTTTGTAACGCTGCGTGATGGGCGGAAGCAGACTTAATGAAGGCCGAAGAAAACAACCGCATTCTTCTCAATAATCTGATGTGGCTGGCGGCCTCATTACTGATCGCCTTTTTGATCTGGGTGATTGCGACGCTGGAGTCCAACCCCATCCAGACACGAACCTTTAGCAATATCAATATTGAAGTCAGGTACGATGATGCGCTGGTGATTACGGAACAATCTCTGGAGACGGTTTCGGTCACGGTGCGCGCACCGCAGCAAACATTACAGCAACTGCGCTCGGACGATATTCAGGTGGTGGCTGATTTGAGCGGTACCGGGTCTGGACCGCACCGTGTCGATCTGGTGCCGATCATCTCGCGTCAGGCCAGTGCGGATACCAGCCCGCGCCAGATTAATGTCACGCTGGAAGAACAGCGCGAAAAATTCGTTGAAGTGCTGACCACCATTTCCCAGCCACCACCGCGTGGCTATGAGGTTTCCGGCGTCCCCATTCTGGATACCAATCAGGTGCTGGTGAGTGGGCCGGTAAGCCGCGTAGAAGAAGTCACCGCTGCACGGGTCGATCTCGATTTCAGCGGAGATCGTAACAGTGTCAGCGGTACCGACCGTTTGGTCGCGGTGGATGTTGAAGGAAACATCGTCGAGGATGTCATGCTTGAACCCGCCGTGGTTCAGGTCAATGTTCAGATTCGGGCTCGTACCGATATTAAAGAAGTCCGCGTGGTGCCCAATGTGCTCTACGACACGCTGCCAGAGGGTTATGTACCGTCTTCGATTACCTTAGACCCGGACACGGTAGTGATTACCGGTGCGCCGGAACTGCTGGAAAGTGCGCCGGGGGCTTTCTTCACAGAACCGATTGACCTCACGGGACGCACCAGCACGTTTGATCAGAGTGTCGGTGTTCAGATTACGGATGAAAATCTGCTGATCGTCGGGGATCAGAATATCACGGTGACGATTGGCATTACCGCGCTGGTTTCCAGCCGTCAGTTTGACCGTGTGCCGGTTGAAGTCATCGGCCTGGGTAGTGGCTTACAGGCTGTGCCATCGCCTGATGCGGTGACGGTGCTGCTGACTGGCCCGCAGCTCTCGCTGGATCTGCTGGACGAGTCCAACCTGCGGGTGGTGCTGGATGTCAACGGCCTGAGTGAGGGCAATTATCGCATTATGCCCGATGTAAGTATTACCGGTTCGCAATTCGATATTAACACGGTGTCCGTACTCCCTGCGGAAATTGATGTGACGATCTCGCCATCGGCCACGGCTGAGGTTTCACCACAGGCTGATAGTTGAACCTACGTTTTAACCGCGCCATCTGTTAAAATTTAGGTTCATGTGAACGCCAAACCTGTCAAATTCCGGAGAAAACTGATTTCTCCTGCATATTTTGTCGTTCTGCGTCGGACGGCAGCCCCGTTCAACTGAAAATCCAACCCACAAGTTTATCAATGAGGCACTGAAAGTTATTATGGCGCGTAAGCCAATGGTCGCCCTGGTGGGACGGCCTAATGTAGGTAAAAGTACACTGTTTAACCGGCTGATTGGTCAGCGTTTGGCAGTGATTGATGATATTCCCGGTACCACACGTGACCGCATTCAGGGGGAGTCGGACTGGCGCGGAATTACGTTTTATGTGATGGATACGGGTGGTATCGAAGTGTATCAACCCAAAAATGGCCGTGATGTTTCGCCCCTGGCGGAAGGCAGCGCGGATTTTGTGCCGCAGATCGAAGCACAGGCGATGCTTGCGGCTGAGTCGGCAGATGTGATTGTCATGCTGACCGATGCCACACAGGGTATCACCGCTGCGGATGAGCATATCGCTCAGGTGTTAAGACGTAACAGCGCGGATAAACCGATTATTGTCGCCCCCAACAAAGCAGACAATAACGCCCGTAAAGAAGATGCGTTCGAGTTTTACGCCCTCGGCTTTGAAGTAGTGGAGCCGATCAGCGCGTTTCATAACCTTGGCGTTGGGGATTTGCTGGATCGCATTGTCGAGGCGTTACACTCACGTCTGGATGATCTCAGCGATCTCGAAGATGATGACGAGCATCTCAAAATTGCGATTGTCGGTCGTCCCAATGTCGGCAAAAGCAGCTTATTGAATTTGCTGTTGGGTGAAGACCGTGTGATTGTCAGCCCTGTGGCCGGCACCACCCGCGATTCGATTGATACAACCATCAGCTGGCACAATATGCCGGTGACCCTGATTGATACGGCAGGAATCCGCCGTCGTGGCAAAATCGGGCGTGGTGTTGAAAAATATAGTGTCGTGCGCTCTATGAATGCGATTGAACGTGCTGATGTGGCGCTGCTGGTGGTGGATGCCGTTGATGGCGTCACTGAGCAGGATCAGCATATCGCCGGTTATATCCTGGAAGCCAACAAGAGTGTGGTCGTGGTGGTCAATAAATGGGATGCGGTCGAAAAAGATGCGTTTACCATGAATGCCCATCTTGAAGACATGAAGGAGAAGTTTAACTTTCTCCCTAACGTCCCGGTGATTTTCATCAGCGCCCTGACCGGCCAGCGTATTCATCAGGTGCTGGAAACCGCCAACCGTGTGTGGGAAGCGCGCAGTTTCCGTATCTCGACATCGGACTTAAACCGTCTGGTACGCGCCGCGATTCAGCGCCATCCGCCGCCCCAGCGTGGCACCAAACAGCTCAAAATCTTCTTTGCAACCCAGGTCGCGGTTGATCCGCCTGTCATTCTGTTCCATGTCAATGACACCCGTCTGGTGCATTTTACGTACAAGCGCTTTCTGGAAAATCAGATTCGCGAAGAATATTCGTTTGATGGTACACCCATTGTCTTAAGCTTCCGTCCCCGCGATGGCATGCTGGAAAGTAACTCTTAGACAATCGGGTTCATACCATCAAGCTCATAGACACGCACAGGCTGTTTGCGGTTGCGAACGCGCATTTCACCCAGCAGATGCGCCTGTGCATTATCGCCTAACCGGGTAATCATCGCTTCTTCCATCAGAATCTGGCCCGGCTCAGCCTGTTCCTGCAGGCGCTTGGCGACATTCACCACATCACCGATCGCCGTGTAATTCATTGCGCGGTCGGTGCCGATATACCCCACCACCGCGTCACCCACATGCACCCCCACACTATACGACAGATTATCGCCACGACGGTCACTCATTTCCTTGACCGCACGTTGCAGCGCAATCGCCGCATCTGCCGCCCGGTAGACATGATCTTCCTGCTCACCGGGGGCGTTGAAAATCGCCATCAGGCCATCCCCCAGGAATTTATCGAGTGTGCCTTCCCAGGCGAGGATGATTTCAGCAGCAAGGCTGAGATAATCATTAAGCATCTCCACGACGCGCTCCGGTGGCGCTTTCTCGCTCCATGCCGTGTAACCGCGAATATCCGCAAACAGTACACTGATTTCCTGCCGCTTACCGCCTAATTCAAGCGATCCGGGGTCGGACAATACGCGATTAACCACGGATGGTGGCACCAGCTTTTCAAACGTATCGCGGATCTGCGCTTTTTCGATCTCTTTTTTGCTGTTCAGCGCTTCATAATTCCGTGAGTTTTCAATCGCAATCGCGGCGTAATCCGTCAGTGTGTTGAGCAGGGCGCTGTCGTGCTTCGTGAAAATATGGGAGTGCGGCGTAATATTGCTGACACCCAGCACACCGCGCACCTGCTGATTGAACACCAGCGGCGCGTAGGCGACGGAAATCGGTGAATCGGGATTAGACGTCGATGCTAACTGGTCAGGGGTCAGCAGCACCCCATGGCCTTTTTCGATCACCTGAAGGGCGATACGATCATTAATTTCCAGATTGGTTGGCTGGGCATGAGCATCGCGCTGGCGCTTGAGCGCCCGACATACCAGTTTGCCATCATCCTGTACGATGTAGATGTGGCCTGCCTCAGCGTGGGTGATCTGCGTGGCGGCATCGACCAGACGCGGCAGCAACTGATCCATGTTCAGGGTCGCCGTGACGCTCTTGCCCACACTATAGAGCACATTCATTTCCTGCACACGGCGCTGAAGCTCACGGTTGGCCTGAATCACGCGCTCGGTCAGCGCTTCTTTTTCGCGGCGCAGGCGGACTTCGGTCAGGCTGTGTTCAATCGCCAGCAGCATTTCGTCAATCGAAAAGGGCTTCTTGAGATAATCGCGCACACCCAGGCGATAGACTTCCACCGCAATTTCTTCCGAGCCGTGGAAGGTCATCAGCACCACAGGGATGTCGGCATTATTCCGCGCGAGATTTTCCAGCACCGTGATGCCATTCATGCGCGGCATCTGCAAGTCCAGCAGGATAAGATCTGGCCGGTACTTCAAGGCCATTTCCAAGCCTTCTTTGCCATCTTTGGCGACCATGGACTGGAAACCATTGGGCTGAAGGACATACTCCACCACGAAGTCGCGGTTTTCGCTTCCATCATCTACAACTAATATTGTTTCACCTGCCAAGTTACGCCTCGTCTCGACCACTTCACATAGATTCTTAGTATATTACTTTTATATAGTAAGGTAAATTCTGTGTTCGGTTGGCAAAGATTTAGAATAATTAGAATTATCTTACCTAACTCGACAATTGCCGCTTATTGCTCACAGGTCTATAATCGACTTTTTAAATACTAATACTGCGCCTATCAAGCGTAAATTACGGACTCACAGCTTAAATGGAGTAACTATGATCGAAAACGCAGTGGTGACGCGGCCTAAATTGCGCCAGCGAAGCCTGATTTATGAAATTGTGGAAACGATTGTGCTGATCGTCGCCATTTACGCGCTGGTTGATCTGGCGAGTGTTCGTTTTTATGTCGATGGCCCCAGCATGGAATCCACGTTTTTCACCGGGCAGCGGGTGATTGTCAGCCGCGTGAATTTCCTGATTGGCGAACCTGAACGCGGCGAGATCGTGGTATTTGAGTCGCCTGACCGCCCCGGAATTGACCCGCCGCTGATTAAGCGCCTGATCGGTATGCCGGGGGAAGTCGTTGAAGTACGCAATCAGCAGGTGTATATCAATGACCAACTGATGAACGAATCCTACATCAATGAACCGTGTAGCGTCAGTAGCTGTCCGGATGACCGCTGGCAACTGGCGGCTGATGAATATTTTGTCATGGGTGATAACCGCAATCGCAGTCGGGATTCACGGCGCTTTGGCCCGGTAAAGCATGAACACCTGATCGGTGAAGCGCTGGTGCGCTAC
Organism: Aggregatilineales bacterium; assembly: GCA_038258185.1. GTDB lineage: Bacteria > Chloroflexota > Anaerolineae > Aggregatilineales > Phototrophicaceae > JAIOHN01. The sequence goes on along the minus strand of JBBSQD010000070.1, from coordinate 6,566 downwards.
TGGCCACCGCAGAACTGGAATCTGCTGTATAAATTTCGGTTCCCAGCCGACCCATTTGAATAATCCAATAGGAAAACTGTGACAATCCAGCCTGGCGCCCGGTTAGGAAAACATAACCCACCGCTTAGGCATGAAACGTGTAAATCAGGTAGAATTAAATTAAATTCTCCTGATTAAGCGAGAAGGGGTTTGGCAAAGCAATGGCCGACAGCATTCTGGTTATAGAAGATAACCAAGACAATATGATGCTGATTTCAGATATACTGCTTTCCTTGAATTATGAGGTGATTCAGGCAGTTGATGGTGAGCAAGGTTTAGAGATGGCCGAAACAGAACGGCCTGACTTGATTCTGATGGATTTGTCACTGCCGCGCATGGATGGCTGGACGGTGACCCGGCGCATCAAGGCGAATGAAGAACTGAAGGCGATTCCGATTATCGCGCTGACGGCTCATGCCATGATTGGGGATCGGGAGCGCGCGCTGGAGGCTGGATGTGATGATTACATGTCCAAGCCGATTATTATTCGGGAACTGGTGAACAAGCTGGCGAAATATCTCAATGGAAACCGAGGTGGTGACCGTGAGAGTTCTGATAGCTGACGATAACCCCGATAGTCGTCAGCTGACCAAAGACATCATGCTGACGATGCAGTTTGATGTTATCACAGCATACGATGGGCCCAGCGCCCTGACCAGTGCCCAGACGAATATGCCGGATCTGATCATTCTGGATATTAACATGCCCGGAATGACGGGTTTTGATGTCTGCTCAGTTTTAAAGTCCAATGAAGAAACCACGCATATTCCTATTCTGATGCTGACCGCCCGTGATGATGTGGAAAATCGGATCAAGGGGTTGGATGTTGGCGCAGATGATTACCTGACCAAACCATTTAACCCACGAGAACTGATGGCACGGGTGGAAACCCGTATGCGGGCAAAATTTGAAACCGATGACCTGCGCGCGACTCAGCAGATTATTCGCCAGACATTTGAGCGTTTTGTACACCCTTCTGTGGTCAATGAACTGCTTCTTAACCCAACCAGAGTGCAATTGGGGGGACAATTACAAGAGATCAGTGTGATGTTTGTGGATCTCGAAGGGTTCACATCGATCTCGGAATACACCGAACCGGAAATGTTACTCAGTATTCTGAACCAGTACCATGAATTGATTGTCAGCATTATCCAACAACACAATGGTACGATTGATAAATTTCTGGGGGATGGGGTGATGGCATTGTATAACACGCCGCTCCCTTTGGCCGATCATGCTTTATTTGCGGTACAGACAGCCTTACTGATCCGGGACGGATTGAAAAAATTTCATGATCGCTTCGAGCCACAGTACAAGATGAGCATTAATTTCGGTATTCATACCGGAAGCGCAGTGGTGGGTAATGTAGGCACCCCACAGATTATGGATTTCACGGCGGTGGGGGATACCGTCAATATCGCTTCACGGTTGCAGGGGCTGGCGCATCAAAACCAGATTCTGATCAGTGAGGCGACCTATCTGCTGGTGCAGAAATGGATCACGGTGAAACCGCTGGGGCCAATCACGGTCAAAAATCGCATGGAAGCCGTTATGGTGTATGAAGTGGTGGAGTTAGTTGATTGACTAAAGATGTGATTTTGGTTGGCGGACTGGGCGAGGATGAACTTAAGGCTTTCGAATCCCAATTGAGTATGATGGATTTTGTGCTGCATGTGGCGCGTGACACAGCTCAAATGATGAATCTGATCGCGGCGAAAACCCCCATCGCCATTCTATTCGACTGTCACACGTTGCAGGACACTCTGCCGGATATGTGCAGTACGATTAAAGCCGCGGGATATCAGCAACCGCTGATTGCGCTAAATCGCGATAGTCACTCCGGGCGTGGATTTGCCTTGCAGGCCGGGCTGGATGTTGTGCTGGATTATCCACTGAACTGGCATGACTTAAGTTTCTGGATACAGACTCCGCGCTCACAACAGGGCGGTTTAATGTCGATGGGCATGATGCTGGGCGATACCCGTGAGGATATCCTCGGGGCGGCATCCTTGTTAGCTCATGACATGAAAAGCCCGATTTCGATTGTGATTACTACGCTGCAAACCGTACTGGCATTGCAGGAAGATCAGAACATCGAAGACCTGAATACGCGCCTGTTACGTGGTGCGCTTCAGTCATCCAACCGGCAAATGGAATTGATGGATAATTTATTTGATGTGGCACGATTGGAACTGGGCAGTTATGAGTTGGAATGGTCACGTGTTGACCTGGTGCAACTGGTCGGTGAATGTCTGGAGCAGGAACAGTCCCTGCTGGATACCAAGCAGCTGAAGGTGGAATTGAATCTGGCGAGTGGCGGACTGTGGGTTAATGTGGACATCGGACTCATCAATCGGGTGTTTAGCGCCATGCTGGACAATGTCCTCAAATTCACCATTCGCGATGACCAGCTCACCATTGATGTGTGTGAGGAAAATCAGCATATCATTATCCGCTTTACGGATAGTGGCCGCCCGATTACCCCCGGATTTGAGAAGGATATTCTCCACCGTGCGCCTCAATGGGATGGCAGACAGGCGGGCAGCCGTACCAGCGTCGCGATGGGTTTGCCGTTTATCTGCGCGGTGGCTACAGCGCATCAGGGCACGTTTACCGCTGACACACATCCAGTGACAAAACTCACAAGTTTCACCTTCGCACTACCACTCGCGCCTGCACAGGCTGGCAATTCGACTGAATAAAGGGTATTTTCCCTTTTCAGAAAACTAATTTATGCTGTATGGTGTTCCCTTAAATTGATCCTATAAAGGAGATCGTTGTGAAAAAATCGCTTATTGTATTGCTTGTCCTGCTTGTGGGCATGGTGCCGGTTGTATCCGCACAAAAGGAAGAAGAAATTCCTGCGGGGTGCAATATCGCCGCGCTGGGGGAAATTTTTACGCTTGTAGGCGACAGCCTGGAATCAAATGATATGACTCTGGAACAATCGAATGCAATGATTAGCCTGTTTCAGGTGGCCTTAGAAGATACCCATACCGTCTGCTCCGGCGAGTCGCTGATGGCTGAAGGCGCGATGGATTACAGTGACATTCCGCAGTCACGCACCGAAGATGGTGCCTTTGTGCTGGGTGAGCCGGATGCACCAGTGACGATCATCGAATTTGCGGATTTCCTGTGTCCGCATTGCCAGGATTATCACGCAACGGTTCAGGAATTTATCTCAGAATATGTTGTGACCGGTCAGGCCAGGTTTGAATTTCGGGCGTTCCCGGTCATTGACCAGCGTTTGTCTCCGTTGATGGCGCAGTTGGCCGAATGTGCCGCTACGATGGATGCTGGCAGTAACTTCTGGGAGGCGCATGATGTGCTGTTTGATCTTGCGGCGGAGAGTGGTTTCACCGCGTTGACCCCATTCCTGTTTGCCACCCGCACCGGCCTGGATTACGATGAAGTCCTGTCATGTGTGGATACTAAGGAACAGGTCGAGACGGATGCCGCATTCGGCCAGGAATTGGGTATTTCCGGCACACCGGGTTTACGGGTGCGCTTTGGAGACGGTGACGCGGAAATCATCAGCATTGATGGCACAGAATATGATCGTGGCGCATTACCCATTGAGCTTTTAGCATCGGTGGTGGAATCGGCACAGGAGTAGTCACTATCAGCCGGGGAGAGCGCAATCGGTTCTCCCCGGTTTGATCAGGGAATTGGCTGATTTCCGCCTTGACGATGCATGGCCTAACTGGTAAAATTTCCGGAGTTAAGGCCCCATCGTCTAGTGGCCTAGGACAACACCCTTTCAAGGTGTAGACACGGGTTCGAACCCCGTTGGGGCTAAGGTACTATTCCTAGATAAATCTGAAAGCGGGAACGTGTAGTAGAGCGTTCCCGCTTTTGTTTCCTGATTAACCACGATTTTTGCCACAAATTGCCGAATAGCCTGCTGAGCTACTGTCCTATCTGTACCCGTGAGGGCTGTGCGAATACTTTCAATCCATTCGCTGAGTTGCTGATCGCTGACTTTCTGAATATCTTTCGGCCTGATAATGAGGTCTTCCAGGTTGACCATCTCCGCAATTAACTCACGCTCTTCCTGTTCTCGTTCCTGAAGCCGGGCTTGAAGGCTGGTCGAAAACCCCATCTTTTCAATTGCATCCACCAATTGCCGGATTGACTTTTGAAGCTCATCCAGCCGACCTTGCACAGCGACAATCCGTTCAGAAACATCATCGTTACGCTCTGCAAGCGACACGGCTAAAGCATCCGCCACTGGCCGCAGGTTCTCCAGGGTAAGAATCTGGGTCATAAGGTTTTCGATCACAGCCTGATCTAGGGCAGCGGTGCCAACACGCGGCGAATTACAGGTTGTGCCACGTTTATTCTTTTTGTGTGAGCAGATGTAAAAATCCCAACGCGAGCGCTTTCCCTCTCGTTCTGGAACGGTATCCGCCTGCATGGGATGTTCTTCGCCTTCGACAGCTCCGCAGAATACTAAGCCTGTGAGTAGGTGGCGACTGGTGACTCGCCGAGGCTCAAGCATGGGATCAGATTTACGCTGTTTAAGCTTGGCGGCACGTTGGGCGCGACGGCGTTGTTCAGCCTCAAACCATTCCTTAGGAATAAGCGGTTCAACAAAATTCTCATAGAGCTTACCGCCATAGTCGAGATCACCGGTATAAATGCGGTTTTCAAAAAAATGATCGTAACCACTGATACTGCTAAACAGGCGTGTTGCTTCGAGAATTTTCTTTATTCCCACACCTTCAACCCGCATCTTCCATGCCAGATAGCAGCGCTCCCAGATATTGTTGTCGTGATTGGGGATCATACGCTGGACATAATGCTTTTCACCCCCCTGTTTGCGCCCCTTACGATTTCGAACGCCGATTAGGATGCGCTCTGACTTAAATCCAGTGGGCAGTGTGCCAGGTATGATGCTCAGATAACGACCATCATGAGTCGGCCAATCTGGGTTATGAAGACGAAAGGATGGATCGTTATCACGCAGACTTACAAGCTCCGCCAGGCCACGCCGGGAATTGTCGGAAATTTCTTCAAGTGCCTTCTCATCCTGATACTGCTGGACAACCTCGAAGAGGGCATCAATTTTAGCATCACCGGTTTCGATGCTAGGAATGAGATTGATAATGGTAATGCCGCGAATACGCATATCTGCTTTGATATAGGTCGTCTCGACACTGTCGCGCCCCAGTCGATTGGACTTCCATACCACCACCGCAAACGGGTTCTGTTCCATATAATCGCGACGTTTTTCGAGATTACGAATCTGGCGAAAGCGGCGAGCGATATCCGAAAGCATAATTTGGAGTTGATCGCGTTTTTCCGTACCGGAACCAGAGCGGGCTTCATCGGCATAGACTCGCTCCAAGACCAATCCAAATTGGGTGCAGTATTCACGTACGGTTTGAATCTGCTGCTGCACAGAGCGATCCTGCTCCTCACCGCCTGAGTCACGACAATAGGCGATCACATGCGTTCCGGGCGGTAGCGGGCAGTCCTGCCGGATGAGGTGAAGGTAGCGGTTGTCAGTCATATTTATTCGCCGCTTTCTCTAGAAACTTTTTCCTCTTGAGTGTAAAACCAGGGATCATAGTTGGTCAGACCATAAAAAGGGCTTAATAGCTCCAACTCAAACTGCTCAACTTGGGGAACCTGTCTAAGTCGGTCAACAGTACCGTATGGCGTAGCCAATAGGTCCATACAATCAGACTCAATATATTGTGATTCTATCCATCCCAGAGTGCTTTTATATTGCAACCTGTACCATTCACCATCATCAGTTATTTCGAATATCTGGACTTCTTCCTGTGATGAGAGGATTGGGCCAGTAACCGGTTTGGTTGCTGGTGATTGCCGTATTTGGATATTTGTTCCAGTAATGTATCCTGGGCAGTCAATCATTTGACCCACCAAACAGTTATAAGCCAAATAGTCACCAAGTTCTACAACTGGTTCAGTTCTTCCCATACACGTGACAACACCGTAGTCAGCGTCAATGACCGTTTCCTCACGGTAAATCCATGATGCGATGATGCCAGTACCCTCTGCTACAGTGACATATCCGCAACCACCTTCATTAGCCATTACCGAGAAAAATGAAGGCGGTGATACGATGGGATAAAAATTATATGTATCGAACGCAGAATCTTCTGCATAGCGATGGATCGATACACCGATGGAGCTGGCTTTAAGCCTTATACGTCCATCATTCAAAACTTTGAGTTCATTTAGAATGATCTCCGAATGTGGAAGTAAAAGGATCTCCAAATCATGATTATCAAATGTAATATACACTCGTCCAAACTCACCTGTTATGATGCGATCTCCTTCATAAACTTGGAGGGTATCGCCCTCGTCTAATTCCACCCAATCCTCGGCGTTGAAACGTTCAATGTATACTTGCGAGTGCATGACTGCTAGGTTCAGAGTGTTTTCAAAGGCTGTGACATTCTGAGGAGATGTTATTGTGATTAAGATAACGCTCAAGAGCAACCAAAGCATTCTGTAAAAGTGAATATGTGGTGCTTCTGATACTGTATATCGGT
>JBBSQD010000069.1:0-24657 GCA_038258185.1 Aggregatilineales bacterium | reverse complement strand
TCTCACGCGCGGGTCGGGCAGGTCGCCAAAGCATTCTTCCAGACTGATTTGTACTTTGTTCGCCATGGAGCATCCTTTTTGGCTCCATTATCTCTCCACTCTCATTTTGAAGCGATTGCCCTGACAGAAGGTTCTTAATTTTTGGCTCTAGGCGGTTCGCAAGGCGGTTGTTAATATCGGCACTACGATGTCATCACAGCCTTCTGCGAAGCAAGCAACCAATCCTGAACCTGCACGCGCGAATTATCGTAGTCTGAATTATCGTAGTCTAATGAAACGCAGAGCGGTGCGTGATGAGCCTGCAAGTCATACACAGAGGAAATTCTTATGGGTGAAAAATATAATCAACTGGTAAAGCGTTTAACCGATGTGCAAAATTTGAATCGCGTCGGTGCGGTTCTGGGCTGGGATCAGCAGACACACATGCCCCCCGGTGGCGCGGAGGCACGGGCAGCCCAACTGACCACGATTTCGCGCCTGGCACATGAGATGTTTGTGGCCGATGAAACCGCCCGTCTGCTGGAAGATGCCGCGGGTGAAATCGAAGGCATGGATTACGGCTCGAATGAAGCCAGCATGATCCGTGTGGTGCAGCAGGATTATGATGAGCAGGTCAAACTGCCGAGTGATCTGGTGGCGAAAATTGCCCACGCGACGACTCTGTCACAGGAAGTGTGGGCCAAAGCGCGGCAGGAAAGTAATTTCCAGAAATTTCTACCCGCTTTAGAAGAAGTGCTTGACCTGCAAATTCAGGTCGCGGAGCATCTGGGTTATGATGAACATCCTTATGATGCGCTGCTGGGACAATACGAGCGCGGCATGTCCACCGAACAGGTGAAAAGTATATTTGACGCGCACAAGCCGCATCTGGTGGAGTTGATTGCCGCCATCAGCGCGAATAAAGACCGCGTGAGTGATGCGGTGCTGCATCAACCGTTTGATCTGGAAAAACAGAAGGAATTCGCCCTGTTTGCGGTGAAGCAGTACGGCTTTGATTTTGAGCGTGGTCGGCAGGACGTGGCTGTGCACCCCTTCTGCACCAACTTCTCGCGCGACGATGTGCGCATCACCACCCGTTTCTCTCCCGACTTCCTCAACCCGGCGCTGTTCGGCATGATGCACGAGGCCGGTCATGGCATGTACGAACAGGGTAGTGCCGCGGTGCTGGACAACACCATGCTGGCCGGAGGCACATCGCTGGCGGTGCATGAATCCCAGTCGCGCATGTGGGAAAATGTGGTCGGACGCAGTAAAGGCTTCTGGACATGGGCGTTGCCCCAGTTGAAGCAGCAGTTTCCGCAGTTGGACGGTGTTGATCTGGATACATTCTACAAGGCGATTAACAAAGTCGAGCCGTCGTTTATCCGCGTGGAGGCCGACGAAGCCACCTACAACCTGCATATCATGCTGCGCTTTGAGCTGGAAGTCGATATGATCGCGGGTCGTGTCAAACCGGCGGATCTGGCCGAAGAATGGAATGATCGTTTTGAGGCGTTTTTTGGCATCACCCCGCCGGATGATGCGCATGGCGTGTTGCAGGATGTCCACTGGTCACTGGGGCTGATGGGGTATTTCGCGACCTATGCGCTGGGTAATTTGCTGTCGGCACAATACTACAATCAGGCCTTGAAGGATCGCCCCTCGATTCCGGATGATATCGCCAGCGGCAAATTCGACACGCTGCTGACATGGCTCAATGAGAATATTCACCAGCATGGACGCAAATTTACCGGTGACGAACTGACGCGCCGCATTACGGGCGAAGGTATTCAGTCACAGGCATATACGGCCTATCTCCAGCAGAAATACGGCGAGATTTACGGGCTGTAATTTCGAACTTGCTCAATTAGGGATATGGCAAGTTAGCCCCTCTGCTATGTCCCTATTCTATGGAATCCACTGGAATATGGAATTGGCATTACCCCGATAAGATCGAGACATAATGGACAAACCAAAAAAAGTGGCTACTGATCTAGAATGGAAGGATGGCAAAAAGACAATCTCAACTCACAGAAGATGAAATGGTGGCGTTTGGTCAGGCGGAAGCGCAGAGCCGTGATGTGCGCGAACTCAAACGGTTACAGGTAGTTCGCTTGTATGGCAGTGGCGAAGCCGTGGCCACTATTCAGCGACTGACTGGCTGCGGCCCAGCCAGCCCACGCCAGTGGACAATCGAGTACTGACGTGGTGGGCTGACAGCGCTGAGAAGTCGCTGGGCAGTCGGCAACGCCAACAAACTGAGCGATGAACAACGGCGGGAATTGTTTGAGAAATTGGAGCAATACAGTCCAGAGCAAGTCATTGCATCGGATGTGCGCGTCGAGCGCGGGGCTTTCTGGTCGGTCAGCGATCTGAAAATGGTGGTGGAACAGTGGTATGGCGTGACCTACCACAGTCTAACATCCTATCGCAACTTGCTCCATGCCAGTGGTTTGAGCTATCAGAAGGTGGAAAAAGTGTACCGTTCGCAGCCAGGTGCGCTGGCGTTAGCCGAATTAGTAGCGACCTAATTGGTTTGTCCATTAGAATTCCGCGTCAATAAACAAAATATGACGGATGATATCCTTGTTTTCTATTCTGCCACCCAGCGAACCTGCCAAAGTACCCATCGCCGCGATGAATGTACTCAGCTTGATATGATCCAGTGTGCCCGCAGAGGGGGACACGTTGGCCGGTCGTCGGTTGATGGTGATCGCTTAGTGTGAGTATAGTGAGCATCAGCAGCTGTACTGAGTTCAAAGGTTAACACCCATGCGCCGAAAAGTCTGTTTCATGCTATTCATTTTGCTTATTTTCCCGACCTCAATCTCCAGCCAATCAGATGATCTTATTGAACTGAACTTTGACTCTCCCATCAGCAATGTCACCTGGAGTCCCACAGGTTCAAAATTGGCATTTGTATCCGGGGGAACGGTGCAGATCTATGACCGAGCCGAGCAAAGTCTGCAAACCATTCATCTGGGCGATACGACCATTCTTTTGCACTGTGGGAGACAGAGGATTTCCAGCGCCTTAAATGACGGACAGTGATGGCCTGACAAAAAGGCGTTAAATCTGGTAAACCAACAGAGCCAGCGATAGGTCGCTGGCTCTGTTGTTGATTTTAAGTAACGCCTACCTACATTAATCCGTGTGTTGGCAGCGTGCGCGGTACAGCACCTGTTCTTCGTCTGTATACCCAACATAAATCACGCTGCCATCCGGTGCCTGGATAAATGAGTTGGAATGCAGGCTAAACGGAACCATGACGTCTGGCAGGCTCACACGCACCGGGTCGGAACCGTCGTACGAGGTCGCATACAGCACAAAGTCATCATACTCACCTTCTTCCGGCAAGCGTGTTGCTGAGTAATACACAATGTCCTGATCGGTATCGACAAACCGAAGATAGCCCTGATCGAATACATGCGGTTGGCCCGCGTCGAAAAACACGACGCGATTATAATATTCCGCGCCAGTCTCGGTCTGCTCAAAAGTGGTGGTGTCAATCAGCAGCGCGCTGCTATCTGTATCTTCTACCACAATATAATCGCCATCGGGAGTGCTGTAAAATTCGCCTGCGCCATTCACAATCAGGATGGGCTCGCTGAGAGCGACGGTGTCATCTGCTGGCAGGGAATAGACGTAAAGATTGTGGCGGTCTGCCTGATTAAAACGCTCGGCGCTGAACCATACCGTGGTCACTCCGTCGGCTGTGGTGATTAATGTGATTTCTGGCGGAATGCGGCGGAAATTATAGCCATCAGGCATCAGCGCACTCAGCGTATCAGCGGTGGAGATATGATACAAACCCTGAATATCTCGATCATCGGGGTCAAAATAGCTGAACAGGACACCACTCGGTGTCGGGATCAGATCGCGATAGAAACCAGCGCCGACCAGCGGGACGGTACGCAGCAGATTGCCCTCAAAATCGATTTCGCTGTATTCGCCCATATCATTAATGTAGGCGATCCGGTCATCCAGCAAGGTCATGGAACCCGCATAACTGAACTCATTACTCACCGACACTTCCTGGTGAAGCAACTGGCTGACGCCGGTCTGCGGGTTGCCTCGATAATAAGCGGTAAGCAGATCATTTCCACCATCCAGAAAACGTCCCACCGTGAATAACACATCACCATCCGGCAACAAGCGAATAAGTGTGGCGGTGAACGCCCAGGAATCGGCTACGGTGGGTACCAGCATAGCGCTCATGGTTTCGGTAGTCGCATCATACAGATAGAAGCCGTAATCATGATCGGGGTCATCTTCCCGGTCCACGTTACTACCCCACCAGATGCGTCCAGCGACACGTCCAAAGTCGTATTCATTCACGCCCGTCATCAGCGGAGTCACTTCACCTGTAGGCAGATCCATCAGCATAACGGTGGCCGGTCTGGTGTAGATGCCGTCCACATAACTGGTAAAAATCACATTACCTGCCTCAGTATCCACATCCCAGCGCGGAAAGCTTAAGTTGCCCAACACATCCTCGATCTGGCCCACCTCCGTGACAGTGTCATCAGCGGTCACATGGAACACCGTGACCTTATTCCCTTCAAACGATGCAGTCAGGTACACAACCTGACCATCTGCAGCGGTGTGGATGCCGCTGCTGACAATCCATTCATCCTTTACGGGGGATGAAATCGGCGTGCTGGTGCAGGTCACGGTTGATTCTTGAGCATTGACCGGGGCAAAGTTCAGCGTAAGCACGGTGAGAAAGACTCCAGTGATCATACGAATCATGGCTGTTCATTCCTTATGAGCGTATAAATTCCGTGTTCAGCGTACAGGGTTTTGAGAAAATGCTCAAGTTTGCAGAGGGGAATCGTATGAAACCTCCACCGCTAACGATGGAGGTTTAAAGTGTTTTAAGGTTTACTGGGGTTCAACATGCACAGCGGTTACTGGATAGTCAGGATACGTATTCCGTAGGGTGGTAATTCAAGCTGACCGCTGACTGGCTCCTCGGTCACGGCATCGTAATACGACTGTTGATCGAGTGTAACATCGGTGCGGGTGTCATTGAAGTTCATCACGAACACAAAACGATTTGTTCCATCACTGCGTTGCGACACGCTGATACCCTGCGGCAAAGCAGTATTTAATATGGGCTGGATGCTCAGATCGTCAGCCAGCGCGCGGTAAAAATCATCGAGGAAATCGTCTTGAGTCCGCGCCGCAATGTAGTAACTTTGTCCCTCACCAAAAAGATTATGGGTCAACACAGGTCGCCCCGCGTAAAAATCGGTGCCATAAGTGGCGAGGACATCCGCGCTTTCAGTATGGATCAGTTCGCACAACTCATGGATTTTGTAGGATTCAGTCAGCTTAAGCGCGTTGCCAGCGCTGGGAACCAGTGAGTTTTCATCGGTTGGATACAGCGTGTCGATTTCTTCCGCCCAGATGCCGAGTACTTCCCGCAGGGGGCCGGGGAAACCGCCCAGAAAGCAAAGATCGTGTTCATCCACGATGCCCGACCAATAAGTGGCGACAAAGGTTCCGCCATTTTCGACAAACTGTGTAATGCGTTCAGCCACGCCCGGACGCACCATATAGAGCATCGGCGCAATTACCAGCTTGTACGAATCCAGCGCTTGTTCCATGTCGATGACATCGACAGAAATGCCCTGTTTCCATAAAGCCTGATAATGACTGATACAGGTGGTGACATAACCCTTATCTTCTCTGACGAGACCTTGCAGGTCTTCGATGGCCCAGCGATTTTCAGTGTCAAAAATCAGCGCCACATCAGGGCGGATGGTGGTGCCGCCTACCGCATCCAGTTTTTCGAGAAGCTGGCCGAGTTCGGCTACTTCCTGAAAAACGCGCGTATGCTCATGGCCGGCATGATCGACCACCGCGCCGTGAAATTTCTCCGAGCTGCCGCGGCTCTTGCGCCACTGGAAATACTGCACCGTGTCCGACCCATGCGCTACCGCCTGCATCGACGATAAGATGTGCATACCGGGTCGCTTGAGCTTGGCATAGGGCTGCCAGTTGACCATGCTGGGGGTGCTTTCCATCAGCATGAAGGGCTTGCCGCCTTTCATACAGCGGTTGATGTCATGCACAAAGGCGATCTGCGCGGCCTTTTCTGCATCAGAAATTCCCTGATGCCAGCTCGGGTAATTATCCCATGACACGACATCCACATGCTGCGCCAGCTTCCAGTAATTTAATCCCGGATACAGGCCCATCATATTAGTTGTGATCGGCACATCGGGCGTGATACGCCGTAAAGGCTCCATTTCGTGCAGCATAAAATCGACGGTCTGATCGGTGACAAAACGCTTCCAGTCGAGGTTCAGGCCGTGCAGCGAGGATTCGCCAATCGGGCTGGGGGATTCGACCTGTGACCAATCGGTATACGTGTGGCTCCAGAAGGCCGCCCACCAGGCATGATTCAGCGCATCCAGCGACTCATATCGGACTTGCAACCATGTGCGGAAAGCCGCGTTGCACAGCTCACAATGGCACTCACCGCCGTACTCATTCGACATATGCCAGACCAGCAACGCCGGATGATTTTGGTAACGCTCTGCCAGTTTAGTGTTGATAATCTGCGTTTTCTCGCGATAGACCGGGGAGGTAAAACAGTGATTGTGGCGGGTTCCGTGCAGATTGCGCTGACGGTCTGGCCGGACACGCAGCACTTCCGGGTATTTTTGCGACATCCACGCCGGACGCGCACCGCTGGGAGTGGCTACTACTGCCATCTGCCCGTTTTCCGCCATCATGTCCAGAATACGATCCAGCCAGTCGAAGTTAAACTGCCCTTCAGCGGGTTCCAATGCAGTCCAGCTAAAAATGCCGACTGAGGCTGAGTTCATGTGGGCGAGACGCATCAACCGCATATCCTCTGCCCACACATCGGCTGGCCACTGCTCAGGATTATAATCTCCGCCATGCAGCAAATGGGGGAAACGTGGATTTATAGGCCCATACTGATCAATCAAAATAGCGCTCCAATACTGAAAGAATAGAAAAGCACATTATAAATATGATCGTCAACCTTCATCAGGGTCAAGAGACGTGACTTAAAAGCGTCATTTTCCACAATAGTAATCTCGCTAGTGATGTTCGGGTTTGCCGCCCTATACTCATCAGCGAATGATTGCCAATAGGCAGCTAGCTTGGTTCATTGGTTTAAATGTGTCACCAGCGGATCGTTACTGGGTACTGTCCGGAAGCCAGGCTTCCGGACAGCATGAGCAGTACGATCAATAAGGCAAGTACCAGATATCTAAAATTTTCACTTTAACTGGGTGGCTGACAGGAATCGCGCACAATAAGCTGGGTTGCCAGCGTCACCTGATAGGGCTCTCGTTCATGGTTTTGAATATGTTCCAAAAGCATTCTGACGCCCATCCGGCCCATCTCCTCTAACGGTTGATGCACGGTGGTCAGCTTGGGGTGTACCAGAGAGGCCTGGGGGATATCGTCGAAGCCCATCAGGGAAATATCTTCAGGGATGCGCAGGCCATGCTGCCGAATGGCTTCAATAGCGCCAAAAGCCGATAAATCGTTAGCAGCAAAAATGGCGGTGGGAGGCTGGGGTAGGGCAAGCAGTTTTTGAGTGCCGATATAACCCCCGTTTTCCTGAAAACCACCTGACACAATCAGTTCATTGAGAATAGGTAGGCCCTCATGAGTCATGGCCGCGCGGAAGCCTTCCAGGCGATGGGGAGCGCTGATTAATCCCTCCATACCTGTGATAAAGCCAATGCGCTTGTGGCCCAGCTTAATCAGATACTGGGTGGCGTCATAGGCACCCTGCCAGTTAGCCGCATTGACGAATGAGCTTTTTGCGCCTGTATCGGCCTGGTCAACGAGCACATAGGGGAAATTCTGGCGACGTAATGCATCCAGATAGTTTGTGGTAATCAATGGCACAATCAGCAGCAACCCATCAGCGGCACCATTCATAATAGTGGCGACATAACGGTTTTCACGGCCTTCATGCCTGTGGGTGGTATAGAGGATCAGATTATATTCCGACTTGGTCAGCTCATCGTCAATACCGCGAATAATTTCGCTCATGTAGCCATTATCCAGACGCGGAACAAGAATGCCGATGAGATTTGACCGGCCACCTGCCAGACTGCGTGCCTGTTGATTGGGGACATAACCCAGCTTTTCAGCCGCGCGCAGAACCTTCTCGCGGGTGCTGGCCTTTACAAATTCATAGCCGTTGAGGACGCGTGAGACGGTGGAATATGAGACTCCGGACTCACGGGCGACATCTACAATGGTGGGTGTAAAAGATTTTTGTGTTTTGTCTGACATATGGCAATCTTTTTTAGAATTTTTGCAAACGCTTGCAAAAATTAGCATACTATTGCAGGAGTGTCAAGAAATTGCATATGAGAGTTAAAGTAATGGCTTAAGTATATAAAAAGCCGATAACGAATCTTGAGAATCGATACCGGCTTTTTCGCTGGTAACTACAGAGGACTGATGCTGTAAACCGCTTGCGACTCGGTGGGAAATTCAACAACAAAGGGAGCCGCCTCAGAGGCGGTAATGCGTGTGCCGTTATGCATGACCGCAAACGATGCAGCGGCTCGTACACGACACAGGTTGCCATTGAGGGAGCGGATGCGGCTTTCCGCTAGTTGCCCATTTTCCCATTCAATCGCTATCTCAAAGCCACCGCGTGCGCGTAGCCCCTGAACCTCACCTTCAGGCCATGCGTCCGGCAGCGCGGGTAACAGGTGAATCTGGTCAGCATGGCTTTGCAACAGCATCTCGGCAATGCCGGCGCTAAAACCAAAATTGCCGTCGATCTGAAAGGGTGGGTGGGCACTGAACAAATTGGGGTAAACGCCGCCTGCCATCGAAACCGAATTTACACTGGAATCTACTGGTGTGAACATTTTCTGCACCAGCATGTGGGCATGATTGCCATCCCGCAAACGCGCCCAGTGATTAATTTTCCACGCTAATGACCAGCTTGTGCCGCCATCACCGCGCCGTTCCAGTACACGCTGGGCTGCCGCCGTCAGTTCCTGAGATTTTTCCGGCGTAATCTGGCGACCGGGATGTAAGCCATACAAATGCGACATATGCCGATGATGCTGGTCTTCTTCTTCAAAATCGCGGAACCATTCCTGTAGCTGGCCGTATTTGCCAATCTGATAGGGTAAAAGGCGATTTCTGGCTTCGTCCAGCTGTTGTGCAAAATCAGCTTCAATATCCAGCGCCTGCGCCGCCTCAATGCAATTGGTGAATAAATCCCAGATGACAGCCAGATCCATCGTCGCAGCCTGACTCACACTGCGGTGTTCACCATCTTCTGGTGAAACAAATTTATTTTCTGGTGAGGTCGAAGGCATGGTGATGAGATAACCATTTTCGTCTTCAATCAGATAATCCAGACAAAATTGTGCGGCGCCCTTCATGACCGGCCATGCGTGTTTGGCGAGAAAATCCTGATCCAGCGTAAATTGATAATGATCCCACAGATGCTGGCAAAGCCATGCTCCGCCCATATTCCAGTTTGCCCACACCGGATCACCATGTAACTCACCGACTGGACACGACATCCGCCAGATATCACTGTTGTGATGCGCTACCCAACCGCCCATCCCATAATTGACCTGTGCGGTTTCGCTGCCGGTGGTGCTTAAATCCTCGATAAAATCCAGCAGTGGGGCATGACATTCACTCAGATTGCCAGTTTCGGCATGCCAGTAATTCATCTGCGCATTGATGTTGATCGTCCAGTTGGAACTCCACGCGGGACGGACATGCTCATTCCAGATGCCCTGTAAATTGGCGGCCTGTGTGCCGGGGCGTGAGCTGGCAATCAACAGATAACGGCCATACTGGAACAGCAGCGCATCTAAATCTGTGTCTAGCGGCTGTTGTGCAGTGGAGTTGGCATGGTACTGTGCAATGCGTTCATCCGTAGCTAAAGCGGTCGTGTGTTCATCCCCGCCCAGGTTGATGTCCACACGCTTGAAGAGTGCCTGATAATCCTCAATATGTGCCTGACGGATTTGCGCGTAGGGCTTATCACTGACAGTATTGAAATAATCCATCGCGCTGGCGTGCTCATCTTTGCCATCATGGTAGGGGTTCCGGTCAAAACCATTGAAGCTGGTTGCGGCTGAGATCAACAGGGTCGCGCTGGTTGCGCCGCTTACTTCTAACACGTCATCGTGAAGCTGAATGCTGCCGCCTTCCACGATCACTTTTACGCCAACTGCGAAGCGCATCCCCTCGTCATCTTTATAAATCACTGGATCATCTGAACGCAGATAGGATGGCACCACATCCGCCGGAGCTTTACCCGCCAGCATCAATGTCTGATCGGGCGCCATCTGCACAGAATGGGTTAACAGGCTGTCCATGCGCACCTTGAACGATAACTGTCCGGCGCTGTCAGCGGACAAGCGCATCACAATCACCTGATCGGGGAAACTGCTGAACACTTCACGCGTATAGCGCACATCACTGACCGTATAGCGGGTGGTTGCAATCGCGGTTTCGAGATTGAGATCGCGGTAATAGGCGCTGGCTTCTTCGGCTGAATGCTCAAACTCGATAAAGAGATTGCCCATCGGTTGATACGATTGCGTGAAAGATCCCTGCATTTGCTGGGCTACATCATTAGCTTTGGTGTATTCACCCGCGAACAGAAGTTGGCGAATCTCAGGCAGCACATCTTTGGAACGAGGGGTATTCCAGTCTTTGGGCCCGCCTGACCACAGTGTGTCTTCATTCAGGCTGAGGCGTTCTTCGCCGACGCGTCCATAAACCATGGCCCCCAACCGACCATTGCCGACAGGCAGTGCTTCCATCATGTTGGCTGCGCTTTGTGGATACCATAATTTTAATGTGGAGGGATGATCAACCATTATTTAAGTCCTATGCGTTATAAAGTTTATTCTGATGAATTGGGTTTTGCTGTGCTTATCAAAGCCGGGCTCGCAAATGTATACGAGCCCGGCTTTTTCTGTTGAAAAACACTTACAAAGTGCGTAAGCGATAAATTTTAGCTGCTGGTGGATGAGTCGTAAGCTGCCTGATTGATTTCCAGATAGCGTGCAAGACCCAGTGCATCCAACCCTTGTACATAAGCATCCCAGTCGGTATCAAGGTTCATCGAACCGGTAACGAATGCCAATGCGCTGGAGTTGATGTAATCGGTGATGTTCTGGCGTAACAGCGCTTGCTCATCTGCCACTGCCGGGTCTGGCCAGACCTGCCAGAAGGGGAACAGATCAGGTGATTCATGGCCAGCATACAGGTCGGTAGCTTCCTGCAGACGACGCTCGTAACCCGCCTGCGTGTAGATGTCATCCGATGTCACCCAGGCGTCACGGAATTCGATGGGGTTATAGTACTGTGCGCCAGCGCCCCAGAAATTGTTGGGAGTCTCTGGGTCAGGAGCGAGGGTGGTATACAGCGGTTCGACATCGCGGTTATTCGCGATTTCGCCTTCAACAGGTTCACGCCAGTTCACGCCCTCAACACCGAAGATACCATTCATTGCGCCTTCAAATGAGAACATATAATCCACAATCTTGATGGCTGCAATCTGAACTTCTTCACTTGCCTTGTTGGTCAGCACAAAGGTTGCGCCGGGTACCATATTGGGGATTAACGTTGAATAGGCAGAATTTGGACCTTGCAGTGGTGGCATGGGATCATAATCGACACAGTAGGATGGGTCTGCATTATCGCCACATTCAACGAAGATCCACGGGTGCATGCCTGCGCCAGCGCTCAGCATTTGAGCAGTAGCATTATTCCCGAGCGCGCTGTAGGCATCGGCATTGTTGGTAAATGTACTGGCGTCTATCAATCCTTCATCATACATACTCTTGATGAATGCCAGACCATCTTTCCATTCCTGCTTATTGGCGACGGTATCCACAGCACCCTCATTCAGGTACAGGTAAGTACGGTCATCATCATAGATGAAACCATTCATCAGGAACGGAATGGGCCGCGTGCCATAATCCATAATTGCGCCACCCAGTACTTCATCGGCAACACCATTTCCATTGGCATCATTTTCTCTGAAGGCAATCAGCATATCGCGGAATTCTTCAAGGGTCGTGGGCATGGGGATATTCTGTTCTTCCAGCCAGCGACGATTGACCCACATTTTGTTAGCATATGAACAGTGGTAACACTGAATTAACTGCGGCAGCCCCCAGATGGTGCCATCTGGAGAAGTCGCCATGGCTTTGAAATCGGGATAGGTTTCCAGCGCTGCCTTGATGTTAGGGCCGTATTCATCAATCAGATCATTGAGTGGCAGAATCACACCCTGCTGACCATATTTCAGCAGATCAATCTGCGAAAACTGATCGACCCAGGGGATCAGCATAAACACTTCAGGATAGTCACCGCTGGCCAGTGAGAGGTTACGCTTTTCAGCAGCGGAAGTCGCGTCATAGGTGGTCACTGTCCACTCGAATTTGACGTTGAACATATCTTCCAGCAAGAGTGTAAAAGCGTTGGTCGTCATATCTTGTTCGGCACCCTGGGGTGCAAAAACGGTGATGGTGGTCGGTTCCGACTGTGCCGGGACAGGCAGCGCCACCAACAGCAGACTGAGCATCGTAAGCATTAGGATTAAAACAAACTTTTTTTTCATGATGTCTAACTCCTTTTTAGTTTCACACACTGTACAAACCTGCGGAAATCTGAGTTTCCACATTGCCAGATTATTGTATTAATTCCTGCACTCACCCCCTTTCAGGTAGGTTTCGGTCAACCATACTATCTAGCCCTTGATGGAACCAATCAACATCCCTTTGACAAAATAACGCTGGACGAATGGATAAATCAGCAGCACCGGGACACTGGCCACCACAACCAGACAATATTTCAACAGGTCAGCCAATTGCCGGCGCTGCGCCATAGCGGTAGCATCCATCACGCCGCTGCTGGTGGTGTTGAGAATGAGGATATTGCGCAAGACGAGTTGCAGTGGTTGCAGATCCGAGGATCGCAGATACAGCAGGGCATCAAAGTAGCCGTTCCATTGGGAAACCGCATACATCAGCGCCAGCACGGCGATAATCGGCTTGGATAAGGGCAGCACCACCGCCCACAAAAATTGCATATCATTGCAGCCATCCAGTTCTGCGGCTTCGGACAATTCTTCCGGGATGGCGGAACGAAAGAAGGTGCGGGCGATAATGACCTGAAAAGCGGCCACTGCCTGGGGAATGAGCAAAGCCCAGCGCGTGTCAATCATGCCTAAGTCTCTTACCACCAGATAAGTCGGGATCAACCCACCGGAGAACACCAGCGTAAAAGTGATGAAAAACATCAGGATACTGCTGCCATACAGATCGCGCCGCGATAAGGGATACGACACCAGCACTGTCAACACCACACTGATTAACGTCCCAAAAACGGTGTAAAACAGCGAGTTGAGATAGCCGGTAATAATCTGCGGGTTCTGGAAGGTGACTTCATAACCCCGCAGCGAGAAATCGACTGGAAACAACCACACACGCCCCGCCGTGACCGCCAGTGGGTCACTGAAAGAAGCGCTGACAATATAAACCATCGGGTAGAGGACAACCAGTAAAACCAGGGTTAAAAATACGTACACAAAACCCATGAATACCCGATCATTGAATGAGTCACGGATCTGGTTATTTGTTTTTGCAACCATTGTATTTTGCATGTGTTCGCTCCTTCCCGGTTACCATAAACCAGCGTTAGAATCAGAGACCCGCTTGGCGATGGCGTTCACACTCACCAACAGCACCATATTGATGACCGAGTTAAACAGGCCTACGGCGGTGGCAAAGCTGAAGTTCGCATTCAGCAAGCCGATTTTATAGACATAAGTCGAGATCACTTCGGAGGTCGCCAGATTGAGCGGATTTTGCAGCAGATAGACTTTTTCGAAGCCGACTGCCAGCAGGCTGCCCACATTCAAAATCAGGATAATCAGAATGACCGGCATAATGCCCGGTAAATCCACATTGCGGATTTTCTGGAGACGGGACGCACCATCAATTTTGGCGGCTTCATGCAATTGCGGATCAATGCCCGATAGTGCTGCCAGATAAATCACAGCCGCATAACCGCTGAATTGCCACGCTCCCGACCAGACGAAAATGCTGGGAAACAGATTGGGTTGTCCCAAGAAATTAATCTGTGGTTGGCCGAGTGCCTGCAAACCCAGGTTGACTACACCCAAACGCGGCGACAAGAGCAGCATGACCATCGAGACAATAATGACTGTCGAGATGAAGTAAGGGGCATAGGTGACCAGTTGCGTAAAACGCCTGAAGAAACCATCTTTGATTTCATTGAGGCAGATCGCCAGGATAATGGGGATGGGAAAACCGACAATCAGCGAGTACAGACTGAGGCCGAGGGTGTTTTTAATCAGTGTCCAGAAAACGGGGTTACTAAAAAATAAGTCGAAATATTTGAAGCCGGCCCACGGGCTGCCCCATGCACCCAGGACGACGTTGTAATCCTTGAAGGCGATCACCGCCCCAGCCATAGGGATATACTTGAAGACAAAAAAATAAAGTATGGCGGGGATCATAATCAGGTATAATTGCCAGTGGCGACGAAAGCTTTTCTGCGCCCTGTGCCAATGAGATTTTTCCCTGGAGGCACCGCTCCGCGAGAGTGTTTGTGTCGGCAACTCTCTCGCTTTTTCCGACCGGAAGTTCCGCATCCGTGACAATCCTTTCTAAATATCTGTTCGCAATAACTGTACAGACAGCGACGATTGATAGCCGGACAAACTCAGACATTCTGCTGACAGAAGTTGAGTTTAATCATAGTTGCAGTACGCACTCGTTTGCTGGACTCCGTGTTCCGTGCCGCCTGAACGGATTGAATACGGCGCTGGTCAGCGTAATCGAATGCTGTGCTTTATGACGATTTTGGACGGTTTGGGTGTAAAAACATAGCGCCGCGCAGGAGCAACGACCCATTTGAAGTTAGGTTGAAATAACTATATCTGTTCAAAATTAAACTACTTTCAATAATTCTTATGGTACGAAAAAGGTTCTATTTTAGGTGGACACTGTGCCATGCTGAGTATTTCTGGTTAAGTGTCTTCACCTCTTTTGAGAAGATATTTATTGTGTTACACTCTCTTTATGGTACGCGTACCATAGAATAACGAGTTTGAAAGTTTTTGTCAAACTTATTGAAGAAATATTTTATGACCAAAAATTAAGTTTTGGGGAAATACCGCAACAGCCTGGCAGGTATCTATCACTCATGACGCTGCTCTGTTTTTATCTGTGCCAACCGACCGCTCAATATCAGCGCTGATCACCCTGACGGTAGCCCTCCGACAGAGGAAGTCTTAAGCGGGGTTAAAGGCACCTATACGTGCTAATCCTCATTGATTGTTGTACATTTGACACAGGGAAACTTTCCAGAGTTTTGCAAAAGCCATGAAGCTATAAGGATACTTGTTTATGTCCAATATCCACGATGTAGCCAAGCGTGCCAGTGTTGCGCCAATCACGGTATCGCGGGTGATTAATAACAATGGGTATGTGAGTGAGAAAACCCGGAAGCGGGTTGAGGCTGCTATTCAGGAACTGAACTATATTCCAAACGCCCTGGGGCCAAGCCTGCGCACCAAGCGCACGATGACGCTGGCTCTGGTGCTGTCGGATATTACCAACCCTTTTTGGACAACAGTGGCACGAGGCGTTGAAGACACTGCCAATGCGCAGGGCTACCATATCATCATCGGTAACACTGACGAATCGCCCCAGAAGCAGGAAGAATATCTTGAGTTCTTGGTTAAGAAGCAGATGGATGGCTTTCTCATCGTGCCGTCATCATCGCGCTCAACCGAAACGCTGCAAAAGCGCCGCATACCGTTTGTGATGCTGGATCGGCACATTCCCGGTGAACAGGTGGATTCGATTCGCGGGGATTCAGTGGGTGGGGCCTATGAGCTGACCCGGCACCTGCTTGAGCTGGGGCATCGGCGGCTGGCCGTGATTACTGGTCAGGAATACTATTCTACCGCTTCTGACCGGGTGGATGGCTTTCTTAAAGCGTTGGCAGAAGCCGCTATCAGCGAAACGCCGCAGATCTACTGGGGGGGATTTAACCAGCAGACCGGCTATGATTATACTCAGCAAATCCTCAAGACTTCACCGCGTCCCACCGCCATTTTCGCCTGCAATAACTTTATCGCCATCGGGGTTATGCGCGCGCTGTTAAGCGCTGGCCTGCGCGTACCAGAGGATATGTCCGTGGTGGCTTTCGATGATCTGCCAGCCGCTATCACGATTGAGCCGTTTTTTACGGTAGCCAGCCAGCATGCGTATGAGATGGGACAAAAAGCGACTGAATTATTGTTGTCGCGTTTAGCCGATGAAGGTCCCGAAGGCTATCAGGAAATTGTGCTGCCGATTGATATGATTGTGCGCAAATCAAGCGGAAAACCACCCGTAGACAGTGATTGATTTCCCAACTGGAAGCTGAATCGAAAATGAGCAGGGATACCTGCTCGTTTAGAGATAATGTGCAAGTTTGCGGCTTTAGAAAACAGATAGTGTCTAAAGCAGGGGTTGCGCCCGTTTGACCAACTGCAATGTCACGCCCCACGGGTCACGCACGAAAACCAGTTGATCGCCAGCGGGTGTGGTGTTTACATCCCCTTCAGCGACTCCACCGGCATCCAGCAGACGCTTTAAGGTCGCTTGCAGATCATCGACCTGAAACGCGATATGCAAGGTAATCGGGTGCATGCGGCTGTAGTCCGGCACGGCTGCGTCCGGGTTGCAATATAATTCCAGCACGCCGGTTTTGTCTTTATCGGCCACAAACCGAATATAGGGTGGCACATCCCCGCTGCTGCGGACAATCGTCATTTCCAGATGATCACAATACCATTGGGCTGCTGCCGCCGGGTCTGGAATGTTAATGGCAATATGTTCAATTTTCATGCATCACACCTCAATCATCGCTTTAATCACGCCGTTGGCAGGGTCTAACCAGGTTGGGAATGTCTCGATCACATCTTCAAAGGCGGCTCTGTGGGTGATCCAGGGGGTGGTATCAATGGTGCCAGCTTCCATATAACCGATTACGCGCTTGAAATCAGCGGCAATCGCATTGCGGCTGCTGAGCAGGGTCATCTCGTGGCGGTGAAATTCGGGATCATTAAACGTAATATCTCCCTGAATAAGCCCCACCATCACCAGCTTGCTGCCCTGAGCGGCATAACTGAAGGATTGGTGCATCGAAGCTGGGTTGCCGGTCGCTTCAAAAATCAGCGTGGGCATGTCGCCATTCGTCAATTCGCTCAGTTTTTCCGCCGGGTTTTCCAGCGCATGAATCGTGTAGGGGACTTCCAGTTCACGGCGGCAGAAATCCAGCCGGCCTTCGTTGACATCCATCACGATAATGTTGGAGGTCAGCGGCTTGAGAGCCTCGATGACCGTCAGGCCGATCGGCCCCGCGCCGATCACCAATGTGACTTCATCTTTATCG
This sequence comes from Aggregatilineales bacterium, assembly GCA_038258185.1. GTDB lineage: Bacteria > Chloroflexota > Anaerolineae > Aggregatilineales > Phototrophicaceae > JAIOHN01. The sequence goes on along the minus strand of JBBSQD010000069.1, from coordinate 7,203 downwards.
GGCTGTCCACGGCTGACCGCATGGGCGCCGATGCACAAGGTTTCCACCAGTGCCAACTGCTCCAAAGCCAGTGTGTCGGATTTATGGAGTTTGTGAATGGGCAGCTTGATATACTCGCGCATACCCCCATCGGTGCTGACACCCAGAACTTTGAGTGTCGCGCAGCAGTTGGTGCGCCCCCGCCGGCAGGCGATACAGTGGCCGCAATTCATATACGGCTCCACCGAGCAGCGGTCACCCACTTTGATACCCAGCTCATTCGTGCCGACTTCGACGACTTCAACGCCGAGTTCGTGGCCTAAAATGCGCGGATAACTGAAAAAAGGCTGTCTGCCTTTGAAGGCATGCAGATCAGTGCCGCACACGCCGATACGCTGGACGCGTACCAGTGCTTCACCGGCAGCCAGCGCGTCCGGTTCGGCAGTTTGCGTCAGTTCAAAATGCTCCGGTTGATTCAAAACAATCGTTTTCATCGTCAAGTCTTTTCTGAAAAATCAGGCCACAAGGAGTTTGTGGCCTGATGATTGCTACGAAATTAGGGTTCCATCACGCGCAGGGCGGCTTTGATTACATCGTCCTTGCTGGGGATCAGCGCGGCTTCCAGTGCGCCATTGAAGGGGATAATTCCCGCTCCCAATGTCACTCGGATGACCGGCCCTTCCAGCGACCAGATCGCGCGTTCAGTCACCTGAGTGGCGACTTCAGCGCCCCAGCCACCCGCATGTACCGCTTCTTCGACGGTAATCAGGCGGCCTGTTTTCTTGACCGAGTTGACAATCGTATCAATATCCAGCGGCACCAGGGTGCGCGGGTCAATCACTTCGCAGGAAATGCCCTGTTTGGACAGTTCATCGGCGGCTTGCAGCGCAACTTTGACCATGTTCTGAACAGCGACAATGGTAATATCGGTGCCGGTGCGCAGTACATTGGCGACACCGAAGGGCACCAGATAATTCGCATGATCGGGCACTTCGCCTTTGTCGGTATACTGGCTTTTATGCTCCAGAAAGACCACCGGATTATCATCACGGATCGCGGTTTTCAGCAGCCCCAGCACATCCGCTGGATTGCTCGGCACGACGACTTTCAGACCGGGTGCATGCATAAACCACGCTTCGACACACTGGGAATGCTGGCTGCCAAAGCCCTGACCACCACCCTGCGCCGCACGAATGGTCAGCGGCACTTTGAGCTGGCCTCCGGACATATAGCGGAACTTCGCGGCCTGATTAATGATCTGATCGAGCGTGACGGCTGCGAAATCGGCAAACATCAATTCGACCACTGGACGCATGCCGGTCACCGCTGCGCCGATCCCCGCGCCGATAATCGCGTTCTCGGAAATGGGGGTATCGCGCACACGGTCATTACCATATTTTTCCCACAGGCCGGGGGTGACTTTAAACACGCCACCGGCTTTACCCACATCCTCACCAAAGAAGATGACATCTTCATCACGGGCCATTTCTTCATCCAGCGCCCGCACCACTGCTTCACGATAAGTTATAACGGCCATATTTTTTCCTGTTTCGGTCTACTGCATCCAATATGCGCCTGACTTCAGGCGCGAAATTATCAAATATATTCGACTGTTGCCTTAAACCCAGATATCCTCAAACAATTCATCCATCGAGGGTTCCGGTTGATTAAACGCCCATTCGGTCGCTTCCTGCACCGCGTCCTGCGCTGCGCTGGTCATGTCGTCCAGTTGTGCATCGGTCAACTGACCATCGGCTTTCATTTTGTCCGCCAGGATGTTAATCGGGTCGCGTTTCAGCCATTCGTCCAGCTCACCTGCCGGACGGTAGGCTGCCGGGTCGCTGCGGGAATGACCTTTATAGCGATAGGTCTTGGCTTCGATTAATGTCGGGCCTTCGCCTGCACGGGCACGTTCCACCGCTTCATTGACTGTCCAGTAGACCGCTTCGGCATCCTGCCCATCGACAATCACGCCGGGGATGTTATAGGCGCTTGCCCGATCCACGACATGTTCCACTGGCGCTGTATCAGCATAAGGTGAATATTCCCCATAGAGATTATTCTCGCACAGGAAAATAGCTGGCAGTTTCCAGACCGCAGCCAGATTAACCGCTTCATGCCATGCACCGATATTCGGTGTGCCATCGCCAAAAATCGAGATCGACACCGCGCCGGTTTTTTTCAGTTGCGCGGTCAAGGCTGCACCGTTGGTAATCGGCAAACCCGCACCGACAATCGCAAACGTGCCGATCAGACCCTTTTCCATGTCGGTCAGGTGCATGGAGCCGCCCTTGCCTTTACAGCAACCGGAGGCTTTACCCATCATTTCGGCCATCATGGTTTTCAGTGTCATGCCCAGTGCCAGCGCATGACCGTGTCCACGATAGGTGCAGGTAACGGTGTCGCCGCGCGGTGCGTCGATATTGGCCGCCATGCCTACCGAAACCGCTTCCTGCCCAATGCACAGATGGGTGGTGCCGCGAATAACATTTTCCAGAAACAATTCCTGAATGCGTTCTTCCACATGCCGCACTTCCAGCATGGATTTCAGCATGTGGTGACGTAGTTCTGCGCTAAGTGCTTGTATTGTCATAAACTGATCCTTTATAAAACTGCGCGGACACGCCATAAGTATGTCCGCACAACCATTTATCCATTAAAAGCCTGTAAGTGTGTATCAAAGGCTTCAATAAAACGGGCAGACAGCAAGCCATCGACAATGCGATGATCGGCTGACAGTGACAGATGTGCCGTCGTACGGATGTGCAGCCCACCATTGACCACAACCGGACGCTCTTTGACTGCGCCAATCGCCAGAATACCCACTTGCGGCGGGTTAATAATCGCTGTGAACTGGTCAATCTGTTTGACGATGCCCAGGTTGCTGATGGTAAAGCTGCCGCCCTGCATTTCTTCCGGCTTCAAACGGCCATCACGTGCCCGTTTGACCAGATCACGTGCGCGGCTGGCAAGGCCGGAAAGCGAAAAATCATCCGCGCCATGCAGCACCGGCGTTATCAGACCATTGGGCAGCGCGACCGCCATCGCCAGATTGACATGGGGATAATGATACAACTGCCCCTCCTCAAACGTGGCGTTGAGTTCCGGCACGCTTTGCAGCGCCTTGACCGTCAGATACAGCAGCAGGTTATTGATGCCGATTTCTTTAGGTAGAACCTTCAGCGCATCGGTAAAATCCAGCTCGCCCGTGACATAAAAATGCGGGCTGTCCTGCATACTCTGGGCCAAGCGTCGCGCAATGGCTTTACGCATCTGGCTGAGAGAGACTTCGGTGCGCTCACCAGCATAAACCGGTTCAGCAGCCGATGCATCCGGGGCAGTCACTACGGGTTCAGGGGCAACGGGTGCAGCCGCCACAACTGGCGCGACTGGTTCTGGTGCCGGAGCTGCCAGCGCATCTTCGACATCAGCACGGGTGATCCGTCCCTGTGGTCCGCTGCCTGCCAGTGACGCGAGGTCAAGCCCTTCATCACGCGCCAGTTTGCGTACAGCCGGGGCAGCCAGCACTTTGCCGGTGCCATTCTGCTGACCATGAACCGCCGCTTCTACATCTTCACGCGTGATGCGTCCGCCACGGCCACTACCAGCGACGCTGTTCAGATCAACCCCATGATCCTGGGCTAATCGTCGCGCCACAGGTGATGCTTGCAGCGGTTCATCCAGTGATTTCTCAACAGCAGGTAAAGCCACCGGGACAGGGGATTCGCTTGCGGGGGCGGCCTGTGATTTTTTGCCACTCGGGCTGATCTTCGCCAGCACACTGCCGACCGCTACCACCGTATCCGCTGGCACCAGAATTTCATCCAGCACGCCATCGGTCAGCGCTTCCAGCTCGACAGTAGTTTTATCGCCTTCAATCTCGACTAAAGGCTCGCCCTTACGTACCGAGTCGCCCACTGATTTTAACCAGCCTACGACCCGGCCTTCTTCCATTCCAAAGCCTAAATTCGGCAGTACTACGTTATTTTGCACAATCATTAATCCTGGTGAAAAACTTCTTCTGCGCTTGCCCACCATTCATCCGCTGTGCGGGTTTCAAGGGGGTCTTGCATTGCTTTTGTAATCGCCCACCATCCACTTTCGGACGAAACTTTGGATAGCTGTGCCATCCGGCTTTCAAACTCGGCCTCTGTGCCGTGATATTCATAATAAGCGAACAAAAGGCCATCTTTTAGAAAAATGCTATAATTGCGGATGCCGGCTTCGTGAATAGCTTCTTCGATTACCGGCCAGATTTTTACATGAATTTTTTTGTATTCTTCCTCTGCCTCTGGTCGCAGACGGATGACTTGACCAAAACGACGCATCACACGTTCCTCTTGCTAGGTATTGCAGGAAACCCTAAAAAATTATAAATTATAGTTTAACATCAATCGCTTAACTTGCAAAAATCGGAGGCCTTTTACTCGTGATCCAAAATCGTATTCAACCTATTGAAGATAGCAAAAAGACCGTCACCTCAATGGTGCAGGAGCGTGTGCGCCAGGCCATTCTGGACAGTGTTTTAGAGGCTGGATCACGCATTGACCAGAATCAACTGGCTACTGACCTCAATGTAAGCCTTGTGCCTGTGCGGGAAGCGCTTAAAAAATTAGAGGGTGAAGGCTTCGTGCAGATCGTCCCGCGGCGTGGCGCGTTTGTCACCAGCGCGACCGTCGAAGATATGGAAGATCTGTATTTCACCCGGCAAATTCTGGAAGGTCAGGCCGCCTATCATGCCGCCACCCAGATCACGGAGGAGCAGATCGCCAAGCTCGAAAGCCTGATGGAAAAGATGGATATCGCGCTCAATCATCATGATTTCGACAGCTTCATGCGCCTGAACCGCGAATTTCACTTTGTCATTTATGATGCGTCCGGCAGTCGCTATCTCCCCAACATTATCGCCAGTTTATGGGAATTGTCGGAACGTTATCGCTATCGCTACATGTTCATCAAAGATCAGGGTGCCGCGATCCAGAAAGAACATCAGGTCATCACCCAGGCCTGCCGTGAGCATGACAGCAAAGTTCTGCGCGATGCGATTCTGCATCATATGCAGCAGACCTTAACCGGCATTCGGGGTTATATCGAGCGCGAACGGCGTTAGCCCGACCAAACGAACACCCTACAACCTGACGATCACCAGCAAAGCGGACGGTTAATCCTCAGCCCCGTTCTTTTCCGCCTGCAAATTAGGCGCGGCACCCACCACACCCGCCCGGCCAAAATCACCCGGCTCGATATTCTGAAAGATAATCAGCACATCTTCGCGTCGTGCACCAGCCTGCGTCACCATCGTTTCGGTCACGCCTTCGATGACGGCTTTCTTCTGGTCGGCGCTGCGCCCCGGTGCCCAATAGACAATTACTGTTGGCATCGTTAATTCCTCTGCGGAGCCTGGATAATTTCAAGGGTAATGTCATCAGGGTCTTTGAAATAGCAGGTGAAGCCCCCCGCGTTAATCCCGGCGGTGATGGCATTAGGGGGCGACACAAAGCGGACTCCGGCAACCACCATTTCCTCATATTTCGTGTGAATATCCTCCACCTGAAACGCCAGATGGGCACTCCCCGGTCGGCAGGGCTGGACATCAGTCGGTTCGCATTTGGGATGCACATATTCGACCAGTTCCAGCAAATGACCGGAGCGCACTTTGGGCAGCGCACCAATCGCCAACTGCGCGACTTTGAGGTGGGCGCCTTCATAGCCGACCAGTTTGGCGGTATATTCATTGTGCTGGGTTTGCTCGTGGATGAGTTCCATGCCGATGATCTGCGTATAAAATTCGATGGACTTTTCCAGATCAGACACGGTGAAGCTAAAATGCCAGTAAGAAAGGAGCATATCTAATTTGCCTTTGGACGATAAATAAATTCACCTAACAGGTTCAATTATTTTATAATTTCGTGCGGAAATTGTATAAATTATAATTTATGATTGGTAATTGTCAAAATTTTCCGCTGATTTAATGATGTCCTATGAATAGAGGAGTGCTTTTTTCATGTTAAAAATTGATACGCATCAACATTCGTGGAACCTGGGCGAAGTCGAGTATCGCTGGCTCAAGCCCGAACACACCGCATTTTATGGTAACTATACGCCGGACATCTTGGAGCCACAGGTCAAAGCCGCCGGGGTGGATTACACCATTCTCGTGCAGGCGGAGGATACCTACGAAGATACCGCCTCGATGCTGGTGAACGCGCATTACAATGACTTCATTCAGGGGGTGGTCGGCTGGGTGAACCTGCTTGACCCGGACGAAACCCGCCGACGCATGGAAATCTACAGCCGGAATCCCTACTATAAAGGAATGCGCCATCTGATTCACGGTGAAAGTGACCCGGACTGGGTGGTGCAGGCTGTGGTGATTGAGTCGCTGAAAGTGCTGCCGGAATTTGGCATGACGTTTGATGTTGTACCGGTTTTCCCCCGGCATCTGCTTCATGTGCCGACGCTGGCCGAGCAAATTCCGAATCTGAACATGGTCATTGATCATCTCGCCAAGCCGCCCATCGGCCAGACCGAATCGCCGTGGTTTGAGCAGATCAAAGCCGCAGCGGCCTACCCGAATGTGTATGCCAAATTGTCCGGCCAGTTCGATAATCCCACCTGGACAGTGGCCGATGTCAAACCATTTACGGATTTTGTGCTGGAGCAGTTCGGCGCGGATCGGGTGATGTTCGGTAGTGATTGGCCGGTGTCACTGGCGGGCGGTACGTATGCCAGCGTGTGGGCGAATACGCAGCAGTTGATTGCGGATTGTTCGCAGGCGGAAAAAGATGCGATTTTAGGGGGAACCGCCGCGAAGTTTTATCGCATCAGCTAAATCGGTCTTTACTGACCCCTCCCCAGCCCTCCCCGAATTCGGGGAGGGAGCCCGATACGGTGTTCCCCTGAATGCTGCGAAGCGTCCTTTAGGGCGGGGGAGATTTAGAGGGGGTTAATCAGACAATCTGGATAATTATCTACATTCCACGATTTGATGCGATTGCCATGCATATCACACAAGATTATAGCGAGTATGGTCACGAGAATGGTGACCATTGCCAAGTATAAAGGCGATCTTCACTATCCCGGCATTGCAGCCTGTAATACAATGCAAATAGACAGGCGAACTGAGTAAAGGAATCCTTATGCGACGTTTCCTCAGCATGATTGTGCTGGCTTTAGGGCTGGTGTTAACCGCTTGCGGCGGGTCTGGTGACGAAAATACGGGCT
>JBBSQD010000068.1:0-24801 GCA_038258185.1 Aggregatilineales bacterium | reverse complement strand
GAATCGTCTGTCTGACTGGGGTGTACATTATATTCTGGTTAATAACGATGCGTTCGATACCACACTGCTGCCCGGTAAATCTCGCCTGAGTTTGGTGGATACATTTGATAATCAGGCCGTTTATGAACTGCTGCCTTGATGCTATTGTCGTGAGCGGAATTTACTCGTCACCGCTGACATAGGCGACGACTTTATCCAGCGTTGCCATAAAATGCTGTGAGGTATCGAAGTAGCGCAGTTGATGTGTCGCGCACTCCTCTTTCAGATATTGGCTGAAGACGACCATGTCTGTGATAATCGCCAGCACTTCGGAGTCGCTGAGCTCACTCGGCCAATCGTTGGGAAGGCCTGCATGCGCCCGAATGTTGCGCAGCTTGTCGGCAGGTGTAGTGGATGTGTAACCCAGAAAACAGGCTTTAACCTGGGTCGGATACTCTTGAATCAGCGCCGCTACATGCTTAGGTAAGACTTCACCTTCAATCACATAATCAATCGGATCGCGTATCAGGCTCATGCTCATCTCGTAGACCAGCGGCCACAGGCGTTCACCGACGATGATGCCACCCGCATCGGGGTCAATATCATATTCCGGCACACCGCGTTTCAGCCCCATTTTGAGGACATCCAGATTTAAGTAAGGCATCTGCTTTTCGACCAGCAGCCGCCGAACCAGAATGCCCTTGCCTGTTCGAGCGGCACCCCCGATAAATACCAGCATGTGTGTTTCTCCCTGTGGCAGATTGACCATCAGCCTAGCGCATCACACAGGCAGACGCAAAAATGCCTGCCCCGCTGCGATAGCCGTCTCCCAGACCGGAGTTCCGATCACCGTGCTGATCGCTAAAGGTGTACTGGGTTCGCCATCTGTCGGGGTTAAGGCCAGATGCCACCAGCCCACATCATGCCACGCCGCCAGTTTGTATCCCACTTTTTGATACACGCCGATGGGCGTAAAGCCCATGGCTTCATGCAGACCCACACTGGCATCATTCGGTAGAGCGATCCCCGCATAGGCATTGTAGTATCCCTGTTCAACCAGAATCGCAAATGCGGCTGTGTAAAGCGCACGGCCTACCCCATAGCGACGGTAATTTTCATGCACATAGGCTGAAACATCCACCGACCACTGATAGGCTAGTCGGCTGCGATGCGCGCTGGCATAAGCATAACCGGCAACCATGCCCTGATGTTCCAGTACCAGCCAGGGATACTGCGCCGTGGTCGCCTGAATGCGACTTTCCATCTCGGTGATGGTCGGCACCTCCAGCTCAAACGATACCACGGTATGGCGCACAAACGGCGCATAAATATCCAGGATTTGGGCGGCATCCTGCAAACGGGCAAGGCGTATACTGGCGGTCATTTCTGCTTTCCTTTACAGAGTCCGGTTTAAGATAAGCATACGCCTGTGACCGTGCGTTTTCCAGCACCGGAATTTACAGGATTTCTGGATTGGAGTTTATTCAGGTTGGCTAAATTGTCTCAGATCAGAGGGAGCTATTTCAGGAACACGCCGCAGAAATCGAGCATGTCATGCTCACCCTGGCACTCACACAGGGCACGGATAATCTCGTCTGGCAGCATAAACCATTCCGGGCTGATGCGAAATTCCTCCAGCGCTGCGTGCAGCGTCCGCTCGGACTTATGCGCGAACATCACCGGCACGGTGTGGACAATCTGTAGATCGAGGATATTGGGCACACTCAGTTCTTCGGCACGTTTCATCGGATGTTTGGAGATGCCGATTTTGTGATACCCTAGCGAGGATTCTGCGATATAGACGACTTTGGTGTAAGTAGCGAGCGTTTCTCTATGCGCAATCATCTTTTAATGCCGTTTAGTTGATGTTTATACGACGTTTGAATTATAGCACAAAAATGCGAATCTCAGTAAGAGTACCCTTACGCAATTACAGATTTGAACACATTCTGAAATGATATCGCGCATTTAAGCAGCATGCCGTTCTATCCGCCTATGGGCAAGCGTGAAACACGTGAGTATAATTCTTCCCATGAAGTTCATCGAACACTATAAGACCGGGAAGAACAAAAATTATGACTGATAATCGTTTACAAGAACTGCGCGCGCAGGTGGATAGTATCAATCTGCAGATTCTGGAACTGCTCAACAATCGGGCGCAACTCGCCTCCGAAATAGGCACAGTGCAGCAGAAGATGGGGACAACTTTTTATGATCCGGCCCGCGAAGCAGAAATGCTGACCATGCTGGAACAGACCAATAACGGCCCCTTCAGTAATGAAACCATCAAAGCGCTGTTTCGTGAAATTTTCCGCGCCTCTATGGCCTTAGAGGAAAAAGAAGCACGGCAGAAAATCCGCGTGCAGCGTAAAACCAAAGATGAGCGTACGGTCGTCACAATGCCGGACGGGCTGCAAATCGGCAACGGTGATTTCACGATCATCAGCGGCCCGTGTGCGGTCGAAAGCATGGAGCAAATGGACGAAGCCGCCGCAGCGCTGTCCGAGCGTGGCGTGCGGATTCTGCGCGGTATGGGCTGGAAGCCGCGTACCTCTCCCTATGATTTCCAGGGTATGGGCGAAGAAGGTCTGCGCATCGCCCGTCAGGTCGCCAATAAGTACAATATGTACATCACCACCGAAATCATGGACTTGAGCCAGATCCCCATGATGTCCGACTATGTCGATATCTTCTGGGTGGGTGCGCGTAACATGCAGAACAGCTTCCTGCTGAAAGCTCTGGGGCATGTCCGCCAGCCGATTATCCTCAAACGCAGCTACGGCGCGACGATGGAAGAATTCCTGTATGCTTCAGAATATATCGTGTCCAGTGGCAACCCGAATGTGATTCTGATTGAACGCGGCATCCGCACTTTCGAGAAGTGGACACGGGCCACACTTGACCTGGGTGGTTTAGCCGTGCTTAAGCTGGAAACCCATCTGCCGGTGATTGTCGATATTTCGCACTCTGCCGGACGCCGTGACATTGCCATTCCACTGGCGAAAGCCTCCAAAGCAGTGGGCGCGGACGGCCTGATGTTCGAATGCCATCCCAACCCACCCGTCGCGATGAGCGATGCCAAGCAGCAGTTGAGTATCCCCGAAATGCATGCTTTGATGGACGAGATCAGCGACTCTCATCGCGTCCTCGCCTAACTGAAACAATGATTGTGATGGGGCGTGAAGCTGCGCTCCATCTTCTTTTATCAGCTCCATTTGTGCAAAAAAGTATTATTTTGACAGCCCACCAGAACAGTGCTATTCTGATTACAGAAATTAATTTATAAAGTTGAAAAAATAATTAACAGCCTTAAAAATATGCAGCCAGATTTAGCGACTTTTTCAAATATTACTAAAAAACGAAACATCAGCGCTATTCTGTATACGCTGCTGCAAAATAATTACGTGTCACGGGCCAGCCTTGCCCAGCGCACCAATCTTTCCCCTACTACTATCTCCAATCTCATCACTGATCTTTTAGCGGCTGACCTCATCGAAGAGGACATGGATGTCTCCAGCCGTTTACATGAAGGCGTAGGCCGTCCGCGCCGTGCGCTGCGCTTGATCCCCGACTCACGCTATGCGGTTGGCGTGTATCTGCGGATTGGCAAATTTGAGATCGGCATCACGGATTTGCGTGCCAGGGTGCTGCATAATCGTGTCTTCAACTTTGATGTCGCGCAGGAACCGGAGATCGTTTTTCAACAGATCGCCACCGAAACCCAGTCTGCATTAGCCGGTTATGACATCCCACCCGAACAGATTATTGGTGTGGGTGTGGGCTTAAACGGCAGCGTGGACCCGGCCAGCGTCATCAATTTATACGCCCCCGGTCTGCACTGGCGCAATGTCCCGGCGCAGGCCATTCTGATGAAGTATCTGCCGTTTCCGGTCTGCGTCGATAACAATGTGCGGTTGATGGCGTTGGGCGAAGCGATGTTTAACAAGCGGGACAATATGCAGAATATCGCGCTCATACAGATTCACGAAGGTATGGGATCGGGTTTGATCGTTAATGGCGAAATCCTGCGCGGCGCCCATGCGGCTGCGGGTGAAATCGGCCACACCACGATTCTGATGGAAAACGGAAAACGCTGCGGTTGTGGCGCTATCGGCTGTCTGGATACCCTGTTAACGTCGAGTGCTTTAATTGAAGATGCCGCCATCATCGCCCTGGAAAATGATCAGACCCAACTGGCTGATTTCTTAAACAGCGAACAGCCGGATCGCCTGGAGCGTTTATTTGTTGAAGCCCGACAGGGCAACACGCTGATGCTCAGCTTTTTGCAGCAGCGGGCGCGTTATCTGGGTGTAGCGTTGGCGAATCTGATTAACCTGCTCAATCCCGAGTTGATCTTGCTGGCCGGGAGCGTCTATAAAAACGGGCAGGATATTATGCTCACTCCCACGCGTGAATCCATGCTTGAACATGCCTTTGGTGATCTGGGTTCACAGGTTAAACTAGAAGTAGTCATGCCTGATCGCAACATTGCGTTAATTGGCGCGGCTGGTTTTGCACTAAAAACCTATTTCTACAACCAGAATTTAGAGGAGGTGCCCCATCACAGCAGTTACGTGACCGATGTGTGATATAACAGGTCAGGATTTAGGATTACACTGAGTTTCCCAATAAGTTTTTATGGAGATAAATAATGCTTAAAAAAGGTTTATCACGTCGTGAATTTTTGAAGTCCGCCATGCTTGGCGGCGCTGGGTTGGCACTGGCCTCCCGCGGTCTGCGTTTCAGTCTGGCGCAGGACAGTATTATTCAGATTATGGAAACAGGTGCGAACCTGCCCTCTGACCCGGCCACATTCCGCTGGATCGACAGTGGTGATCAGAAAGCAGTTTTCTGGAATGCCTTCTTTGATGCTTATCAGCAGGCACACCCCAATATCACCGTTCAGTATGATCCGCTTCCCTGGAATGAAATCGCTCAGGTGGTACCGCTAGGTGTACGTAACGGCACCGCCCATGATGTTTTCCAGATTCCGCTGGCGGTGACATTAGCCCAGGCCGTGAGTGAAGGCTGGGTGTCCCCGCTGGATGATCTCATCCCCAACTTTGAAGAATGGAAAGCTGGTTTCCCATCGGGCACACTGGTCGAAGGTGTGACCGGTTTTGATGGCCTGACCTACGCCTTCCCACTGACCTCCAACAAGCGCTATGGCAGCCATCTGCTGTACAACGTGGATTATATGCAGGAAGCGGGTTACGACCCGGCCACGATGGATCGCCCCCTAACAACTGATGAATTCATTGATGCCGCCCGTAAAATTACCGAGAATGGTGCAGGGAGTTATTACGGCTTTATCGTCGGGGGTAATCAGGTTAACCGCTGGGGCGATATTGTCACTAACTTTGCCCGTATGGCCGGTGCATCCAGCATGGATGGCATTGACTACCGTACAGGCGAATACATTTATACTGATCCACGCTTTGCCGAAGGCATCAATGTGCTGCTGGCGCTGCGGGACGATGATAGTGTCTTCCCCGGTGCGCTTTCACTGAATGCGCCGGAAGCCCGTGCCCGTATGCCACAAGGTGCGGCAGGTATGATTCTGCAGGGCCCGTGGAATATCCCCGTCTGGCAGGCGGAAAGCCCGGACTTTAACTTTGATCTTTCCAGCCAGCCCTTACTGGAAGAGGGCACAATGGTGCCGCTCTCCGTCGGACCGGGTGGTGATAACCGTCTGCACATTTTTGCGCAGGCACCGGATGTCAATAAGCAAATCGCGGCGGATATTTTCGCGCAGATGGCTACAGTCCAGGGCCAGACTGCCTGGGCCACCCTGGTTGGGGCGGCGGATTCCGCGTTGTTCCCTGAAGCGATTGAACAGGCGGAAATGGGTGAACTCTCACGTAAGGCGCTGCTGCTGTTTAATGAGCAGATGCGCGTCGGCCCCAGCCCGGTGGTGCGTAACCCCGAAGTTGCCGCCATCAGCCTGGAATTACAGGCAGTCACACCCAGTCTGTCCGAGACTATTCAGGGCATTTACACCGGCCAGATCAGCGATATGACTGCCGCCCTGCAAGACCTGAATGATCGCAGCAATGCCGAGTTGGATCGTGCGATTGAAGCGGCTAAAGCAAAAGGTGCCAATGTCTCGCGTGAAGATTATGTCTTCCCCAACTGGGACCCCACTGCGGACTTTGGTGAAGCGGATTACGCCGCATCCATGTAAAATCTGTAAGATAACAGGGACGCGGATTCAATCCAGCGTCCCTGGGTATTTTTGAGGCAGTTGTAAGCTCAAGGAGTGTGTCTATGTCCGTTCCTGTCCCGCAGGATGTCATCAAATCTGTTCCACGGCGACCTGCCCACACGCGGAAGTCGTTCCGGGAACAAATCTGGCAGTCGCGCTGGATTTATGCCTTCATGATTCCCTCATTGATTATGACCGGGCTGTTCACACTCTATCCGATCATTGCCTCCTGGTATTACTCGCTGTTTCAATGGTCAGGCTTTACCACCGAGCCGTTTTACATCGGTATGCAGAATTATCAGGAAGTGATTGTGGATGGGCAATTCTGGAATGCCTTCCGCAATTCATTTCTCTTTATGCTCACCAGTGTGCCGATCAAGCTCACCCTGTCTTTAATTATTGCCCTTATCCTCAATGACCGGGCGCTGCGGCTGGCGCCTATTTTCCGCACGATGTTTTTTATTCCGGTGGTCACGACAACCGCGATTGTCGGTATTGTGATGACCTTTATTTTCAGCCCCTTTAATGGCCCCATCAATGGTGTGCTGATGAGTACCGGTTTACTCAGCCGCCCGATTGACTTTTTAGGCCACCCCAGTTCGGCGCTATACACCGTCGTCGCGGTCGAGGTCTGGAAGTGGCTGGGCCAACCGATGATTTACTGGCTGGCCGCGCTGCAAACGATTTCGCCCTCGTTATACGAAGCGGCCAAAGTCGATGGCGCTAACGCGTGGCAGCAGTTCCTGCATATCACATTACCGCTGCTGCGACCTTTCGCAGTGGTCATTCTGCTGATTACCGCTGTCGGGACGCTGCATGTCTTCGCCCTGTTACAAACCATGACCGGTGGCGGACCGTATTTCGCCAGTGAGGTGATGGAAGTTTATATCTACCGGACGGCCTTCGGCGCAGCCAACAGCATGTCCCTGCCACGGGTGGGTTATGCGTCCGCCGCCGCCGTTTTCTTTGGTCTTTCGGTGATGATTATGGCCGTTTTTCAGGCAATCGCAGCCCGCCGTGCCAACCGCTTCCGCGCGGAAGTCGGCACAGGGGAATAAGGAGCATATTTTATGAGTGCAGAAACTTTACCCGCCCCCAGAAATGCGACTGAACGAAAAATGTATTTCCGGGCAAACCGGATGCGCGAAATCGTCACGACCATTCTGTTGACCCCCGTCGCGTTGATCTGGGTGTATCCGTTTCTGTGGATGGTATCCGCATCGCTGAAAACCAATGACGAGATTTTCCGCAGCGGCCTGAACATCATCCCGCAAAGCTGGTCATGGGAAAATTATCAGCGCGCCTGGGTCGAGGCCAATATCAGCCAGTATTTTTTTAACACGATTGCGATTGCGGTCGGCTCAGTGATTGTGGTGGTCATTACCACTGGCATGATGGGTTATGTGCTGGGACGCTACAGCTTCCCCGGCAAACGGCTGATTATCGGTCTGTTCGTGGCGACGGTCTTTATGCCGCAGGGCTACACAGTCATCCCCATCTTTGAGCTGATTAATAATCTCGGTCTGAACGGCTCCCTGCTGGGTGTGATTCTGGCGCAGGCCGGTGGCGCACACGTGATTTTCATTCTGCTGTTTGCGGGCTATTTCGGCCAGATTCCCAAAGAGATGGAAGAAGCCGCTGTAGTTGATGGGGCAGGCTTCCTGCGTGTATTTTTCCAGATTATGCTGCCGCTCGCCAAGCCGATTGTCGCCACGATTGTCATCATGCAGTTTATCGCCAGCTGGAACGATTTCCTGCTGCCCCTGGTGCTGACCCTCTCGCGGCCAGAACTGCGCACACTCTCTGTAGGCATGTACGCCTTCCGTGGTGAATATTTCACCGACTGGAGCGGGATGGCTGCGGCTGCGACCATCGCCATTATCCCGGTAATCATCGTCTTTCTGGCGATGCAGCGCTACTTCATCGAAGGTCTGGCCGGCGCGGTCAAAAGCTGAATCCCGATCTGTAAATTCACCTGATACGGACATAGTATGCCATGCCCGTATCAGCACTTTATTTTTCGGTTATACTCTAAAACTTCATTCCCCGATAAAAACTTATATCCACCAGCATTCAGGAGTTCAATTTAATTCATGACGACCGAAATCGGCACCACATGGCGTGGCGAAGCGACTGAATTTCAAGACCCCGTGACTGGCGTGAACATCCGCCAGCTCACGCGTTATAAAGGCCATAGCCATCATTTTTACTTCACCAATCCCGGCTGGTATCGCGGCGGAAAATCGCTGCTGATCGGCTCCGACCGTGAGAATCACACCAATCTGTTCGGCATTGACCTCACCAGCGGCGACATTACCCAACTGACCGATTTACAACCGCTACCCCTGCCGCGTGAAGTCGAATTTTTGCGGGCATGTCTTAACACCACCAAAGATGAGGTCTACTATTTTCACGGCTATACGCTGCTGGCATTAGACCTCAATACGCTGCAACAGCGCCCCATCCATGAAATGCCGCAGGGTTACGATGTGTCGATGATGAATTGCAGCGCAGATGGTCGGCATGTTTACACCAGCATCTCGGAAGATATGTCGCATCTTTTCCCGGTGGATCTGCTGCGGGGGTATGTCGGCTTTGCGGAAACCTGGGCGGCGATGCCTCTCAGCCGTATCGAGAAAATCGCGGTGGACGGCAGCGGCAGCCAGACGGTGTGGGAGGAAAAATACTGGGTAGGGCATGTCAACACGTCCCCTACGCAAAATCACATCCTGACATTTTGCCACGAAGGCCCCTGGGACAAAGTCGATAATCGCATCTGGGGCTTAAATGTCGAAACAGGCGAAGCCTGGAAAATCCGCGCACCGGAACGCGGCGAATCCGTGGGGCATGAATACTGGCATAGTGACGGCGAATTTATCGGTTATCATGGCATGCACACCGACGGCAGCAAATTTCTCGGTCACATCCGCTACGACAACACCGGACGTTTTGAAGTGGCTTTCCCGCATGAAACCGGCCACATTCACTCTAATGATTTCCGTTTGGTGGTGGGAGATGGCGGTAAGGTGATCCGGTTGTGGCGCTGGAACGGCACGGATTATGATGGGCCACGCGTTCTGTGTTTCCACAACTCCACCAGCAAAATTCAGCAGTTGCACCCGCATCCACGCTTTACCACCGATAATCAGCAGGTGGTGTTCACCAGCGATATGAGCGGCTATGGCAATGTCTATGTGGCCTATGTCCCCGATTTTGACTCGCTGCCGGAACTGTCCAGCCTGACTTAAACTGGCTATCTGGGGCATCCCCACCCTAACCAAACGCGTTACAATAAAAAACGACAACCTGCGATGTTTTCGCAGGTTGCCGCTCACACTTGCCGGTATACTTGGCCTCCTACAGCTTATATGCCGGCAGGTCTTTCACTTGAGGTAAAGCCTGTTTCAATCTTACATCCCGGCATAGAGTGCCACAGATTCGGCTTTGGTGACTTCCAGACTCATATCTGCTGCCTGATCTGCCATGCCCATCATATCGAGGATATTATCATAACGCAGCACCACATCATTCGATTTTTCCGCAACATAGATGTTGGCACCATCAAAGGCGACATCAACCGGGTTGCCGAGCATCGTTTCTGGCCCGCCGATTTGTGAAGTCACGGGGGTCAGGCCTTCAGCGTCCATCACACCAGTGATGGTGAAAATCTGACCATCCGTGGCATCATCAGCGCTGCCCACATCCGTTAAGATCACGGTATCGCTGGCGGCATCATAATCCACACCATGCAGGTTGACCGAAATCTGCTCGCCCATTTCATTGGCGGGGATAACGCTGCTGGTCAGGGTTGCACCCATTTCCGACGAGAAGTTGCTGTAGACCAACAGTGTACCTGTGGTGCCCGAAGCAAACAGAGTATCACTTTCAGCATCGTAATGGACATCCCACACGCTGCCACCGGCATCACCAAAATCATTAATGACAAACATCGGGGTCATATCGCCATCAGCATCCAGGGCAAAACCCTTGATATTGGCTGCGCCAAAGTTCGCCACAACCACGAGGCCGAGGTTATCAATCACTTCCAGACCCTTCGGTGCGACCAGCCCAGTTTCAGTACCTGTAATGAAACGTGAAGCCATACCGACATCCATGCTGTCCGCAGCGGCCAGCCCGTCTACAACCAGGATACCGCCGATTTCAGCGTCCACATCATACGTGATATAGGCATCACCATTGGCCGCAAACTTGATACTTTGCAGGCTGCCAATATCGGTGAAACCACCAAACATGCTGCTGGCTTCGCTGAGGTCATTTGCTAACCCAACGACCATATCGTTTTCCAGTTCACCGGGATTTTCGGTCGCATACAATGCGTATTCCATCATATCATCCATCATCATGCCGTCGGCCAGCATTTCGGCGATCTCCGGCGGAACCAGCACACTGTCGATCACATGGATGACACCATTGCTGGCGATGATATCCGCAGTAATGACGGTAGCGTCATTCACCATGACGGTGCCATCATCACCCACAGTAATTTCCAGTTCGCTACCCATCAGGTCAGCACCGGGGGCGGTCATTTCCATCGAGGGGGCGGCCATATCACTGAGCATATCAGAAGTGACAGCGCCTTCAACCACATGATAGGTCAGGACGCGAGTCAGCAGCTCAGTATCGGCCAACAGCATGTCCAGCACACCTTCCGGCAGCGCTTCGAAAGCCGCATTGGTAGGGGCAAAAACCGTCCACTCGGCTTCAGGATCGGCCAGCACATCCACAAGTCCAGCCGCTTCGACAGCCGTCACCAATGTACTGAAATCTTCATTGCCGACAGCAATCTCGACGATATTCTGATCCTGTGCCTGCACCGCGCCAAACGACACGGTCAGCATCAGAACCACCAACAGAACATTTAACAATTTTGCTCGTACCATTTATTCGTCTCTCCTATAGAAATTTATATAAATCTGTAAGGTAGTGATCCGTATCACTTTGGCCTTACATAACATGATTACGGGCGTTCTGAACCAATGGATGTAATTTAGTGCCACTTCTCATGGGGGGCTCATCTGCGTAAAACCAGCAAAATGCCGGTTTTTTGCACTCTATTAGGTAGCAATGTGGGTGTTATCTACTGAAAATTGCAGGTTTTATAGACTACCGCGCTTACATTGTCGGTGTAACGACATTTGCACAGGTTTGTGCTTGACACCTGTAAGCACCTGACTAGAATCTTTATTAAGAGCAATATTGCAATATTCTCGCTATTTTCTTGCACCCAGGAGCTACATATTTTGTTCAAACGAGTCTTACTATCCAGTCTGCTTATGTTTGTCTTTGCGGCATGCAGCCCACAGGCCAGTAATGAAGCGCTGCCGACTCTTGCGACTATCAATGACCCAGTCACCAGCACTCCGGATGATGCCGTGATTGAAGCCACCGAAGCAAGCCCCGAAAATGCTGAAGCCGCAGGCGATACGGAAATGCCCGGAAACCTCGAACTGGTCGACACCATCGAGAGTGAAAATGGCGTCACCTATAAACTGCCGGCGGGATGGTATGTTAATGATAATGACCGCGTATCCAACTTTGGTTCAGACGAGGATGCAGTTCTGGATTATAGTTCGATGGATGAAGAAGTGAACAGCCGCTGGATATTCCTGGGGGGTGTAAGCATTTCCACTGCTGAAAAAGTGAATACGCTTGAGGCAGGCATGTCATTTGAGGAGGCCACAGCCGCCCTCAATAAGTATTACTACACGGCAGATTCCGATCTTCAGCCACCGCATATGGTGACGCTGGACAACGGTAAATCCGCCTCAGTGTCCATGCGCACCAATGAGGAAATGTCCGGTAAGGCCAGCGCCACTTATTTTATCGAGGTTGGGGATGGCACGTATATTAAGATGTCGTTTCAGGCGCGTGAGGATATCCTGACCGAGAATGCCGAACTGATTGATGCGATTGTCAACAGCGCATTTGTCCGCTAACCCTGAGTAATGAACACGATCCCTGGCTGGTTTACGCAGCGAGGGATTGCCTGCTGATTAAATCTCCCCACACTGGGGAGATTCAGCGGGGCATAAGCGGCGCTCAGTATGCTATACTAGCCTGAAATCGCTGGTGATAAATGCTGGATAATATGCTGCTCCATACCCCAACTACCGAACTGCTCAAACCGCTGACCATTGGCAATCTGCTGATTGACCCACCCCTGACGCTGGCGCCGATGGCCGGCCAGACCAACCACGCTTTCCGCACACTGGCGCGTGAAATGGGGGATTGTGGCTTAGTCTGTACAGAGCTGATCAGCAGCACAGCCATGCAGTACAAAGGCTCACGCAAGCGCACCCTGCTCAAGTTCGACTGGTTGCCGGATGAAAGCCCGTTTGCCGTCCAGTTGTTCGGCAGCGACCCTTATGAAATGGCGGAAGCCGCCCGTGTCGTGGCCGATCATGGCGCGGATATGGTCGATATCAACATGGGCTGCTGGGTGCCGAAAGTCGCCAAAAAAGGCGGTGGCGCGGCGCTGCTTAAAGACCTGTGTACCGCCACGATGGTGGTCGAAGCTGTAGTGAACGCCGTGGATGTCCCGGTGACGGTCAAAATCCGCAGTGGTTGGAGTGCTGACCAGCCGACTGCGGTCGAGTTTGCGCGGGCAGCGGAACAGATCGGCGCACAGGCGATTGCGGTTCATGCGCGTTTTGCCGATCAGGGTTTTACCGGTGAGGCGGATTGGGATGTGATCCGCAGAGTCAAGCAGGCTGTCGATAGGATTCCGGTCATTGGCAATGGTGATCTGTTTAATGCGGCGGACGCACGCGCGATGCTGGAACAAACCGGCTGTGATGGCTTGATGATTGGCCGTGCGGCGCTCGGTAATCCATGGATTTTCCGCCAGATCGCGTACGAATTGCGCACAGGTGAGCCGTTGCCAGCGCCGACAATTTCTGAGCGAGCGCAGGCCGCCTTACGTCAGGCACAACTGACGCTGGAAACAACTAAGCTGGAGCCGATTGTGGCTATCCGCGAATTACGCGGTCAGTTGATTAAATACATTGTGGATATGCCCGACGCGACCACCGTGCGCGAAAAGATCGTGCAGGCGGAGTCTATGGGGCAGATTGAAGCGGCACTCGCGCCATTGCTTTAAGCGAGGGGCTGATCCTCAAAGGTGATATAGCGCTGCAATACGCGCCAGCTTCCCCAGCAGATTATCAGCGCGACGCCGGAAAACATGCCGAAAAGCGCGAAAAACGAGGGCAGTACCGCGGCAATAGCCACCGGTATAGCCGCCATCACCAGCAGCGCAAATGACCACCACAGATGCACAAACGTCACCTGGAAAGCCATGCGCCACAATTCCTTAAACGATAAATCGGTGAGCACCAGCAACGGCCACACGTAGAAGTTGGTCAGCAAAACGGCCACGCCGACAAACACCGTGACCCCGCGCGCTGCCCATGCGATCACTGTCGGGAAGTCCGGTGACGACATAATCACCAGATTGCCATATACGGCAGACCCGATCACCACATCAATCACCACAATCAGCGTGGCTTTTAACCAGTGCCGCCGGATACCCGCGAAGAAGTCCGTAAAAAATGAGGTGTTTTCGCCTCTGGCCATCGGCATCATCGACTGAAACAGACCGGCTGTTGCTGCTGGTAGTGGGATGATCAGCGCCGCCAGCAGCATCCACAGGATATTCGCCAGGATAAACGTGCTGACTTGTTCCAACAGGGCAGATTGAGAATCACTTAAACGCATCATAAATTAGCTGTGGGCGCTGCCCAAACCTTTGCTTATCGTCATTAAATCGTAAAATCTGTGTTGGCAAACCAGTATCCATCATAAACCGGACACGTCTAAGATGGCACCCCGAAATCGGCAAAAAAAGAGCGACCGGTGAAGGTCGCTACTGGTGTTGTGAGAAAAGAGTGAATTAGCGGTTTTGCCGGTCACGGCGTCCGCGACTGAGCAGCAGGAAAACCACCAGCAGAATCACCACTATGAAGATGATCGCCAGAATGATCGGCACGATGTTGGCGCTGCTTTCTGGCGCTGATTCTGCCTCAGCCGGAATCAGAGTTGGTGTGATGGTCGGTGTGGCGGTGGGGCCGTTGCCCTCAGCCTCCGGCGTATCCGTGCTGCCAACCTGGGCAACTTCGGTGACAGGCTCATCGGTGGATGTTTCGGTGACAGTGGCTTCCTCAGTGACCGCTTCTGTAACATCTTGCTCCTCGGTCACATCCAGCGCAACCTGAGCACTGGTCGCCTCGGCATCGGTTGTGGCGGTTGCACCTGCATCAGCCGTGGCCTGAGAGGCATCTGTTTCTTCAGCCTGAGCGGTGACAGTCAATTCCGCGTCGCTGGTGGCTTGCGCATTGCTCGTTTCTTCAGCCTGGGCGGTGACGGTCAATTCCGCGTCGCTGGTGGCTTGTGCGTCACTGGTCGCCTGCGTATCAATCGCCGCCTGCGCCAGAGTAGTGGATTCAGCAATGGCGGTTTGTTCAGCATCTGCTGTCGCCTGGGCATTGACTGTCAGCTCGAGCATCGCGGTAGCGGTGGCATCTTCGGCGGCGGAAACCATCGTGGCATCCGCATTCGCGGTTTCGATCAAAGCACTGGTGGCCTGCGCATCGACAGTCGCCTGTTCCAGCGCATTCTGGGTTGCAAATATGCCGGCGGTCGCTTCTGCGTTTTGGGTCGCCACCGCATCCGTAGTGGCACTGATTTACGCTTCGACCCGAGCCGCCGCCGTCGCCGTCGCCTGATCGACGTTCTGCGCTTCGGATGTGGCGGTGTTCAATACTGCCGCGGTGGCTGTGCTGGCGACTCGTTCTGTCGCCTGAGCATCCCGTGTGCCCTGCGAACTGGCATTACTGGTTGCCCGTGAATCCAGCGTCGAGACGGCCTCACCCGTAGCGACAAGCGCCTCAGCAGCCGAAGTCTCCTGGGCGATAACTGCATCCGCCGTGGATTCAATGTCGCGCGTTGCCTGTAAGAGCGCAGCTTCCTGTACCGCTGTCGCCGTGAAATCAACTGTGGGCGTAAAAGTCGGTGAAGGCGTATTGGTAATCGTCGGTGTTAACGTTTCGGTCGGTGTCGCTGTTGGCGCCAAAGCGGTTGCGGTCAGTGACGGACCTTCGGCCACCATAAACGCGACATTCGCTGTACTGCTTTGACCGCCACTGTTGGCGACTTCTACCGTCAGGATATGCGGGCCGGGGCCGATTTCCATGATGTCCAGCGTAAGGGTCAGCGGATCATCTTCGGGTGTAGTCAGGATCGTGTCATCGACCTGATAGGTCACCGTGGTGATCGGGGTCTGGCTGTCGCCTTCAATGACAATCGTCGCGTTGTCTTCGAGTGTGTCACCTGCGTTCAGGCCGCTGATGCTCACTTCCGGTGCCAGCGCCGGGACTTCAAAGGTAATGTCCTGTTCCGCGCTTTGCCCCAGACCATTGCTCGCGCTTACAGCCAGCGTATTGCGTCCGGGTGGCAGATCCATCGGTTGCAGGATAAGCGCACCGGGGCCGCGCCCCTGATCTTCGACGGCTGTGCCATTAAGCACAAAACTCAGTTCAATTTCTGGCGATTGGCTGGTGAGTATATCCACTAATACTTCGGTGGTTTCGTCCACGACCTGACCATCTTCGAGTCCGCGCACGACAAAGGTCGGTGGAATCTCGGCAGCGATGAAATTATATTCGCTGGTGTTGGTCACGCCGCCTTCATTGGTGACGCTGATCGCCAAACGATGCGGGCCGGGTGCGAGTGTGCGCGGGTCAAGCGTGATGCCATCACCGTCGACTGTAACGGCCTGCTCACCATCGACGCTGTAGCTGATCTCAGTGGCCAGTGTCTGACCGCTGACATTGACGTTAATCGTTAGGGGTTCGGTCAGCGCGTCACCCGGGATATCCGGCTCAAGCGTGACCACTGATGGCAGGGCGCTGACTTCAAAATCGCTGGAAGCCGTGCCGACATCACCATTTTCATCGACTGCATTCACCGTCAGGGTATGTATCCCCGGTGTAAGTGTGAGCGGATTGACTGTAAAGCTATAAACTTCTTCTGCCTGGGTCACAGTTACATCCTGCATAATGGTGTCGTCCAGCAGGAACTCGGCCTGCTGCACGCCATCATCCGCGATGATGGTTGTTTCCACTGTGGTGACCACTTCTAATGGACTGGCAATCTCGCCAATGCGGACAATCGGCACCGGCACCGGAGCGCGTAAATCTGCGCGGTTGGTGGATGAACCTGCGTCCGTCGTGACCTGTAACTCAAGACCGTAAACCGTGCCATCCGCCGGAATATCGGCATCAATGACAATTTCGTACTGCGTACGCAGTCGGCTGGCCAGTTCGCCGTAAATAGTCGGCAGTTCTTCTGCGCGGGGAGATTCGCGGAAGATAGCGTTCGTGCCTTCCGCGATTTCAGTCAGATAGGTGCGATCTGTGCCGAAGCCTAGCGCCACGGTGTAGAACGGCACACCGCGCGCAATTGCTTCGGTCAGGCCGGCATCGCGTGGCGAAGCCGGTTGTGATGTGCTGTATTGCGCGCCATCACTCAGCAGGATGACCGCACGGCGGGGTGTGGGGGCATCTCCCGCAGTTTGTGCCGCCAGTAAGGCTCCGGCATACAGCTGGGTTTCGCCACCCGCCTGAATGCCATCAATCACCTGTAGTAAGACATCTTTGTCGCTGGTAAATTCCTGAATCACCTGGGCGGTGTTGGAAAAAGTCACAATCGCGACGGGATCATCTGGCCCGATGGTTTCCACAAAGGTGCGGGCGGCTTCACGTGCGCGGTTGATCGGCGTGTCACTCATACTGCTGCTGACATCAATCGCCAGCACAACACTGATGGGTAAGTTTTCATCACTAAGGCTGGTTACGCTGATGATCTGAGCGATATCCTGTAATTCACCGACAATCTGGAAATTTTCCTCGGTGAGTCCGGTGACCGGCTGGCTCAGATTATCAAGCACCACCACAGTGGTATTCACGGTGGGCAATTCTGTGGGGTTAATGCCACTGATTTCGATGTTGAGACCGGGCTGTTCCTGAGTCATTACGAGTGCAACCGGCATCAGTCCGATAATGACGACTAATAGCGCGAGCAGAATTTTTTTCAACACGCCCCCCATAAAATAGCAACATAAAATGATTAAATTTGTGGTTGATCCTCCATTTAATATTAACCCACTTTAGTATTCGTGCAAAAATTAACGAAAGTCCGCAATGGTTGTTTGACCCTGTTGTGTGCTTTGCGGTAAACTACGAGTGTGCCAAACCTCTTTATAACCTGCATAATGGCAAGAAATACCCTGGCACGATCGATTTGCGGATGTTATAGCATCCCACCACGCATATAGCATCTCAAAAAACCCGGATGGATAAGGTAAAATGTTCCTGATAAGGGATTATTTGGGATATTGCGATTAATTCCAATTTCGTCTGATTTTAACTGCTCCCTCTGAAGTGGACAGTTGCCAGCGGAGGCTTTTTGAATGGCAAGATTGAACAAGGAAACCCTGCTCGAATGGTATCGGCAGATTGTGCTGATTCGCCGTTTCGAGATACGGTGTGATGAGTTATATAAGGAAAAGAAAATTACCGGTGTTTACCTGCATCTTTACAGTGGGCATGAAGCGGTTGGCGTAGGCGCACTCAGTGCGCTGCGTGAAGACGATAATGTCATCACCGCCTATCGCGATCATGGTATTGCCCTGGCGCGTGGGGTAGATGCCAACGCGATCATGGCTGAGATGATGGGCAAGAAAACCGGCACCAGCGGCGGTAAGGGCGGTTCGATGCATCTTGCCAGCCGGGAACATAATTTCTGGGGAGGCTATGCGATTGTCGGCGGACATTTACCGCTGGCAGCAGGTATCGCGCTGGAATCCCGTTATAACGACAAGGATACCGTCACCCTCAGCTTTATCGGGGATGGCGCGACCAACAACGGTTACTTCCACGAATCGCTTAATATGAGCGCCGTCTGGGATCTGCCGGTGGTATGGTTAATTGAGAATAACTTTGTGGGCATGGGTACCCGCGTGGAAGATGCCAGCGGCCAGGTCGAACTGCACAAACGCGCCATCGCCTATGGTATGAAAGACATGGGGCGTGTGGATGGTCAGAATGTCATCGAGATGCACGAGTGCGTCGCAGAAGCCGTGGAATATGCCCGCAAGAATGGGCCGGTACTCATCGAAGCGATGACCTATCGCTATCGTGGGCATGGCGTGTCGGATCGCAGCTATGAAGTGCGCTTTGAGGAAGAACTCAAAGATTATATGGAAAACAAAGACCCGATTTCACTGTTAAAGAATCATCTGGTCGAGAACTACAAGAATATCGAGCCTGAACTAAAGAAACTTGAAGACGAAGCGGATAAGACAGTTGCGGAAGCGGTGGATTTTGCGTTGAACAGCCCTGACCCAACTTATGAAGACCTTATCAGCAACGTGTACGTAGAGGAATAACGGAGCAATGGCAGACAAGAATCTACCGATGCGTGAGGCGCTCCGCAGCGCCCTGTATGAAGAAATGAAACGTGATGAACGCGTGTTCGTCATGGGTGAGGAAGTCGGCGTGTGGCAGGGTACCCACCGCGTGACTCGTGGTCTTTTAGAGGAATTTGGCAAGAAACGTGTGCGCGATACCCCCATTACCGAAATGGCGATTGCTGGCGTGGCAGTTGGCGCGGCAATGGCCGGCCTGCGTCCTGTCGCGGAGATGATGACCATCAATTTCGCGTTTCTGGCGCTGGATGCCATCGTCAATCATGCGGCCAAAATCCATTATATGTTTGATGGTATGTTTACCGTGCCGCTGGTCATCCGGGCGGCATCCGGCTGGGGCAATCAGGCCACAGCCACCCATTCGCACACCCCGGAGCCGATTTTTGCGCATTTCCCCGGTCTGTATGTGGGCTGTCCGTCCACCCCGGCGGATGCTAAAGGCATGCTGAAAGCTTCGATCCGCAGCGAGAACCCGGTGTTATTTACCGAGAGCATCGCGCTGTATCCCAAGCCCGGCCCAGTGCCGGATGACGAAGACTTTATTATCCCCATCGGCAAAAGTGATATCAAGCGTGAAGGCAAGCATGTCACGCTGGTTACCTATGCGCGTGGTGTGGAGTGGTCGCTGCAGGCGGCGGAAGAACTCGCCAAAGATGGCGTGGAATGTGAAGTCGTTGACCTGCGCTGGCTGCGTCCGCTGGATATGGAAGCGGTTTTCGCCAGCTTTAAGAAAACCAACCGCTGCGTGATTGTCGAAGAATCGCTGCCGATGTACAGCTTTGGCAGCGAAATTGCCGCTCAGATTCAGGAAAACTGTTTTGATTATATGGATGCGCCCATTAAGCGGGTGAGTGCATTGGATGTACCCCTGCCGTATGCGCATGACATTGAACTCATGGCCTTACCGGATGCCGCTAAGGTCGTTAAAGCTGTGAAGGAGATTTTATAACATGGCACAGGAAATCATCCTCACAATGGACGGCCTGCTGCTGAACTGGCTGAAGAACGTGGGTGACACGGTCAATGCCGGTGATGTGGTGGCCGAAGTTGAGGCGGATAAAGCCACTGTGGAAGTGGAAGCCCCAGCCGCAGGTGTACTGAGCGAACAACGTGCCCAAACCGGCGAAGAACTGACCGAAGGCGCGGTCATTGGCATGATCGGCGCGGCGGGTGAAGCTGCCCCCTTAGGCGCATCGCCTGAGGCTGAGTCAAAAACTGAACCAGAGGCAGCACCCAGCGAAGAGAAAGCCGCCAGCAACGGTGCGCAGAAATCCGAAGCGGCTCCGGTCAGCAATACCACCGAAGATGGCCGCGTGAAAGCTTCACCCGTGGCGCGTAAAATTGCTGAAGAAAAAGGCATTGATCTCAGCCAGGTGGCAGGTAGTGGCCCCGGTGGCCGCGTGGTTAAGGAAGATGTCGAAAACTTCACCCCCGGTACAGTCGCACCGGCTGCTGCACCTGCGACTACTCAGGCCAGCGCGACCGGCCAGCAGATGTTTACGGCTCCGGCGCGCAAACTGCCACCGGAAAGCGCCGATGTCGAATATATTGATGTCACCACCATGCGCAAACGGATTGCCGCGACCACCGTCGAAAGCAAGCAATTTACGCCGCACTTCTATGTGACCAGCGAAATTGATGTTGAAGCGCTGCTGAAACTGCGCAAGCAGTTGAACGACAATCTGCCTGAAGGCGGCGCAAAAATCAGTGTGAATGATCTGGTCGTCAAAGCGACCGCGCTCACCTTGCGCCAGTTCCCCAACCTCAATTCGCATTATTATGGCGATAAGCTGGTGCGCTACAAAAACATCAATGTCGGTATGGCGGTTGCTCTGCCACAGGGCGGTGTGATTTACGTCGTGGTGCAGAATGCCGATAAAGTTGCTCTGGGAGCGATGGCCGCCAACAATCGCGATATGTTCCAGCGCGCGCGTGAAGGCAAGATCAAGCCGGCTGATATTCAGGGCGCGACCTTCTCCACCAGCAACCTGGGTGGCTTTGATGTTGACAGTTTTGTAGCGGTCATCAATCCGCCGGAATCCGGTGTGCTGGCGATTGGCACCGCGCATAAGGTACCAGTCGTGCTGGAGGATGGCACACTGGGTGTCGGCAACCGTATGAAAGTGACCATCAGCGCGGATCATCGCGTCAGTGATGGTGCAGAGGCCGGGGCTTACTTGCAGGCTTTCAAAGCCCTCATCGAAAACCCGCTGCGGCTGGTGATGTAAGGCTCAGACATTTCGATTCAAAATGGCGTACCGTCTGGTGCGCCATTTTTTGTTGGCAGACCTGTCTAAAAGGGGGCGAAAGTGCAAGTACTCAGTATGATTTTGGTGGCATTGGTCGCGATAGAGCATGTCTACATTCTGGTGCTGGAGATGTTCCTGTGGACTCAACCGCGTACCATGAAAACATTCGGCACCAAGCCACAAGACGCCGAAGTGATGAAGACTCTGGCGGCCAATCAGGGTCTGTACAATGGCTTTCTGGCAGCAGGCTTATTTTATGGGCTGATCGCGGCTTTACCAGATGTCGCCTTCCAGTTTAAGATTTTCTTCCTGTTGTGCGTGATTGTGGCCGGTATCTATGGAGGCGCAACGGTCAAGCCGCGCATCGCACTGGTTCAGGCGCTCCCCGCTGCGATTGCGCTGGTCGTCACCCTGATTGCTGGCATTCCTGTCTAATATACGCAATCCATACTTGGACGCGCTTTAAACCTGCGCGTCCAAGTATTGCATATTACTCAGGCTGCCTCTGATGGCTTCTGCCGCGGCAAGCCGATAAATAACACCACACAGCCCAACAGCGGAAACAGCATGGCAACTGGCAGACCGTAACGCTGCGCGACTGCTCCCAGCAAAAACGGCACAAACGAGCTGACAACCCCAAACACATTGACCAGAGTCAACACGCTACCGCTTTTCCCCGGCAGCACGTTGTACAGATTCCCCATCGTGATCGAGTACCATCCTGCGTTAAAAAAGCCAATGATCGCAATCAGAATCAGCTTGGCGGTGACTCCCGGCACGATTAAAAAGGCGCTGTACAGCACAAATTCCAGCGCGGCACTAAACCGCAGATAGCTAATCCCGCGCACCCGCTCCAGCAACGGGATTAACGCCAGATCACCCAGCAGACCGACACCCGTCCAGATCGCCACCGCAAAACCGGCCTGCGCTTCATCCAGCCCGACGACATCGACAAAATACAACGCCAGATAGCCATGCAGAATATCGAGCATAAAGTTGGAAAATTCCAGCAGCGTCAGCCAGCGCAGCACCTCTCGCCGTTTGAGCGCTTCAATCACACCTTTGATGCCTTCACGAAAAGTGGACGCTTCGGCTTCCTCACCATCTTCATCCACCGGACGTGGAAAGCGCATCGGCCACAGAATCACAAGCGTGATAAAGGTCATCACACCAACGAGGATGTAAAAAGGCCGCCAGCCTAACCCCCAGCTTAACATCGCGCCGACCACCAGCGAACCGGCCACAATGCCGATGGAGCCCGCCAGCGTCCAGCGCGCCATATTGTGCTCATGCCGCGCCGGATTCTGATCCATCAGCGTGGATTGCGACAGGCTGACAAACGCCCCCGATGATGGGAAAAACAGGATAAAAACTAATAGCAATTCACTGAATGTTTGACTACCCGCGATCAGAAACGTCGAAATGCAGAAAAATACGCCCCCGCCTAAAACCAGCACGCGACGTCTGCCGGTGTCTCCCAGAATGCCGATAATCGGCTCGAACAGCAGCGATGCCAGCAGACCGGGTATGGTCAGCAGCAGACCGATCTGCTCATAGTTCATGTTGAGGTCGGTACGGATTTGCGGCAGCGCAGCCTCTAACGCGCCAAAAACAAATTCATCCAGAAATTCGACCACCAGCAGCATAAAGACCAGCAGCGAGGCCTGACGCAGACGGGCATAACCCCGCCGTCTGACTACGGAAAGCGGATTCATAGCAGAATCTCCTTATGGAAAAAATGTGGGTTAAAGTTGGGAAATAAAAGTGCGAAAAGCGGGGAATCAAAATAAGCCGTAACCCAAAGGGCTGACGGCTGTTTTTGACTGATTCAGTTGCCGGTGCGCGTGTTAGTTAGTTGCGGTTACGGCAGCGCGGCGGTGTTTTGGATGTGAGTTGTTTAACCATAACCTGATTATAAAGCAGTTTTGCGGAATTGTGTTTATTTTGCATGGAACCAACCCGAATTGGAAAACGTCTATAATGGGTGTATGCGCGGCTCATACTAAGGAGGTAGTGATGGAAGCACTTTTAGAACTGCTCATTCGTCTGATCATCATAATGTTTTTTGGAGGTACGAGTACGAGCATGAATGTCCTGCCACCCTCTGATTTTGATTCCGGACCACCGAGTGTTGTTCGCTCATACACATATATCCAGGATGTGGAACTGATCGCGCTGGAATCACAACCGCCGCAGGTTCAGCTTCATGTCAAAGGAGAGCATCCTGATGGCTGTGATTATCCAGCCCAGGTAACGCAACAACGGGACGGCAATACCATCACCGTCGAGATCTATCGAGAAGTCCCCTTCGATGTGATGTGCCCCATGATCCTGCTATCCTATGAGGATACGATTAAGCTGGATGGCACATTTCCGCCGGGGAATTACACGTTCAAGATCAATGATTATGTTTTTGAGCGCGAATTGTAAGGGTGCAGGCTGGTAAAACATGTGGTTTATATACAGAAAGGATAATTTATGCGCAGCAGATTTGGTTTAATGCTATTGGTTATTGCTTTGCTGGTGATCCCGGTGGCAAGCGCCCAGGACAGCAGCGAAGAAGGCGTCAGCGTGACCATCTACAATCAGGGCACGGCGCTGGTGCAGGATCGGCGCACGTTTGACTTTGACAGCGGCCTGACCTCGCTCGACTTCACCGACGTGGCCGCCAGCATCGACCCGACTTCGGTCAGCTTTATCTCGCTGACCGACCCGGAAGGCACCATCGTGCTGGAACAGAATTACGTCTATGATCTGGTCGGCAGTGGGGCGCTGCTGGAACGTTACATTGATGAAATTATCAGCGTGACCACCGAAGACGGCGAGGTTTTTACCGGCCAGTTGCTCAGTGGTCGCAATGGCGAGATTATCCTTCAGGATGATGCCGGACAGGTTTATCTCATCAGTCTGTCGAAAATCCGCAATGTGAACTTCCCCTCGCTGCCGGATGGATTGATTACCCGCCCGACCCTGCGCTGGTTGCTGGAAGTGGCCGAGGCTGGTTCACAGCAGGTGGAATTGACCTATCTCACAGGCGGGATGAACTGGACAGCGGATTATATTGTGCTGCTCAAAGACGATAATACCGCGCTCGACCTCAACGGCTGGGTGACGCTGAACAACACCAGCGGCGCGACCTATACCGACGCTCAGGTCAAACTGGTCGCGGGGGATGTTAATCGCCTGCCCTCACCTGAAATGGCAGTGCAGCGCTTTGAAGAAGAGGCGCTGGCTTTTGCTGATCTTGGTGCTGCGCCGGTGGAACAGCGCGAATTCTTTGAATATCAGCTTTACGAGATCAGCCGTCCCGTGACTGTGGCTGATAACGAAACCAAACAGGTCGAGTTTGTCACCGCGGCCAATGTCGCGGCCAATACCTATTATGTCTACAACGGCAGCCCCGGTTTTTATGGCTACTACAGCCCGATTGAGGATGTCGGTTATGGCATCACCGGCGCCACCGATGTGCAGAGCTGGCTGGAATTTTCCACGGGGGATGACAGTGGCCTGGGTGCTGACCTGCCTGCCGGACGCATCCGTGTGTATCAGGAAGATGTCGACGGTGCTGCACTGTTGATCGGCGAAAACAGCATTGACCACACCCCCAAAGGCGAATCGCTGGATATTTTCCTGGGGAACGCCTTTGATCTGGTTGGGGAGCGCCGTCAGGTTAATTTTGAACGGGTCGCCCGCAATATCATCGAAGAAACCTATGAGATTAAACTGCGCAATCGCAAGGACGATGACACAGTTGAAATCCGCATTCCGGAGTCGCTGTTCCGCTGGAGCAACTGGGAGATCATCGACAACAGCGACGATTTCACCAAGGTCGACTCCGCCACGATTGAGTTCCGCGTCAATGT
>JBBSQD010000067.1:0-25119 GCA_038258185.1 Aggregatilineales bacterium | reverse complement strand
TCCATCTGTTTGGCATTCGTCAGGGTTGTCATTGCCCATTCGTAGTGATCCTGCGGCTGGACTTTGCGGAACAGACGCGGAACCGTCTCGACATTGTGATTGAGGATTTCCGGTTGGGCATCCATGACGATTTGCAGGGCTTCTTCGTTACCTTTGAAGTCTGGAATAAGCACTTCGATGCTGCACCCCGGCTGAAGCTGGCGGATGCGGCGGATGACCATCGCAAAAATCGGTGCGCCACCATCCTTGCGCTCGTCACGATTGACGCTGGTAATCACCACATGGCGCAAACCTAATGCACGCACAGACTCCGCAATACGGTTCGGTTCGGCCCAATCAAGTGGGCTGGGACGGCCAGTTTTAATATCGCAGAAGCCGCAGGAACGGGTGCAGGTGTCACCCATCATCAGGAAAGTTGCGGTGCCACGCCCCCAGCATTCGCCGATATTCGGGCACTGTGCTTCCT
Source organism: Aggregatilineales bacterium (assembly GCA_038258185.1). Taxonomy (GTDB): domain Bacteria; phylum Chloroflexota; class Anaerolineae; order Aggregatilineales; family Phototrophicaceae; genus JAIOHN01. The sequence goes on along the minus strand of JBBSQD010000067.1, from coordinate 24,653 downwards.
CACACACGGTGTGGAGTGTTTGCTCACGCATCAACTGGTTTACACGCTGGTAACCTTCACCACTGGGGGCACGCACTTTAATCCACGGCGGACGGCGGCGGGGATGCTCCGGGTCGGGCTGCCAACCCTCGGGATTATCGCCAAACACAGGTATGGCGTTGGGATCAAGTAAATCGGTCACAATAAAACTCCAGTGTTATTACGCATGAGTCTATTATAACTTAGACAAGCGGGGTCGTCATCGACTCCAAGTGTCCAATTGATGATTTATCCCCTGGAGAGCAGTACAGACTCACTATGAGTATATGAAGTCGCGGTCAACCACAGCAGCCAGCGCCAAAGCACTGCAATAACAAGTTCACGCATCAGATAAAAAACGGTCAGGCTCAGCAGGATATGAATCACGCTGGATGCATCTTCGCTCAGTGCCAATTGGCTTGTGAAGATGGGCAGAAGAAACAGCCCGATCAGAACGGTTACGGCATAAATGTTCAACTGGATGAAAAGAAATCCGCTGATCGTCCATAACCGGGCATCAATTTGTTGCTGGCTGTAAAGTGGGGCGAGGATGCCGAGTAACAGCGCAATAATCAGCGATTGAACAAATTCGATATGCACGACCAGCACTAAGGCGAATGTCCGAATGGCATAGATGAGAATGAACGTGAAAGGGTCTTGAGGCTGGCTGGTTAGCCTCAGCAACAATCCGATAAGTGCTGTATAGGCAATGAAACGCAGTTTATAAGTGTGCAGCGCTTCAAGTTGATTGAAGCGGTAATTACTATAGAGACAGCCCATGCACATCGCCCAGATCGGCGCCAGAATGCCGCCGGGAAACAGCCACAACAAATCGTAGGTATTATTCTGGCGCTCATGGACGATCAGATCATTGATATAACCTGCCCATAGCAACCCGTAATAGCTGCCGCTGAAGATTGTGCTGCGTAACACCAGCGCGACAGGGAGGATAATCGGTATAGCCAATAATACAATCAGCAAACTGAGCAAAGCTGATTGCATACCGGGTGCAGCCTGATTAGCAATAAACATCAAGCCGATAAAGACTATCAGATAAAGGATGGCTAGTTTATCCAACCAGCCCAGAGCGGCACGATTCATGTTATACGGATTATTATGCTGGTAGTGTTGTAGAGTGCGCCAGAAAATAGGGTGCGTCGCTGGTGGATGGTTAAGCGCATACCACAGTTTCCACGTGATCATATCAGGCGATCAGGACATCCAACTCGTTATGGCTGATGTCAAGCTGTTGCGACAGGATGCGCCATAACGCCAGAATAATAACCTCGTGACACAGGTAAAAAATCAACAGCCGCAGGATCGGCAGGGTAAATTCTGCGGTTAATTCAGCAACTTTTAAGTCGCTATAGACCTGCGGCAATAGGTTGAAGCCGATGATCCAGGCCAGCAAATAGGTGAGGATTTGCGAGATGAGAAATGTTGCGCCGGAGAAAAGGCGAGAATCCAGCGAGGTACGGGTATAGATCGGGATATGAATGCCGATCAGTGTGCCCGTGACAATGGACTGAACGAAATCAATATAAAAAGCGCCGGCAATCGTGAGGATGTGAATGATGGTAATGAGCATTGTTGAGACAAACTCACTGTTGGCGGATGCCACGCCAATCAGCATCGGCATGATGAGCGCCCCCGGCAACGACATGGCGATCTGGGTCGCACGGGTGCGCTGCATATTGACCCGCGGGAAAGCCTGATTGCGATACAGATAACCGGTGCAAATGGCCCAATTGATGCCGAAGGGTGTCAGCGGTGAAAGTCGCAGCAGGTCATATTTGCCTTGGCCGCGCAGACGGTTAATGGCAATACTGATACTGGTTGACCACACCAGCCCATAGACTGTCCCGGTAAAAAGAATGAGTCCCACAATCAAGGCAAAATTTGGATTAAACAAAGCCGGCATAATCGCTTTAGGATCGCCCCAGATGCCTAGGGCCAATAATATGAGCAGCAGAGTCATACCCACAGGCCACATCATGCTGATCAGACGCGTCATGGGGAAAGCATGTTCCCGAATGACATGACTGAAAATAGGATGTTTTAATGGGGGACTGTGCAAGGCCTGCCATAATTTCCATGTCAACATTGACCCATAAACCTCATGTGCAAGACTGTAATTTTGTTGGGGGGAACTTGTGTGCTAAATAAACACTAAGTATAGTCGGCCAGGGTTCAGAAAACAATCAATCTCGTTTATTGCAAATCCCCTGTCAACAGGTGTTGCAGGCTCTGTATGTGACCATTGAAACGCTGCAACAGAAGTCGCCATGAGAGCACAATCACCGCCTCATGCAGCAGGTAAAAGATGGTCAGACGTACAATGGGTAAAAGCAAAGTTATCAGCGGAAGATCCCGAATATACGGCGAGAAAATGGACTCTGCCAAAATAAAACCCATGATAAGCGTCACTAAATAAACACTGACCTGAAGCAGTAGAAAATTCCCCACAGCCAGGATGCGGACATTGACCGTATTCATGGTATAAGTTGATGCCAGCATGCCGATCACGCTGGCTGTCACCACCGCCTGAATATAATCCACATAGAATGCCAGCGCGAGGGTCACCGCGTAGAGAAGGGGATGGAGCAGAATTAGCACTTCCATGTCCTGTGCCTGGGTGAGCAGCAGCAACGGGATTAAAAGTGCAATTCCCAAGGTGGTGATAAAGCCAATCGACAACCATCGGACTAAAAATCCCATGCTGCGAAACATGTGCGTAGCGTGCAGGCTGGCGGTGGATAGTGACCAGACCGCGCCGAATCTGCCCATTGGAATCAGGCACAGCAGATCGAAAGTTTGCAGCTCGTTCTCACGGGCAAGCGTCACTGCGATGCGATTTGCCCAGATGATGCCAAACAGGTTGTTGCTGGCGGCGATGATCATCAACGCTACGAAAGCGAAATTTGTGGTGAGCGCCGGCCAGATGAGGGTGAAAACAAGACATGTAAACAAATAAGCGAGGCTGATTTGCAGGATGCGCCGTAAACGTCCCTGTGGGTTATTGGAACGATAGATACGCTGAAACAGGGGCGTGTTGTAAGGTGGATTACGCAGCGCATACCAGAGTTTCCATGTCATGTGGTTGGCCTCTCTCAACAGTGGTTATACGTTGAAACAGACCATAATCCTCACGACGATGTGCTGAGCGAGCTGCCTTGACGGCGAATCCGAAAATCAATATAGAAACTGGCCGCGAAATAATACACGGGGAAGTACATGCTGATTAACAGCAGGATGGGGTCGGGTTGTGGCTGAAAGAGCAGATAGGTAATCAACAGCAGCCAGATAGTAGCCAATAGCCACGTGGTTTTAGCCAGGGTGCGGTTTTTGCTGGGATACAGATAGCGCGTGGGAATGAAGGTGAGTATGCCGGGAATCAGCAGCATTAACACCGCGATAATCGGTGCGGGTTGTAACCAGTACATATAAAGCGCGATGATATTCCAGTAACTGGGGAAGCCCAAAAAATAATTGTCCGGTGTTTTCATATCTTCCTGGCCGTAGGCGTACAGCCCCGCCAGCACCGGAATGCTGATCCAGAGGATATTGGGCAGCAGCCCGGTCGCGCCGATGATAAATACCGGCACCCAGATATAGGTCAGGAAGTCAATGATATTATCGACCATCGCGCCGTCAAAATTCGGCAGCACTTCGCGCACCCGAACCTGACGCGCCAGCAGGCCATCTGTCGCATCAATCACTATCGTAGCCAGCAACAGCAAAAAGGCGTTGCTGATGTCGCCATTAACAGCCGAAAACAACGCCAGCATACCCAGAATTCCGCCGGTCGCCGTGTATAGATGCACCAGCCAAGCGGCAGTTTTCCGATTGATCATGCGAATGTCTCCATCAGATTAGGTAAGGATTGCATCATGGGAGCGTATTAATATGTTTCCTGTTGGAAGCGTATCGGGCGCGAATACGCCGATAAATGTAGTATAACACTGCCAGACCCAGCAGGATTAAGATCACATTTTCATAAATGTCCAGCCAGTCGAGGACATCCTGCCAGTTATTGCCCAGCCAGTACCCGAATCCCGCCAGTGGCGCGATCCATAAAGCTGCACCAATCGACGTGTAAATCGCAAACAAAACCACATTCATGCGGATGACACCCGCCGGAATAGAAACCACCCCATGAACCAGCGGCATCAGTCGCGCTACAAACACAATAATCGACCCGTAACGCCGAAAGAGACGCAGGCCGCGATCATAATCTTCGACAGACAGGATCACGATTTTTAGCGATAGTATACGAATCGTACCGAGGCGATGGATAATCTCGCGAACACCATCTTCTCCCAGCCGGTAGCCCAGACCGTAGTACACCAGCGAACCGGCTAACGACCCTAATGTGCCTGCGACGACAATGCCTACAAGCGACAAACTTCCCTCATAAGCCATTTTTCCAGCCAGCGGATACAGGAACTCAGAGGGTGTGGGGGGGAATAAATTTTCAAATAATGCGACAATCAAAATCCCTGGCGTGCCAAAGGTAATGACTAATTGCTCAATGAGTTTTGTCACCGCATTAATCAGGTTGGATAACACAACTAGTCTCCTGCCCCCCGACGAACATCTGTTTATTATACACGCGATCCCCTATTGGAGAGACCGCACAGATCAATCGGCCAGCATAAATGGCGGCCAGTCCGCCGTGGGTACATCCAGGTCATGCAGCAACTTATGGCTGAGAAAACGCAGCACAACTTCCCTGAATGCGAAAAATACCCCAAGTGTGACAAATAGCTGGCTGATGGCGGCGGCAATGCCTGTAATATTGAGCGAAATATAAAGTGTGTGTAAGAAGGTGAAGGCTACAAAAAAAGTCGTGGCATAAGTCATAAACTGGACAAATAAATAGGCAATCAGGCTGAAAGTCCGTGCATCAATGACTGTGCGGTTGTGAATGGAACTCACCATCGCAATCAGGCAAGCCAGCACCAGAGATTGCGCATCATCAATATGAAATGCCACATACAGGATAAGGATTTGCATCAAGGCAAAAAGTGGCCCTTCCCAGGCGTTTGGATTGGGGCGTGAGTTGGAAAAGACCAGCACCTGCGAAAACAGAAAGCGTGTGATCCACGCGGACTGGGACCCAATGTTTTGGAACGTGCGGGTGTGATGCAGATATATGACACACAGTGACCAGTTTGTGCGAACCGTTCCGCCGGGGAGCAGACACAGCAGATCATAAAGCTGATATTGGCGGGTACGGGTGATAAAGCCGCTCAGACGAACCGTGACGATAGCCCCTTGAATAAGACCACTCAGCAAAACAGCGGCCAATAAACCGCCTGCGGCAATATAAGCAAGACGCGTCAACGCATCACTGCGCAGCAGATGACCCGCGATAAAAATTGCGATGACAGTTAACACAAATCCGCCTAAAGGAAGTTCAAACGGCTGGGCAGGTGCCAGACGCAAAAGCGGACGTTGGGAGGTGGATAAATTCCGCAGCGTCCGCATAAATTTCCAGGTGATCATCTTGGCGGCAAACCCCAGGCAATCAGATCTGCTTTACCCAGCGCCGGGTAAATACCGTTACTCAGTTCTGTAAAAGTGCCTGTGGTAATATCCAGCGCAATGAGCAGATAACCTTTGTCGTCAGCGGGAATATTGGCACCAAAGGCGAAATGCGTGCTGTCCGGTGACCAGACGAGGCGCGGTGTATAGGGGGTGTGCTCGTTGGTGCTGAAGCCACAGTAAGATTTGACTTCACCACTGTTAACATCCAGAACATGCAGGAAAGCGCTGCCGGTGTTGGCTTCTAAATCCGGCCCTAATAACTCTGTGACCCAGAAAGCCAGATGCTGATTATCCGGTGACCAGCTTAAATCCGTACCGATATTTCCGTTGATGCGCACCGCACCATAATCGCTGAAAAGATCCGTGACCTGGGTCGCTGGCGTTAGACCCGGTTCGATCATGAAAATCTCACCGCCGGTTACGTTGGCGGTGCTGTCGAATTGTCCCGGCGCAGCATACGCCAGACGAGTCCCATCGGGTGACCAGGCGGACGTATTGAGATAGGGCTCATCAATGCCCAAAGGAATGACCTGTGCGGCAATACCCTGAAGGTTGCGGGTGTCAAGGTTGAGCAATAAACGGCTGAAACCGTCCCCATCAGGCTGAAGCTGGAGCCCCCATTTACCACCGGGCTGAATGGAAACTATGGCGCTTACATCCAGGTATTCGCGGTCATTACTGCCTTCAGGCTGTAAATAGGCCTGATGGCCGGGTGTCCACACTAAAAGTTCGCTGGCTGACCACCATTCAATATCGGTGGCATATTCCGTGAGAAAGGTGCGCTCAGTGCCATCCAGTCGCATTTTGCCATACGTGTAATTCAGGGGATTGAGATACGTCACCCAGAGCGCATCCGGCGAAAGGCGACAGTTAACCCCACAGGGACGCGTGTCCGGCAGAGGGTAACGGGTATCCCGATCAATGTTGTAAAGCCAGATATTGGTATTATCAAATGAGGTGAGGATAAGGCCGCCGGGGGTGAAATCGGGCGTACGTGCCTGAATGCCAGTGCCTGGACAAATCTGGGTGAGTGCAGATTGCGGTATGACAACAAAGCCCGTCAGGAGGAAAACCAGGATAATCAGATATCGACGCATCGCTTATTCTCTATCAGCAAACAGTAAAGGATGTTCTCACACTAGGCAGGCTGGATTCGCCAGACGTGTACAGCGGCAGGGTAATCAGTCGTGCCACTTTCGGAAATAAACAGGTGATGATTGTAAATCAGACAATCCATAGGGCATTTCAGGGTGACACCGGGTAAGCCAGATAAGACCTGATCGGGCGCTATTTCAGATTCGTGCGCTGCATAGTCATAAATATGTGCAGAATAAAGAGTGATTGTATCATAATCATAGGGTTGCTTTTCAGCGTCAATCTGAATTTGCGGCAACGCGTAGGCCAGCCGGATACGCCGGCAGACCATGCACAGACCCGGCTGTTCTAAAAGTGCCTCTGCCAGCACCGAGCTTTCAGCAATGCCTAATAACGCCATCGGCATAATCGACATATTCAAATGCTGAATTACCTGCATTTTGGTTTGAATAGTCAATGGCTTGACGATATCCATTACCCGTTCTGCCTCGCGCATCCCGCGATGTCGTGGCCCGGCATAATTTAAGGCGGTTGAAAAACGCGGTTGTGTCGGCTGGATGAGATCGGCAGGTAATGCGTTCTGGGCAGAAACATCATTCTCATCCCAGGATTTTGTTACGGCGCTTTCAATATTCATCAGGTGGATAGTGGCTTCATCGTCTTCATGATACTCGCGCATATAGAGAGTCATATCGGGCTGAATGCCAAGGAGTTCGCAATCCGCATTGTGAGCGAGATGGCTGCTTTGGATGTATTGAAATATTGACATAAGTTCAAATTCCGTAGTGGATGTAAAAAATTAGTGAATTTTGCCCAATGCTTATCGCTTTGAATGCCATCCCTGTGTTATAATTCTCAGCATATGGTTATATAGAAATTGTTGTTGCACTGACCGGAGAATGAAATGACGAAATCAGTCTCACAGGTTGAAATCAATGAACGCGCTGAAGGGTCTCAAAAGACTTCAGCGCCTGTTAGTTCGGCACAGACAACAACTATACCGGTGGTTCGCTTTTCTGACGAGCATCGTGGCCCTGCTGCGGAAACGGGCTTGATTGAGATGGTGGTCAACACACCGGAAGCCAAAGAAACCAATGATGAACAAGACGCATCCCGAACAACTGCGGAGACTGCTGTAGTGCCTAATCCTAAAGTAAACACCAAAGATGCAAAATCCTTGTCCACAACCCCTTCAATTCTGATTATTGAAGACAGCACGGAACTCGCGGAAATTATCGAGGCGACGTTGCAGCGTTTGGACATGGCCACCGCCCACGAAACGCATGGTAATAAAGCGCTGGCGCGTTTTGATGAGATGAAACCGGATGTGGTGCTGCTGGATATTGGCCTGCCGGATATGACAGGCTGGAAACTGCTGGAAGATATCCGCGAGAAAAAGGGTGATGCCAAAATGCCGGCAGTGATCGTGATTACCGCTTATGGTGATCCCGCTAATCGTCTGATCGGCAAGCTGCAGAATGTCCACGATTATCTGATTAAGCCTTTTACCGCGGATGAAGTCGAAAAAGTGGTCATCAGCGCCTTGAGCAGCCTCAGTAAATGACCGAAAATCACACAAAATATAGGGCAGTGCCGCTGTTGGTGCTGCTCTTTTTGATTCTGGCACTTTCAAGCGCCTGCGCTCAGGAGACGCCTGATACAGCCGATGATAATGCTGCACTTATCGCTGCTGCACAGGCTCAATTGCAGGCGAATATCCAGCAGGGGCGGATGATGCAGGCGCTCTATCAGCTTGACGTGATTGCTAATCAAACCGGATGGAATCCAGTCTTATTAGAACAATCGGGCGATTTATGGCGACAGGCTGGTAATGTCACCCAGTCGCTTGCTTACTATGCGCTGGCTGCCGACCAATCCGCTGATGTCAGTCTGCTGCGTAAACTGGCCCAAATTTACTTAGATATGACTTTCTGGCAACAGGCAGTAGATACTTTGTCGCAGATTATTTTAGCAGCCCCAGATGATGCGTGGGGGAATTATCAGCTTGGGTTGATTCGTGCTGCATCTGATCCGCGTTCAGCCACAGCCTATCTGCTCAAAGCTGGTCAGGATGCGCGTTATGAGACGGTGAGTCGGGCTGTGCTGGATGTCATCGCGGATGAGGCGCCGTCAGCGTCGCTTAGTTTGCAGGTTGGCATCACGCTGGCTGAATCCGAATTATGGTCTTACGCGGAACTGGCTTTCATGCACAGCGTTCAACTGGATGATGGCTATGCTGAGGCATGGGCTTATCTTGGATTGGCGCGGGACAGGCAGAGCAAAAATGGTGCTGTGTATATTGATCGTGCTGTGAGTTTGCAGCCGGAAAATCCGCTGGTTCGCTATTTGCAGGGGTTACATCTGCGCAGTCAGGTTGATTATGCGGGTAGTCTGGATGCCTTGATCCTGGCAACGGCCTATGACCCACAAAATCCGGCCTTTTATGCGGAACTGAGTAACGCCTATCGCCTGATGAATGATCTGCCAAATGCCGAACGCTGGTTAAAAGTGGCCGTGAACCTGTCTGGAGATGACGAGCGCTTCCAGCGGATGCTGGCACTGTTCTATTCGGAAGAAGCCTATAATCTGGAAATTGATGGCCTGTCAACATTGGAAAGTGCGACAGTTCAACTGCCGAATGACCCGGAACTTCGTGCGGGATTTGGTTGGGCGTTGTACACGATGGGTGAGGCAACTGCGGGGTTGGAGCAGTTAAACAGGGCGCTGACGATTGCCCCTAACAATCCGCGCGCGCTGTATTATAAAGCCCGTATCCTGCTGGACGATGACAAAACAGCCGAAGCACGGCCACTATTGGAGCAAGTGGCAGAGCAGGAATCGCCGTATCAGCTTGAGGCGCAGCGCCTGCTTGATGATATCAGCGGCTGAATCATTATAACCACTGTTAAGGCATCGTTTCCCTGCTGGTTTCATAGTGCAGGTCGGATTTATGATATGGTAATGCGTAAATAAATTCACTGGAGTCGCATACGCCTGATGCGAGATACACCCTACAGCAACCCTGTCCTGCTTGATAATCCGCTGTTTATTCGCGATCTGCGGATGGTGCACCATGCCTACTGGCCGGATAACATTCAGCGATCTACCCGGCGCCTGATATTGCGTACAATGCTGATTATGCTTGGGCTCATATTCGCTCTGATTGGGTTGACGGTTGTGTCAGATCCACGCACTTATTGGCAAAGCCCTTATTCACTTCAAAATCTGGTTAGACTGTTAGAATACTTAATTGGTGTTTTAGTGGGTATATGCGTATTGATTACTCCACTAGTTGATTTTTTGGTGATGCAGGCATCGGTTGGCAGTTTCAGTCAGGAGATCAATAAGGGACGTCTCGACCTGCTGCGTTTGACTCCCTTGACCAACGAAGCCATTATCGCTGCCAAGTACACCGTGACGCAGTTGCATGTCTGGCGGATTACTGTGATGGCGGTTAGCATTCGTCTGCTTGCCAGCAGCCTGTTTCTGTTGAGTACGTTTTATTTTCCCATGTTGACCTATAACTCCAACCGGATATTGCTGCCAGCGCGGTCTAGTTCTGTACTGATTATGGGTTGCATCCTGCTGGTATGGATTGTGTATGTGATTGAACCTTTGTGGCGGATACGTGCAGTCACGGCGCTTGGGGTGCTGATTTCAACCTTTTCATCAAATTATCTGATGAGTCTATTGGCGGGAGGCGGCATCGTTCTCCTGTTGATTCTCACACAGGTTATCATCTTGAGTGGATACAGCTATGCTTTTGTAAACTTCCTTAATGCAATTCTGTATCCTCTTTCTACTGATTATGGTTCAGAGTTAAGAGATTTCGTAGGAATGTCCTTAATATTTTTAGCAGGTCTGATTCTGGCTGTGATTATTCGCGTGTTTTATGCCAGGCTTGGACGATGGAGCGTAAGCTATTCAGTACGTAGTATCGGGCGGTTAAGCTGACATGATGCGCACGCCTTTTCGTGGTCAGATTAAGCATCACCCCTTATTTGTACGTGATGTGCGAAGGATGCCCTGGGGCGAGTCCGAGGATTTGCTCAAACGGTCGAGCCTGCGGTTGTTTCTGGCTGTCCAGGCGGTGAGTGTCGGTGTTTGGTTGCTGGTTGCCGGGCTGATGTATCTGGCATTGGCTGATTATGATCGCAACCTGTACCGCTTTGCGACGAGTGTCGTTTTACAGGCGGATCTGCTGATTATGGTAGCCACGATTCTGGCGGGATTGGTGCTGGATGTCATGAGTATGCGTGCGGCGCTGAACAGTATCAGCGGCGAGGTGCTGGCTGGACGCTGGGACTTAATCCGCCTGACCGCACTGCATGAAAACGGGGTTGTGCGGGCAAAACACAGCATTGCTCAACTGCATACATGGCGGCCTACACTGATAATGGTTGCGGTACGTTTTGCCATGATCTGGATTTACGTATTAGCCTATTTCTTCGCGCCGGGGATTCTGTTGCGGGATGCTGCGCAGATGACGAGCCGACTCAGTATGTTTGTGTATGCTCCGGTGGAGAGCCTGCTGGTGCTGCTGATTTCTGCCTTTACCGCCGCCATTTATATTCTGGAACCGTTGTGGCGTATGAAGGCTATGACCGCTTTGGGGCTGACCATCTCCAGTTATATTCTGAATGGGCCGCTGGCGATGCTGGCATCTATGGGGGCTATCTTTGCGGTGTGGCTGGCTCAGTTGATTATTTTTGCCAGCCTGACGGTCGTGTTTGGAGTTTTTGCACCCCTGTTTTTTTTCAGCTCGACCGTGACATTCCTTTACGTCTATAGCCTGGGAGTCAGCCTGATTAACGGCCTGACGATCTACGGATTTTATATTTTATTGCAGGAATGGTCGTTGCGGCGGGTGATGCGCCGGATTGCACGGGATAAATAAACGTTTACGTCACTATGTGTGCGTGTTAAAATTTCACCTGAAAATTACCCTTGAGGTTTAGCCACTTGCGCAGAGTTCTGTTTCTTCTCATTTTAGTCATTGTGTTTATCACTATCTATGGTCTGAATAACTTACTGGCTGACCAGCATTACATCCTTTCTGGTCAACCCGGCGAGGTTTTATATACCGCCACATTTGATGCTTTTCTGGACGATTGGCAGCAGTATACCGGTCGCCTGGAAGCACGGGTCGAAGATGGTGCGCTGCATGTCGTTTCGGACACAGCGGAAGGTAACCCATTCTCTGAGGCTTCACCGTATTTTGGCAACTTTGATTTGCAGGTACAGGCACAGGCGGTGGCTGGCCCACTGGATAATGGCTATGGCATTATTTACCGTCTGCAAACGAAGGATAGCACCGTCCTCGATGATGACAGTTATTATAGCTTCTTAGTGAGTAGTGATGGCCATTATCAGGTACTCCGAGGGATTGACGGCGATTCGCAGGAACTCAGCACGTGGATTCCGTCTGATTCAGTGCATAAGGGCGTTGGTGCGGATGTTGAGCCAAACTGGCTGCGAGTGGTCGCTCAGGGGAATCGTTTCCAGTTTTACATCAATGGCGAACAGGTTCAGGTGTGTGTTCCCGACGATTCCGATGGCTCGAGTACCTATTATGGTGAATGTGTGGGTGGCCAGATGCTGGACACGCTGACGGATGACTCTGTGAGTGGCGGTCAGGTTGGGTTGATTGTACTAACCCTTGGTGAACCCGGCGTTGAGGCGGTTTTTGATAACCTGATCATTACCGCTCCGGTAGAAATCGAGTAAATTAAAACAGGTTAATTGAGTCATGAAAGTACATTTGCGGACATTAGGCTGCCGCCTGAATCAGAGTGAAATTGATACGATGGCGCGTCAGTTCAGTCAGCAGGGGCATGAAATTGTGGATGACCCTGCACAGGCTGATTGGTTTGTGGTCAACACCTGCGCGGTGACGAAAGAAGCGACCCGCAGCAGCCGTCAATTGATTCGTGAGCTTTCACGCGCGAACACCGAAGGGGAAATTACCGTTACCGGTTGCTATGCACAGATCGCGCCGGATACGATTTCGGTTTTGCCGAATGTCACTCAGGTGGTTGATAATCTGAGTAAAGATCAACTGGTTGAATCGGTTACCGGTGTACCCTTTGAGCCATTTGACCATGAGCCGATTCATCTGGACGAAATTTACCCCGGCGCTTCCGGTCGCACCCGCGCCTTCATCAAAGTGCAGGATGGTTGCGATAATGCCTGTACATTCTGTGTGACGACGGTTGCGCGTGGGGCAGGGCGCAGTCGGCCTGTGGCTGAGGTGGTCAACGAGATTCGCCAGTTACAACAGGCGGGTTATCAGGAAGCGGTGCTGACCGGTGTCCATTTGGGCAGTTATGGACATGACTGGGATGATGCCGATGGACTGGTTCATCTGGTCAAAGCCATTTTGCAGGATACGGATATTCAGCGCCTGCGCTTATCGTCGCTGGAACCGTGGGATTTGTCGCCTGATTTTTTTGAGTTGTGGCAGAATCCGCGCTTATGCCCGCATCTGCATCTGCCGTTACAAAGTGGATGTGACGCGACCCTTAAGCGTATGTTGCGCCGCACCAATCAGGTGAATTTCCGGCAATTAGTGGATGCTGCGCGTTCACACGTACCGGATATCAGCATTACCAGTGATGTGATTGTGGGCTTCCCCGGTGAGACGGATGAAGAATTTGCCATCAGCGAGGCCTTTATCCGTGAGATGCAGTTTTCCGGTTTGCACATCTTCCGCTACAGTCGTCGTCCCGGCACGGCGGCGGCTCGGATGCGCTCACATGTGCCCGATGCGCTGAAAAAGGAACGCAGCGCTCGCTTGCATAGCTTGTCTGATGAACTGACCGCGCAGTTTATGATGCGGTTGAAAGGGCAGGTGCGTCCGATTTTGTGGGAGCACGTAGGTGGGGTGACCGGGGACGGATTTATCAATCTCGGTTATACTGATAACTATATTCGGGTTCGCTGTATTCACCCGCGTGTGTTAACTAATGAAGTGACCCCGGCTCAATTGCTGGGTTATGAGTCGGGCGTGATGCTCGTAGAACCTCAATTGAATGAACTCAGGCAGGCAGGTAAAAATGGAAGACCCTAAGGTAAAATTGCAAGCTGCTTTGAAAGAAGCCATGCTCAACAAGGAAGTTCAGCGCCGCAGCGTGATTCGTATGGCGATGAGCGCGATTAAACAGGTGGAGATCGACACCCGTAAGGAATTAGCGCCGGAAGATGTGGTGGGGATTATCCAAAAAGAAGTGAAGACGCGCCGTGAAAGTGTTGAGGAACAGGTCAATGCTGGCCGTATGGATATGGCCGACGAGACTCGTCAGGAAATCGCTATTCTGGAAGAATTCCTGCCGGAGCAGCTTTCGCGTGAGGAAATTGAAGTGCTGGTGAAAGATGCAATTGCCCAGACCGGAGCCGCATCGGCAAAGGATATGGGTAAGGTGATGGGTGCGCTGATGCCCAAAGTCAAGGGCAAAGCAGATGGTGGCGTAGTGAATCAGGTCGTTCGTGAGTCGTTGAATAACTTGTCATGACTGAATGGGCTGCCCACTTCTTAGAGCAGTATCTCAACATCTCTAATGAACGGGCTAAAAACTCGTTGCATCTCGCCGGCCTGACCGGCACTGTATTGCTGTTTATCACTGCGGTCACCGTCGTGATCGCTTTTGATTCGATTTTTGTAGTGGCTCAAAATACAAACGGCCTCCAGGGAGGCGATATTGCCCAGCAGAATATTCTTGCGCCCAATACCGTCACCTATACCAGCGAAGTGCTGACTGAGCGTGCCCGTCAGGACGAAGTTGCCGGTGTTCCGCAGGTGTACGATCCGCCTGACCCGAGTGTGGCGCGCCAGCAAACTCAGCTTGCCCGCCAGATACTGGACTTTGTTCGCAATGTCCGGCGTGATCCTTTTGGCACGGTGGATCAGAAAATAAATGATATTCGTCAGATCACGGCGCTGTCACTGCCCGACGATATTATCAGCACCATTGTCGATATGAGCCCGGATTCGTGGCAGGCGGTGGATGAGCAGATTGTGCTGGTGCTGGAACGGGTCATGCGCGAATCGATTCGCGAGTCTGACGCGCCCACCGTGCGCAATCGCTTACCCAGTCAGGTCGGTATCAGCTTCAGCACGCAGGAATCTGCGGTGATTGTCGCGATTGTCGAGGATTTGATTCGGCCAAACACCTTCCCAAATCCTGAGCAAACGCAGATCGCGACTGAGGCGGCTGTGGCTGCTGTGCAACCGGTGATTTTGACGTTTGCCCGTAATGAAATTGTCGTGCGTGAGGGTGACCGGATTGATGATGCCGATTTTGAGGCATTACAGCAGCTTAATCTGCTGCGTACCACTGACAACCGTTTTCTGATGATTACGCGCGCTTTGCTGGCGAGCCTGCTGATTATGATTATCACCGGCATGTTTATCGCCCGGTACGAAGCGTGGCTGTTTGAAAACACCCGTTATCTGCTGCTGCTGACAGTCATCTTCCTGCTGGTCTTGATGGGTGGGCGAATTGCCATCGCTACGGGGCAGATTTATCTGTACCCAACGGCGATGCTGGCACTGCTGTTTGTGTCGATTACCAGTCCCCAACTGGCACTGATTGCCAGCGTGGATATCGCGCTGTTGTTCGGCCTTATGACCAATAACTCGCTGGAAATCGCCACGCTGGTTTGTGTAAG
Source organism: Aggregatilineales bacterium (assembly GCA_038258185.1). Classification (GTDB taxonomy): domain Bacteria; phylum Chloroflexota; class Anaerolineae; order Aggregatilineales; family Phototrophicaceae; genus JAIOHN01. Next base: position 9,323 of record JBBSQD010000067.1, on the reverse strand, counting down.
TGGTGTGATTGGCACGCTGGTTTTACAGCGTACCGAACGCTTGAATAATTTCTTCTTTGCCGGACTGGTCACCGGGTTGGCGAATACGCTGGTTGTCACTATTTTCAATCTGATCGCCAACAACAGTTTTGGCTCCAGCTATGAACTGAGTGTGCTGGTGCTGTTCAGTCTGGTGAATGGACTTCTGGCGGCGGCGGTTGCTGTGGCGGCGATGTACGTGGTCACGATGCTGTTCAATCTGCCGACGAGTCTCAAACTCTCGGATTTGAGTCAGCCAAGTCAGGCGCTGTTACAGCGTCTGCTGCGAGATGCTCCCGGCACTTATCAGCACTCGCTTCAGGTGGCTAACCTGAGTGAGCAGGCTGCGCTGGTCATTGGGGCCAGTGCCGATCTTGTCCGCGTGGCGGCTTTGTATCATGATATTGGTAAGATGGTGAACCCGGCCTTTTTTACGGAGAATCAGCAGTTTGGTGGTGGCAATCCGCATGACACACTTGATGATCCCTATCGCAGTGCCAGCATCATTATCGGCCATGTCATCGAAGGGGATGCGATGGCGAAGCAGTATCGCTTGCCGCAGCGCTTCCGTGAATTTATCATGGAACATCATGGCACGACCCAGGTGTATGTCTTTTATCGCCAGGCGGTAAATATGGCTGGTGGGGACGAATCCGCTGTGGATATTGCCGATTTCACTTATCCGGGCCCGCGTCCTCAAAGTAAAGAAACAGCCATTATGATGCTGGCCGATAGCTGTGAAGCGGCGGTGCGATCCAGCGGCCCCAGCAGCAAACAGCAGATTTACGAAATTATCCAGCAAATTATTGACGATAAAATGCGCAATGGTCAACTGGATGAGTCGAGACTGACACTAAATGATATTAAGGCTATTCGGACAGTCTTTGTCGATATGCTGCAAGCGGTATTTCATCCGCGTATTAATTACCGGACTGCCTCAGAGCGCAAACCGAAAACGGAACCATCGGTGCAGACTGTGCCAGCAAATAATGTTGGGGATGCAATCCCTGCAACCCAGGAAACAGGCGTCACACGGCCTGATGAAACCCGGCAGCAGGATATGCGCAGCGCAGTCGAAACTGAAGCGACGATTGTGACCCCCAGGGTCGATATTGATCTGCTTGATCTGGATGATGACGACGATAAGCCGATGAGTGAAGTACCGGTTCTGCCGCGTACCGGCGAATTTGAGGCTATCAATGGCAACTCTAAACTGGCCGAGCCTGAGCCAGAAGAAGATGAGGAAATCGAAAAGTAATGTTTACCATTGATGTGCAGAATGAAGATGATTTTCCGGTAAATGTTGCCCGTCTTCAACAGGCTGCAATGGCGGTGCTTGAGAGTCAGCAGGCACAACCGGATACTGAGATGACGGTGGTCATTACCACTGATGAAGCGGTGGCGGATCTGAATCGTCAGTTTCGCGGCATTGATGCGCCGACGGATGTCCTGTCTTTCCCGGCAGATGCTCCGCCCGTAGAGATGCCCGATGAACCCCCCTATATCGGTGATCTGGTAATCGCTTATCCCTACGCGTCTTCACAGGCAGAGCGCGAAGGTCATGACCTGGACGACAGCTTTGCGCTGCTGGTGATTCACGGTATATTGCACCTGTTGGGTTACGATCATGACACGCCTGAAAACCGGGCGTCGATGTGGACGATACAGGATGAGATGCTCACCGGCTTGAACATCAGCCTGGATCTGGTACCTGCTTTAGAGGTGGATGGTGATGACGAAACGCACGGCTAAGATTGTTGAAGATCTAACCAGCACCATGCAGATCGACCCGGATCGTTATAGCCCCATTACCAGCACCAGCCGCACTGCCAGTCTGGGCTATGCCCTGGCGGGGTGGTTGTATATGCTGCGGCGACAAAAAAATACGCGTTTGCAGGCGGTGGGGAGCATCCTGACACTGGCGCTGGCGTTGTGGTTACAGATCACTTTTACGCAGATGTCGATCATTATTCTGGCAATCACCATGGTCTGGATGGCTGAATTTATCAATGCGGCTGTCGAAGCTGCGATTAATATTGCCGCGCCGGATATTCACCCAATGGCGAAAGTCGGCAAAGATGTGGCTTCCGCCGCTGTATTATTAGGCGTGGTCGCTTCAGTTTTGATTGGTCTGCTGATTATGGGCCCGCTATTATTAGCGCGTTTGGGTGGATAACCCATGTCTGATCGTCATGATGAAGATTCGCCTGAAATTGATCGTGCCAATTATCGTCCGGTAGCGAATCCTGATCGCATTTCCAGCTTTAAATATTCGGTGGCGGGATTGTGGTATATGCTCCGTCACGAACAGAGTATGCATATCCTCTCAATCTATAGTGTGACGATCGTCCTTCTGGCGTTATGGTTACAAGTTGATATACTGCTGTTTACCATTCTCATTATCCCCATGGGATTTACATGGGTCGTGGAATGTTTGAACACCGCGATTGAAGCAACAGTGGACCTGGCTATGCCGGAAATTCATCCGCTGGCGAAAGTCGCCAAAGATGTGGGCAGTGCCGCTACATTCCTGAGTGGTGCGCTTTCAGTGATTACCAGTTTACTGTTATTGGCACCGCCGTTATTTGCTAAATTAATGGGATGAGGCAAAATAATTTGTCCGAAGAACTGCCAACTTCCAATTTTGATGAAGAAATTTCCCCACCACCTACAGACGAAGATGGCTCCTCGAATCGTGGGCGTGCGCGTGAACGTCATCGCCGGCGTGCTGAACGCCGGCAGGGCGCGGATCAAGCCAGTTTTCGCGGCGCGACGCATTTAAATACACCAAGTACCCGTAACTTTAAGCTGGAAATACCGGCGCTGCCCTTTGCTGTCGGCCAGTTGAAATGGGTAGTGTATGTGGCTGGTGGTATTGTTTTGATGATTGTGGTCATTCTGTTTTTGGGCAGCCTTAAAGAACCCGAACCGGTTTTTTATCCCAATGCCATGTGGATCGGCACGGAATGGACGTATGAAGTTCACGAAGATGCCGAAGTCGAAGAGTTTGCGGCGCAACTTCGTGAGCACCAGATCGGCACGGTTTATGCCTGGGTAAGCTGGTTGCAACCCGATGATACCTGGCGCGGTGCTGAAAATTTCGGGGCGGTGCGGCAGTTTGCGGCGCAGTTTAAGCAGGCTTATCCAGAGGCAAAATTATACGGCTGGCTCAGCTTCCCGGTGAATGTCGGCCCGAATAGCTACCGCCTGGATAATGAGGACGCGCAGCAGAACATCGCGGATTTTGGTGGACGTGTTATCGCGGAACTGGGGTTTGATGGACTTTTTCTCAATGTTGAACCGGTGTGGGATGGGGACGATAATTTACTGGCGCTGTTGCGCAAGGTGCGCACCAGCATTGGCGAAGATGTGCCCATTTCCTTAGCGATTCCGCCGGACTGGAGCCCATTGGATACTGATATTCCGGTACCGCCGTTGATTGTCCCCGGTACGGTCTGGTCTAAAGAGTATAAGCAAAGTGTCGCTTTGCTGAGTGATCAACTGGCAGTGATGGCGTATAACAGTGGTCTGACTGCTGATGCCGGTTTCGCCGAGGAAGATTATAGCCGCTGGATGGCCTATCAGGTGCAGATGTACGCGGAAGCAGTGGGCGAACTCGACATTGATACCGAGATTGTGATTGGTATCCCCACCTACGATAATGAACCCCCCGGCCACGATATTACGGTGGAAAATGTTGCCTCTGCGCTGGATGGCATTAAGCTGGGTTTGGCTCAGTCGGGCGAAAATGCCGCCAAGATCACCGGTCTGGCTATTTATGCCGGTTGGACAACCGATGATCTTGAATGGGTGCAGTTCCGCAATTTATGGGTTAATCGCTAACGCATTGCTTCAAATACTGTGAGCAATTTCCTGATAAAAGTAGATGGCCGTCTGGATTCCCCGGCGAAACGCTTCTAAATGAAAGCGTTCATTGGGGCCATGTGCGCCATCGCCAACTCCGAATCCCAGCAATACCACGGGTAAATGAAGCTCTTGCTGTAAATCCGCCACAATCGGGATACTTCCGCCACCGCGATACAGTGTTGGTTTGCTGCCCCAGCCTTTTTCATAGGCGGTAATCGCCGCCTGCATGGATGGATGATTGGGGTCGGTGTAAGCCGGTTCACCCAGGCTGATCAGCCGCAGTTCGCTGCGTACGGTCGGTGGTGTGATCTGCGCGATGTACTCTCTCAGCAATTCAAAGATGCGTTCTCCGGTCTGATTAGCGACCAACCGACAACTGATCTTCGCCATCGCATGGGCTGGAATCACGGTTTTGGCACCTTCGCCATAAAAACCGCTGACCATCCCGTTAATTTCCAGTGATGGCCGGATTCCGGTACGCTCAACCAGCGTATAAGCTGACTCGCCCCAGGTGGCTGGTGAGCCGGTCATGTTGAGCCAGAATTCTTCCGTGATGCCATTGGCGTTAAGCATCTCGCGTTCCGCATCATCGGCTGGCAGTACATCATCATAGAAACCCATCACGGTGATTTCGCCATCTTCGGTGTGTAGCTTGGCGATAATCTCAGCTAACGCCTGAGCGGGATTGTGAATAGTATGGCCGCTGCCACTATGCAAATCGTGAGCTGGCCCCCAGACATGCAGCTCAGTGTAGACCAATCCGCGTAACGAGTAACAGATTTGCGGCTTCTCAATATCATTCATGCCCGTGTCGGAAATCACGCAGACATCGGCCTTGAGCAAATCGCCATGCTGCCGCACAAAATCTCCCAGATTCTTTGAGGAAATTTCCTCTTCGCCTTCAATCAGAAATTTGAAGTTTACCGGAGATTTTTCTGGTGATGCGAGCAGGGCTTCAACCGCTTTGAGTTGAGCCATCACCTGACCTTTGTCATCCACAGAGCCGCGTGCATAGAGATAATTATCTTTAATGACAGGTTCAAAGGGATTGGTTGTCCAGCCATCCTTCATATCGGCAGGCTGGACATCGTAGTGACCATAGACCAGCACAGTCGGTGCTGATGGGCCTGCTTGCAGCCATTCCCCATAAACGACGGGATGTCCACCGGTTGGCATGACTTCTGCTCGATCAAAGCCGATACGGAGCATATCCGCAGCCAGCCATTCAGCGGCTTTTTGGATATCCGGCGCATGTTCGGACAGGGTGCTGATGCTGGGTATACGCAGTAAGCTCTGTAACTCATCCAAGAAACGCTGCTGGTGCTGTTCAATGTATTCGAGTGGATTAACCATGAAGTTCCCATTCAATGTAATAGATAATCAGACGGTAAATTATACCTGCATTATGGCTATGAACGGAGTTCGCAGGCGGAATGGCCTGATGCTATAATGATTTATATCTTCCCAAATACGAAATTGCTAAAGGTCATCCATGTCCGACCAACCTGCTGTCAATAAACTAAGTTCCGACCATTTACTGACTCTCTACGAAATTACCCGCACCATCAGTTCCAGCCTGGACTTTGACGAAGTGTTGAATCGGGCGATGGACTCCGTGATGCATGTGACCAAAGCGGAACGTGGTGTATTGATGATCGCTGATGAGCGTAGTGCCGAATTAAAAATTCGCGTGGCGCGCAATGTAAGCGGCGAATCACTGGCGAAAGAAGACGCTTACAGCACGACGATAGTCAATCAGGTGGTGGAAGAACATAAATCTCTGCTCACCAATAATGCTATGTTTGATGATCGCTATACACCCGGCCAGAGCATCATTATGCGCGGTCTGCGGGCGATTTTATGTGCGCCGATGCTGGTTAAGGATCGGCTGATTGGCGTGGTCTATGTCGATACATCCATGCGGACGGGTAATTTCAGTGAGGCGGATCGTGATCTGCTGAGTGCCGTGGCCGGTCAGGCGGGTATTGCCATCGAAAATGCGCGTTTGTACCAGGTCGCGGTGGAAAAAGGCCGTATTGAACGTGAACTACAGATGGGTCGTGAGATGCAGCAGGCGTTGATGCCTTCCGAGATGCCACCGTTTGCCGGATATGAACTGGCGGCAACGTGGCAGGCGGCGCGTGAAATGGCTGGCGATTTCTTTGATATCTTCCGGTTGGATGATCGGCTTGCAGTAGTCATCGCGGATGTATCGGATAAAGGGACTGCCGCCGCTTTGTTCATGGCCGTGTCGCGCAGCTTTATCCGCAGTTATGCTCATGCGGGTTTATCGCCAGTCGATACCTTGCGGGCGACAAATGATTTGATCCTGGACGATGCGCAAAGCGGAATGTTCGTGACTGCGTATCACAGCGTATTCTATAGTAATGGAAGATGTTATAATGTAAACGCCGGTCACAATCCCCCTTTATTGTATCGACGCGCTCAACAGTCGATTGAGTTTATGCCTCAGGGTGGGCGGGCAATTGGCTGGTTTGCTGATAATCCGGTGCGGGAAACGATGCTCGAATTGGAAGCCGGTGATGTGCTGGTTTACTATACGGATGGGCTGACAGAAGCTCAGAATGCAGCAGGTGACTTTTATGGGGAAGCCCGACTGGGTGAAACTGTTCTCCAGGTTGCGGGTCAGCCGGCTCCACAAGTATTGGAACATATTGTGAATGATGTTGAAAAGTTTTGTGCCGGGATGCCCCTGCTGGATGATTTAACTCTGGTAGTGGTGCGTTATACCGGCTAGTCGTGGAAGGAACACTGTATGAAATTGATTGAAAAACTGTTCGTGGTCATTATCGGTTTATTGGCGATTACCGCCTTAACGGTCTTTTTTGTCGCGCCTCAGGCGTTGATTGATCTGTTGCAGGCGGTGATTTCAATTAATCTGGCGGTACGACTGGTGATTATTCTGGTCATTGACGTGGCGATTCTGGCGCTGATCTATACGCGCTTACGGACACCGCGTGTCACGTCAGAGGGTCTGATTGTGAAATCATCGGGCGCTGTGGCCGACATTAGCGTGGAATCTGCGCGTAAATTGATTCTGGCAGCCGTGGAACAGGTGCCTAATGTGGCCTCAGCGAGTGTCGATCTCAAAGCGGTTGAGGGCAAAGCGGATATTTCGCTGAATGTCAATGTGACCGGTTCGCAGATTAATGTGCCGCAAAAACAGCAGGAGATTAACCGGGCGCTGAAACAGGTCGTGAACAAACAGCTTGGTCTGGACATGCGTGGACAACCCCGTGTGCATATTCATCTACAGGATGAGGAATTACCACCAACCAGATCGACCTTTACATCGGCAACAGTGGCTCCAGTCGATACAGATAAGACCTTAGTCGACGATATAAAGAAGCCGGAAAAATCAACTACTGTAACTGGCTCTACACTTGCGCCAGCAGAAAAAGAATCCGCAAAATCCGATGAGCTCACGAAAACACCCCTTGGAACGTCCAGTACTTCATCGTTGGATGATGATTTCCTGAAGAGCTATACGACTAATAGGCAGAGTGAGAGTAAAGACGATTAAACAGATCGGAAAATCATCGCTACTCCTGGCAGTCTGGCGTGTTATATATAGCAGGATAGAGCCAGTGAAAATGGGGTTATTCAATGTCGCAAAGGCTTTCTGAGAATACTGTGGCAGCGCAGACAACGCGCTGGGTGCTTGTAGCTGTAGTAGTGGTGGTTATTTTAGCGGCATTTTGGGCGATTAACGGCATCCTGCTGTTAGCGCTCACATCAGTTGTATTGGTGGTGTTTCTCACAACCCCGATTCGTTTCTTTATGCGTCGGGGAATGAAACGTGGACTGGCAACAGTCCTGTCATTTTTATCAATTCCTACCATTCTGATTGTGATCAGTGTGGCTATTCTGCCGCTGCTGGTCTCGCAATTTTCGGCCTTAACGGGTCTGGTGGATCAGGGCATCCAGCAGATTGTCACGAGTTGGGAAAATCTGGACAAGGTTCCTACAGATACCTATTTCCTGGGCTGGCATGGTACAGTCGTCGCCCCCCCAGAAGACCCGATTACGCTGGTATTACGCTTGCTGCGCGATAGTCTCCAGGTTGATGCTAACTTGATTCAGCAGGTATCCAGCCAGCTTTTTGGGGCATTCAGCCAGATTGGCATCACCGTATTGCCGGTGGTGGGCGGGGTCGCTTCGACCTTGCTGAACATCCTCATCGTGATTTTTATGAGTATGTATCTATTGGCTGACCCCAAGGGTCACGAAGACGCGCTGATTCGATTGCTGCCGATTGATTACCGTTATCGCGGCCGCGAGATTGTCAATCGGCTGGATATGGCGATGCGCGGCTGGCTGGAATCGACTTTGCTGGCGATGATTTTTGTTGGCGTTGCGACGTGGATTGGCCTGACGTTTCTGGGTCTGCGCGAGGCACTGGCGCTGGGGGTTGTGGCTGGTTTCCTGGCCTTTGTGCCCACGTTTGGAACGCTGGTTGCAGCAGTGCTGGCTGTGGCCGTGGCTATCCTGCAGCAGCCGCAGAATGTCGGTTGGGTGATTGCGGTCACTTATGGCATCTCACTGGTGCAAAGCCAGATTATCAGCCCACTGCTGATTGCCGGTCGGATTCAGTTACCGCCAATCATGGTTCTACTGAGCCAGATTATCTTTGGTGCCTTCTTTGGCTTTATGGGCTTGCTGCTGGCTGTGCCATTAGCCGCTATCCTGATGGTCGGGATTCAGGAAATCTACATCAAGGATATCCTGGGTGACTACTCGATAGGGCACACTATTGGCGAGGCAGAGCCCGCCGAACAGAAGATTGTCATGGATGAGGGGCTGATGACGGACGGCGTCTAACGAACTTTGGAAATTCCCTCAGCCTGACCTTGACACCCCCATAGCGGGGTGTTATTATTTTCGACCGCTTACGGGACAGCAACTTACCAAATTTGTATGACCGATCATCCGGTGCGAACTGGTTGATCTGACGTTGTGCGCCTGATCTTGTTTCACCTTCGACTTTTGATGAGTTTGAAAAAGAAGCAAAATCGGCAATTGACAACGGCAGGGCGGAAAGGTAATATTCAAGAACTCCAGCAAAACAAGCAATTGTTTGCAGAACAACACCAGCAGTCAATAACGTTGATTGCAATGTTTAAACGTCTTTATCGCAAATTTATCCCAAATATCCCAAACGGGTTTTGAGGGAGCGAAAAAAGGGTGTTGACAGAGTAGATGAAGGTTTGATAACCTAAACCTTACACAGCACACGAAACAAAAAATTGTGTGCGACGCAGTTTAACAGCAGAATAGTGAAGACAGAAAAAAGTCAGCAGGTTCGAAGAGAGAACAAAAAAGCTGTATGTGGCTTACAGAACACATACGCCCCAACAATAATACGGAGAGTTTGATCCTGGCTCAGGATGAACGCTGGCGGCGTGCCTAACACATGC
>JBBSQD010000066.1:0-25284 GCA_038258185.1 Aggregatilineales bacterium | reverse complement strand
GTATCGAGCAGGTCGTTTAAAAGTCTCTGAAGAAAAAAACGGAAGAGCGATAATCCACCGCGAGTGTGCTGGCGGAAGCGCACAAACGCGCGATTGATCCCCCGGCCAGCAGCATCCATGACACGCAACCGGGCATTCCGCGCCCGACCAAACCCGTCACGATTCAGGAACGTGCGCCGCAGCCGGTACAGGTCATGCAGCCGCAGACCGTTCCGCCACCGCCACGTTATCCCACTACGCCACCGCCGCAACAGCAGCCCAGCCGACCCTCCACCGGGGTCGATTCGCGGGTTGCCGCGCCACGCCGGTCACGCAGACGCGCCAACGGTGGCAGTCTGTGGATGAGTGCGGCAGTCGGCGGGTTGATCGGCTGTGGATTGCTAACCGTCATCGTGATTATCGCCGCGATTCTCATCAGCAGTGTGCAGGCCGCCGCCGGGCAGGAATCCGCGCCGACCGCTACGGCAGCCATTACGGCTACCGTCAATGTGCAGTTGGGCGAAGATGAGATTCTGTTTGGCTCTGGCCCAGCGCCCACGCTGGATTCCGCCAGTGAGGCGGCGCGGGGTCGGCTGCTGGGCACACCGCAGCCGGAATTGATCGCCACCGTGACTCCCAGCCTTGCCCCGGTAGGCGTGCGCAACAGCAATTAATGACACGGCTGCTGCTGCGTGCCGGAGGCGACCTGCTCATCGTGATGCAGTTGGCGCTGCTGCTATCGCTTAGTCTAGGGCGCGTGCAGGCGGCAGAAAGCCCCATGCTGGCTTACTTGGGACGTTTTAGAGGCACCACCCATATCTATCTACTCACCTATCTGCTGGATGTATCACGACAACAGTCCGTACGCTTATCCGAGCCTTCCCCGATGGATGGCCATTTTTTAGCGCCTGTCTGGTCGCCAGATGGGCGTTTTCTGGTTTATGGTGACTGGCTCCATAACTTGCCACTTATGGCTGTTCTTGATTTGCACACTAGTCAGATCCACGTACTGGACGATTACAGTTCACTAAATCCAGTATGGCGGCAGACAGGCACAGCGCAGTTGGTCTATGCTTCCCCGTCGGCAAAAGCGCTGCAGGCTTTTGATCCCCTTACCAAAGAAACCATCCGGTTGATGGATTATCCGCTGGATAGCCGGACAGAGAGCCAAATGATCTGGTCACAGAGCAGGAACGAGCTGCTGATGGTTTCACGGCAATCGGGCAATCAGGAAATTTACCGACTCAACCCGGAAGACAGTACCATGCTTAACCTGACCAATCACCCCGGCGAGGACTTTCAACCAGCATGGTCGCCCGATGGTCAATGGGTTGCGTTTACGTCCGACCGCAACCGGCGCAATTACGAAATTTATGTAGTGGATCGCAATGGCGAAAACATGCGCAACATCACCCGCAGCATCAGCGAGGACTGGAATCCGGTGTGGTCACCGGATGGCGTGACGTTGGCTTTTGTGGGGTCGATTTATGGCAATTATCAGATTTACAGCTTTGATATGGAGCGACGGTTAACCCGCAATCTGACCCAGACCAATCACAGCGAATTATCGCCAGCATGGTCACCGGACGGTAAACACATCGCGTTTGTCTCCAACCGCGACGGCTGGCGCCAGATTTACCTGATGGACGCTGATGGCAAAAATCAACGCCCATTGGTCACAGGCGCAGCAGAATATTTTGCACCGGTGTGGCGGCCTATTTCGCCTCCAGCCCTCGTAGCAGACTAACGACGTTTTCACCGAGTGCCGCCACCGCATAACCGCCTTCCTGCACCACCAGCACCGGCAGCCCTAACGCTGCGATCTTGCTGCCGATGTCATGATAGCAGGGCGTGGTCAGTTCGAACTTGCCCAGCGGATCGCCTTTGAAGGTGTCGAACCCGGCGGACAGTACCAGATAATCCGGCTCATAGTTCAGAATATCAGTCATCGCGTGATCAATCACCTGTAAATATTCGGCATCATCGGTGCCTTTTTCCAGCGGATAATTGAGCGTATAGCCTTCGCCTGCACCGCTGCCGCGTTCATCCGCGTAGCCGCTGAAATACGGATATTCCCACTCCGGCGCGCCATGAATCGAGATAAACAGCACATCATCCCGATCATAAAAAATCGCCTGGGTGCCATTACCGCCATGCACATCAATATCGAGAATGGCGACACGATACCCCATCCCGGCGATATGCTGCGCGGCGATAGCGGCATTATTGAAGTAGCAATAACCACCCATCAGGTCTTGTGTGGCATGATGCCCCGGCGGACGACACAGCGCATACACAAAACGCTGTCCCTCCATCAGATGCCCTACGCCAGTCAACGCACAGTAGGCCGATGCCAGTGCCGCTTCGTAGGTGGTGGCGGTCACGGGCGCGGACAGATCAAAGCTGTAGTAGCCGATCTCCGCCCAGGGGGAGGGTGAAAAGCGCGACAGGTGGCGCTGATGCGGGATGATAGACGGGAAGGCCGCTTCAGCCGGGCCACCCAGCGCCAGCCAGCGATCATAAATCGTGCGCAGATGCTCGACATAATCCGGCTTATGCACCGCCGTGATCGGCATCAGGCCGAAATCGCCGGGGGCTAAAATCGGGCCAATAGCCGCGTCCTGCACCGCCTTAACGATAATGTCCGCGCGGACAGGGGCTTCAAGATAAGTGGCGAATTTCCCCTCCATAAATTCGCCGGGGGGATTGTGTAACGCGTGTCTGGGTGAATAGATGATGTTCAATCCGGCTCCCCTTTGTGCAGGCAGGGTGGTAAAAAATTGTGTGATTCCCCCTCAACCCCGGCCCTTCTCCCACCAGTGGAGAAGGGAGAAGTTCAGTTTTGAAGTCCCTCGCCCCTTTGTGGGAGAGGGATTTAGGGTGAGGGAAAATATACGTTACGTATATCTATTTCTTAATCACGATCTGGACTTCACCGGGGCCGTGCATACCCAGCACCAGCTTCTTTTCAATGTCGCCGGTACGGCTGGGGCCGGTGATGAGGCAGACATTCGCCGTGTCATAAAACAGGTTCATCTCGCGCTCGCGCTGGATGGCGATCCAGTTTTCCAGACGCGGCAGCATCTGATCAGCCGTGATGACCGCGATATGCGTCGGCGGCAGCACCGTAGCGATGCGCCCTTTGCCGGGGCCCGTGCTGACCACCAGCGTACCCGTGGCAGCAACCGCAAAATCCGCGCCGGTCAGGCCGACCTGTGCCGGTTCAATGCCGGCCAGCGTCTCGAAATGAAACTCATCCTGAATGTCCGGCTGGGTGATAGTGATGCCTAAATCACGCACCGCGTTTTCCAGCCCAGCAATCGGGATATATTTGAAATCCCAGGTCAGGGCGTGGGTGGTTTCGTGACTTTGCAGCAGGCGCAAAACCTGATCGCAGGCGGCATTATCACCTTCACAGACAAACGCCTCACCCATGAGCAGTTCGGTTTCTTCAATAAAGCGCTCGATCAGCGCGTCAGGCGAAGTATCATCCAGCACCGTGACAGGCCGATACTCTTTGGGGCGTGGCGGCGCATCCGGGAAAGGCTGGCGCGCGCTGCGGAGTTTGTTTAAGATTTTTTCGCGTGAAGTCGTCATTGTTCAGCTCTCAAATCGTTTATCCACATTATACTAGCGCAAGCCGCGATAATTACCACATACCGACATCGCACCAAAATAATCATGACAATATTGTTCACTACTAACCCCTCCCCAGCCCTCCCCGAATTCGGAGAGGGAGCCAGATATAGCAGGCATTAAGTCTCCCCTGAATTCTGCGCAGCGTCCTTTAGGGCGGGGGAGATTTAGAGGGGGTTGAAACAGCAGCATAAATCAGTCAACTAATGTTAATCACCAAACTGCTGGATCGCCTTGAAAATGGCCTCAGTGCCAAATTCGACAGCCTCCGGCGAAACGCGTTCGTTAGCGGCGTGAATCGTCTGCAGGAAGCCGTAATCATCGGGCAGTTTCATCGGCAAAAAGCCATAACTCTGGATGCCAATCTTCTCGAAAAAGCGGCCATCAGTCGCACCGGGCATAATCAGCGGCACAGGAATGCCTTCCGGATCAGCCTCTTTGAGGATGTTAGCCAGCGTTTCAAACCAGCCCATATTTATTTCGCCAGCAGAGACTTTTGAAGTCACGACTTCAATCTCAATATCATCCCCCACCAGCGAGCGGATTTCGTGAATCACATCTTCAGAGGTTTGCCCCGGCAGCAGACGACAATCAATTTCCAGCGTAATCAGGCCGGGGATAACATTAATTTTATTGCTGGCCTGCAAGACCGTCGGGCTGGCGGTGTTGTGCAGCAGCGCGTTAAACATGCGCCCCATTTCGCCCATTTCATCCAGCACACCATCGGCCTGTTCCGGGTCCAGGAGACTCTCAAACATTTGCTTGGAGTCGCCCTCCAGATTGTCAGCAATGGCCTTAAACATCATCTCCGTGGGCGGCGTGATATGCACCGGCAGGCGCTCCGTCCCCAGTGCGTGCAATACATCCGCCAGCCTGACCATCGTGCCACCGGGCATCGGCATTGAGCCATGTCCCGCCGCGCCGCGAATGGTGACTTTCATCCAGCAGATGCCCTTCTCGGCCACCTGAATCGGATAAAAGCGCTTGCCTGAAATCTCCATCGAAAAACCGCCGAATTCGCCAATGGCATACTTTATACCCTCAAACAGATCGGCATGTTCATCCACCAGAAAACTGGCGCCCATCACGCCGCCAGCTTCTTCGTCGCTGACCACACACAGCACCAGATCACCTGGCAGCGGCGTATTCTCGGCTTTGGCACGCATAAATGCCGCCAGCATCATCGCCACGCCGCCTTTCATATCCAGCGTGCCGCGCCCCCATAAATAGCCCTCCGCGATTTCAGCGGCAAACGGCGGATATTTCCAGTCCTGCCCCTCAGTCGGCACCACATCCACATGCCCATAGAGCAGTAACGGCGCAGCATTTCCCTGCCCTTTGATGCGGGCGATCAGGTTCGGGCGACCCGGTTCTTTCTCCAGTAATGTCGTTTCGATCCCCAGGCTGTGCAGCAGATCATCAATGTAGGCGATGCACTCCGCCTCGTTACCCGGCGGGTTGGTGGTATCAAAACGCAGCAGGTTTTGCAGCAGCTCTACAGGCCGCTGATAGATGGTTGTTGCTTCAGGCATAATCACCTCTCAATTGAAAATAGGCTCAAACATGCCCCATTGTATCCCGTTTGGCCGCACGGGTCGCACACTTGTCATATCCGATTTGCTGGTATAGGATTCTCCGTTGCATGGTGGGGGGATTATTGAAAACATATAGAAACAGAGGGTATACCTATGGCAAATGGTTTTGAAGAACCGCCGTTTGACCCCGACGACACCACCCCTACGGGCGTGATCCGTATGGTGGAAATCAATGACGAAGATGAAGAACCCGCGCTGCCTCCCTGGCGCAGAGCCGCCGGTCTGCTGACTTTAATCGCAGCGGCGGCACTCACACTGGCGACTGCCGTGTTGATATTGCTGCCTCCGCCAGACGATCAGGCACCTGCAATTCCGACACTTACACCTGAAGCGGTAGTCGTGGCCGCGACGGAAACTTTGCCACCCACATTACCGCCGCCAACAATCGCGCCGGACACTCCCATAGATGCGGTGCCGACCCTCAGCGCAGATGCGATCAGCGCCGTATTGAGCCAGCTAGACGCGCCAGTAGACAGCAATGCCGGTTCGATCCGCGTGGTGCGCAACGCCTATGATCCATTCACGCTTATTCCAGACCGGCCACGTAACGAAATAATCGAATACACGGTGGAAGAAGGCGACACGATTTTCGCGATTGCGGAGCGTTTCGGCCTGAAGCCGGAAAGTATCGCGTGGTCGAATGATCGCAATATTATCGGTAATCTGCGTCCCGGCCGCCCGATTAATATCGCACCGGTCGATGGTGTCTATTATCAGGTGATCGGCACGGATAACATCGCCCAGATCGCCGCCAGTTATGGCGTGACCGACCCGTATATCGTGATCGACTCGGAATACAACGATATGTTTGGCGCATCACCGGACACCGTGCTGCCCAGTGGCACCTGGCTGTTTATCCCCGGCGGCATTGCCGAGCAAATCACATGGTCGCCGCCTGTTCAACGTGAATCCAGCAGCGGCAATGTCAGCGCAAACGGTGGTGATTTCGTATCGTTTGCGGTTGGTGAGGCCGGAAGTTGTGGACGTGTCCAAAATGTAACCGGTAGCGGTTGGGCACGGCCTATTGGCAATTATGGCTGGTCACGTGGATTTACCTCATGGCATACCGGCGTTGACCTGGCTGCTGACCCCGGAACACCGGTTTTCGCCGCCAATGGTGGTGTGGTCATTTTCGCGGGTTGGAACAGTTTCGGTTATGGTAACACCATTGTGTTGTCACACGGGCCGTTCAGCACGGTTTACGGCCATTTAAGCAGCATCAATGTCGGCTGTGGACAGGTCGTATCGGCGGGACAGGGTATTGGCGGTGTCGGCAGCAGTGGCAATTCGTCCGGGCCGCATCTCCACTTCGAGATTCGCTATCTCGACCAACCGTTAGACCCGGTCAGCATCATCGGCTTCTGATCGGATTTTGCTCCCCTTTTGAGACTAACGAAAGGGGTTTGCAAATGAATGCGTATCCCATAAATTCATCAGGTACGGACACGGCATGCCGTGTCCGTACAATAAAATTCTATTCTCGGATAGCTTCTCAATCCAACGCTATGATCTATTTCAATTTGATAATCCACGTGCTGCGGGCAGGCAGCACCGCCAGCGGCTGATAGGTAATCAATCCATCCTCAGTGGTTGCATCCAAGGCGGCTAAATCACCTGTGCCGAGCAGCATTTCCGGCTGAGCATCCATGTTCACGACATCCGCTGGGAGTGCCAACGCGTAATCCTCAATATCCGCGCTGTGCAGATTGAGCAGCACCAGCAGCGTTTCATCATCTGTCACACGCAGAAAGCTGTACAATTGGCGCGGTGTTTCGACAATCTGAAACGCGCCGGTCTGCAACGCCGGATGCTGATTGCGCAGGTGAATCAACTGGCGATAGTGATTCAGCAGCGAGTCCGCGTCGTCCGTTTGAGCAGCAACATTGATTTCCGCCACACTTTCATCCGGCGCTTCCCATGGCACATCATTGGAAAAACCGGCGTTTTCCGCATCATTTGACCATTGCATCGGGGTACGAATAAACTCATCCGGCTTTTCGCCCTCCATGCCGATCTCCTCACCGTAGTAGATAAACGGCAGACCGGGGCCTGTGAGCAAAAGTGACGCGGCCAGTTTGGCCTGTCGCACATCCCCCTGAAAAGCACTCATCACGCGATTCTGATCGTGGTTGGTCAGGAAGGCGGCATACTGCGGATACAGCTCCAGCGCGCGATTCTGAATCGAGGCCACGCCCTGACTGCTGCGCCGCCGCACACTATCGATTATGTTCGAGGCCAGATCAAACTCAAACGCGACATCGACCGCATCCGGCACATAGGGCGCGACGGCAAAACTGCCGCTGTAAATTTCGCCGACGGTCAGCGCTTCCGGTTTCACACTGTGGACAAAGGCATTAAAGTCCTGCATCCAGGCGATGGTCGCAGCGGTGTTCTCCTGATTCTGATCTTCTTCAATGATGTGTTTCACCGCATCCAGTCGGAAACCGTCCACGCCCATATCTTCCAGCCAGAAACGCGCAATATCATACATCTCCTGCGTGACTGCCGGGTTTTCATAATTGAGATCGGGCATGCCATCCCAGAACAGGCCGTAATAGAAACGCTCTCCCAGCGGATGCCATACCTGCTGATGCGCTGGCCCGCTGTAATTGGGGTCTTCATCCGCCCAGATGTAATAATCAGCGTAGGGCGAGTCCGGCTCGGTAGCGGAACTGATAAACCATGGATGCTGCACCGACGTGTGGTTAATCACCAGATCCATAATCACAGCGATTCCGCGCTGATGCGCCGCATCAATCAATTCTAAAAAGTCAGCATTGGTGCCATAGTCGGGGTCAATCTGGCGATAATCCACCACATCATAACCGTGATAACTGAGTCCATCCGTCACTGGCATCAGCCAGATTCCGGTCACACCCAGATCATCGGTGGTGGCCGGGTCGCCATCATTGAGGTAATCCAGCTTTTCGATCACCCCCTGCAAATCCCCGATGCCATCGCCGTTACTGTCATAAAAGCTGCGCACGAAAATTTCATAAAAGACGCGCGGGTTCCAGTCCGCGTTATACTGTGCCTGAACCCCACCCGCCGCAATCATCAGCAGCATAGCCATTAAAAATAGACGTTTCATCAAAAAATCCTTCCGCAAAAACACCGGTCACCTGATATTTTGAAAATCAGACAGCCAAAATTTGCCATCTGTAAACGACCTCACCCCTTCCTTGCTTAGCGCAATTCCTTCCCCTCTCCAAATTGGCTGCGAAGCGTCCCTTTGGGAAGAGGGGATTGAGGGGTGAGGTCTAACAACATCGTTATTTATGAAATCGAGGATGAACCTGCGTCAAGATTACTGCGGCAACTGTGGCGGGACAATCCTATGATCCAGCACAATCTGGGAGTCGCCCCCGTCGGCACTGACCGTAACCGGCGCATCAATGCTGACCCGGTCGACAAAGCACAGCGTTTCATTCACAGCCTCGCAGTAGTAAATAGTCAGGTCGCCATGCAGCAGATCCTCACCTTCCGCCAGCCTGACCGGGATGCGAATCGGCAGTTCCGGCTCCGGCACGCTGAACACCTGATCGGCCTCCGCGAAAATCACCGCTTCGTTGCTGGTGACCCACTCGGCGGTAAACGGCGCGAGATCATTCAATTTATAGCCTTCGGGCAGAGTGATATTCAGCACCAGTGTGCCCTCACCGGCCTTGGCGGTTTGATCCGGCAGGGTCACGCTCACGCCCATGCTGGCATTCCCCGCGATGACCGTCGGCTGATCTTCGATTAACAGCGCTTGCACATTAGAGAACGTCACGGTGCTGACCTCACCAGCGGCCAGGTCAATCACGCGCACGGCCTGATTGTTGGTGTCGGCCACGTATAATTTGCCTGCCGCATAATCCAGCCCACCCGGTTCATCAAACTCAGCTACATCAGCATTGCCATCACGATAGCCACCCAGACCGGTCTCGCCAAACAGACTGCTGATTTCGCGCGTTTCACCATTCAGCAGCTTGATTTTGCTGTTGTAGGTATCGGCCACATAGAGATTGCCATCATCGTCCCCGGTCACGCCCAGCGCATGTTGCAGGCGCGAGTCTCCGGCCACGCCATCGACATCGCCAAATGTGAACAGGTCATTTTCCAGCGGACCAGCCAGCGTCGTTACCTGCTGGGTGCTCATATCGGCCACACGGATGCTGCTGGATTCGCTGTCGGCAAAATAGAGTTTGCCCGCGTTGTAATACAATCCGCTGGGCTGCGCCAGTTCTGCCTGACTAAATGCGCCATCGACCAGACCTTCCGCGCCACTGCCCACCAGCGGTGAAACCACGCTGTCGTTCAGATCCAGCACCCACAACTGATGCGGCCCCGCCATCGCAATATACAGCAGATTATCATCGCCCAGCGCCACATCCCACGGGCTGGATAAATCTGTTTGTATGCCTATTCCGGCCTGATTGCGACTCCGCGACTGTTCCCCGGTACCGGCAATCGTGCTGACTGAACGCGCCGCGAGGTCTACCGCACGAATGGCGTGATTGTTGGTATCGGCCACGTAGAGTGTATCGCCAGACAGTGCCAGCCCCTGCGGTTTGTTAAAGCGCACTTCAGCAAAATCGCCATCGGCCAGCCCACGACTCCCCGCGCCGACCACATCCAGCACTTCATAGGTGGTCAGGTCAGCGATCACGATGCGGTGATGATTGGTATCGGTGATAAACAGGCGATTGCCGTCCGGGTCGGCCAGCACTTTGCCGGGGAAATCCAGCGGTGTGCTGGGGGCGGAGTCGGCTTCGAGCGCCAGTTCAAGCGGTTCGCGTTTGATCTGATCGCGTTCGTCGAAGTAGGTGACCATGCCACCAACCACGCGGTCAAACACCTCAAAGGGAATTTCACCGGCCAGAGTCGCCGCAGGCTGACCAGTTGGCCCCTGCACCACGACCACATTACCGAGCGGATCAATAAAGGCGAATGACGGCCAGCCCTGTGCGCCCCACGTCTGCCAGACGGTGAACGCCGAGTCATTGATGAGCGGGTGATGCAGGTCATAACGCTGGACGATCTGGCGCAGATTTTCCGTCTGGCCTTCGTTGGCGAACTTAGCGGAATGCACACCGATAACCACCAGTTCATCGGGATATTTCGCTTCGAGTTGTTCCAGCACGGGGATCATATGGATGCAGTTGATGCAGCCGTATGTCCAGAAGTCGAGCACGACGACTTTGCCGCGCAGCGCTTCCATAGTCACCGGGGCGGGGACATTAACCCAGTCCAGCCCGGCGGGAAATTCCGGCGCGGGCACGCGCGGATCTCCAATAATAATATCGTCCTGGCTCATGTCCTCTCCTCCCGTGTCATCCTGCGCGGCGACTCCGCTCACGCTGAAAATAGCTACTAAACTGAACAGTAAAAAAATGATGGGTCGCATAGTTGCACCTTTTAGATGATTGGCTTATTTATCAAATCAACTGCAACGACCTCACCCCCTCCTTGCTTAACGCAATTCCTTCCCCTCTCCAATTTGGAGAGGGGATAGGGGTGAGGTATGGTCGGATAGTCAGAATATCCCAAAACGGGAAACATGCCCTAACCATAACGCATAAATCTAAAAATTCAGTGAACAAACCTGAAGAAAAAGAGGGATTGTCAGGATGTGCGTTCGAGGCGGTAAAAGATCATATCTCCGGCCTGCTGTGCCGCGCTGATGGTATAGCCGATTTGCAGTTGATCCAGCAGGGTTTTGCTGGCCTCGTCGGATTCCGGCAGCACCGCCCAGATGACCGGCACCCCGTCCAGCACTTCCGCATAATGCAGCATGGTCGCCGGGGTTTGCGGCTGCCAGCCCAGATCCAGCGTAATGCCTCGTTGAAGCTGTGGCAGATAAAAAGCCAGTGGACTGCGCGGGTCAATATCGGTGACAGCCAGTTCGCTGGCTTGGCGTTCGGCCTGCATCCACGTAACCGGAACCGACCAGTCCGCCCGCTGATGATCGGGCAGAAATTGCAGCGCGGTCAGTTGCAGCGCAGCGCTGATGACAATCAGGCCAGCGGAAATCAGCACATAACGCGAGCGCATCCGGTTGGGGATAAAACGCCCCAGCGCATAGACTCCCACCACGGCACAAGCTGTCAGCAAGACCAGCGTCAAAGAGGCCTGCGGCACGGCATCGAGGCCGAAAACCAATAAAAGCGGGCTGGCAATGATCAGACCCAGCACCAGCCAACTGGCGCGTAAACCCATCATTTGACCCGCGATCCGATATGCGATGGCGGCTAATAACACGACAAACAAAAATGAGGGAAGCCGAGCCGCCAGCAGTGAGCCTCCGGCCAGTAGTGTCCAGGCGTCCAGCAGCAGATAATAGAGTGGCGGTTGGTCAATTTGCTGACTGCGGGCGAAAGCCACGCTCAGACTCTTGCGCGCATAAGTAGCAAAGGCGCTCAGTGATTCAGGCGGTGGCGTATGATCGCGCACCGCCCACAAAGACAGACCTTCCCGCGCATCGGGTGGCGCTGCTGACTGCCGGATAAACACAACCGCCAGCAGCAGCAAAAGCAGGGGGATTACGCGTAAGAGATTTCGCGCGGTTTGCGATATAGCCACCAATAGTCCTTCTGCGGATAGACCGGCTCAAGTATAGGCGCCCACTGGAAATCTGCCTGCTGGACGGCGACGCCTTTGAGGCGGCTGTCGGTCATGCGGATTTTCTTGTCCAGTTCTTCGCTATGGACATTCATTTTATCCAATGCGATGGAAATTTCCTCAACAATGGTGCGGCGCAGCACTTCCGGCTTATAAATTCCCCCGGCTGTAGTGGGGCTTTCACTGGCTTCCTGGAAAAATGTGCGCATGGCATCCAGCCGCGAATTGGCCTCACGCAGCAGTTTCTTTTCGTAATGCGCCCGCCAGTCCTTGAGTATGTCGGCAAGCTGTTGTTTCACAGCCGTAAAACGTGATTGCTGGCCGGGGGTCATTTCGCTGTAGAGCATTTCCAGCCGACGCAGCCGCATCTCTAACGCGCCTGCGGTCAGCGCCGGCATATTCCCGCCGCCGAAAATGCCGCCCCCGCCGACTTTACCATAGACTTCGTTACTTTCCAGGTAAGGCACCAGCGCCTTCACCATTTCTTCTGTCTCGTGTAGATCCTCATCAATGGAGTAATTCTGCTCTGCCATGTTACCCTTCCATGTTATATTGCTTTATGTATTACTATACCGCCATAGCATTGGATTGGGTAGTGTTGCTCACCGAACATTTACTCGCTGCGCAGCGCCCGCGCCGTGACCAACTGGCTCAAACGCCACGCGGGATAGATGCCTGCCGCCAGCGCCGCAATCACCGCCACCGCAAACGCCTGCGCGAATTCCCCCGGCAGCAGCGCCAGTTGCATTGTCCAGCCAAACGAGCGTACATTAATCACATAAATCAGTACCAGCGCCAGCACCAGGCCAATCGGCATCGCCAGCAAGCCCGCCGTGGTGCCCATCAGGCCGGTCTGGATCAGCGTGTAATTCCACAACTGCCGCGCCGTCATACCCGTAGCCCGCATCACGCCATATTCGCGGGTGTGCTCCAACTGCAACGCCATCAACGCGCTGAGGATGCCGATAAACGCGACCAGTGTCGCCAGCAGTTGCAGCGCGACCGTAATCGTAAAGGCGCGTTCAAACACCTCAAACACCCCGGCGCGCAGTTCGCTATTGGCCTGGGCGTTTAAGTCCGTGCCCACCAGAATTTCGGTTTGCAGCGTGTCGATCACCGCGCTGACCTGAGTCGGATCGTCCAGAAACAGCGCAATCGCGGAGATGTACGGGTCATCGTATAAGGTGCGATAGACCGACTGCGCCATAAACACCGAACCCTGATCGGTAGAATAATCATAAAATACGCCGACCACTTCAAAAGTGCGTTCACCGCGATCCGTCAGCAGCGTCAGGGTGTTATTCTCCGGCGTGATGCCGCGCCGGAACGAGAACGGCTCACCGACCATGATTTTGCCATCGTTCAGCGCCGCGATATAATCGTCACCGGCTGTTGTCCAGGCGAAACGCCGCGCTCCAGAGGTGACTTCACCATCCGCCGCGTTGAGATTCACGGGGGGCAGATCGGGATAATCCGGCGCGATGACCTCTACCGAGCGCGACGTGACCATGCGCTCTACCCCATCCAGCCGCGCCAGTTCATCGAGAATGGCCGGGTTTACATCGACAGTCGAGCGGTTAGCCGTGACCAACGGCGGCGAGACATAAATATCCGCGCCCAGCGTGGTATCCAGCCAGTCCGCGACACTGTTTCGGAAACTGCCGATCATCACACTCACACCCACAATGACGCTGATTGCCACGGTAAGCGCCGCCACGGCGACGGATGTCCGGCTGAGGGAACGTACCACCGCACGCGGCGCCATGCGTCCCAGAACGCCAAACAGCGCATTGGTCAGCGGGGTCGCCAGCCACATCATCAGCAGCAGAAAAACCGGCGTAAACAACGCGCCGCCAAACACAATCGCAAACAGCGCGATAAAACCGACGACGATATTCTGGGTAGGAATTTGCAGCAGCAGATAACCGCCGATATTAAAGCCAATCGCGGCCAGTGTCATATACGGCACCAGCCTGACCGCCCGCTGCTCGACATCCGAACGGCGCAGCGTCCCGGCGGGTGGCGTGCGTGTCGCCTCAAATGACGGGATGATCGCCGCGCCGATGCTGGCCGCCAGCCCGATAATCACACCTTTGACCAGCGTAAACGGCTGTACACTGATGCCCTGCACATTGACCGCGAAATACAGATCGCTGATGGTCTGCGACACCAGACCCACCGCCGCCCGTCCAAAAATGATGCCCAGCCCCAAACCAAACACCGTACCGACCAGCCCCAGAATAAAGGCCTCGCCCAGAATCAGCGCGAAAATCTGCCGTCGGGTGGTGCCGAGTGCGCGTAATGTGCCAATCAACGGACGGCGCTGAATCACGCTGAACGTGACGGTGTTGTAGATCAGAAACACGCCGACCACCAGCGCCAGCAGACTGAGCGCCTGCAAATTCAGCTCGAATGCGCCGGTCATCTGTTGCAGCGTACTATTGGCTTCCTGCGTCGTGTTCAGCACTACGCCATCTGGCAGCAGCGCTTCGATCTGTGTCAGGTCATAATCATCCGGCAAAATCAGATCAATGCGCGAGATGATCCCCGGCTGGCGCATAATCTCCTGGGCGCTGGCGATATCGGTTAACACCAGATCGTCGAGTGCCTGCGTGCTGACACGATCCGCCGCGCGCAGCAGTCCGATCACTTTGACATCCACCGGACGATCCCCCGGACGCAGCGTGATGCTATCGCCCACCTGCACATTAAAGCGCTCGGCCAGTGTCTGACTCAACAGCACCGTTCCCGGCTCGGCAATAAAGCGATTGAGCGCGTCAAAGGCGTTTTGCGCGGCATCCCCGGCGACCTCCACCGTTTCCAGATAACTGCGGAACGGCGGTTCGGCAAACACATCCACGCCCAAAAGCCGCAGCGGTTGATCGCCCAGATTCACACCACGTACATATTCACCAATCACCGGCGCGACATTCGTCAGGCCCAGATCCAGCCGCAGACGCGTATAGAGATCCGTCGGCACGCCACTGGGGCCGCCGCTGATCTGATGCGTGGCCTTGCCGGTGACACTTTCCGTGCTCAGGTCAAAGGCGCGGCTGGCGGAATTATTCGCCAGATCAATAGCGATGACCATCGCCACACCCAGCGCCACCCCGACGACAAACAAAAGACTTTGCAAAAACCGGCGGCTGATATAGCGCCGCGCTAACCGCAGGATCACAGGAGAAAACATAAAGAGGCTACCTTTGTGCAGGTTGTATTGTGCGATTTTACACAAATTGAATCATACCACGGCTTAAGGTCAGATAAACACCTGATGAGCGAACAGGGTTAAAAGTGCGTAGGTCAGCAGTTGGGTTTGCGTCAGACGATCTCGCTCTATAGCGACTAATCGGTGATCGCTGCGGTATAATTTTGCCTCATCAATTTTGAGCGAAGGGAGACTGCATGAAGCATGTCGTAAAGGGACTTGTCTGCGTCATTCTGCTGACCAGCGTTTACATAATATCTCCAACCAATGCGCAAACATTCTCATGGTGCCCGGTAACACAACCAGCGATTCTGAATGCGGACACCACCCTGAATTTTGAGCTGTACCCCTATGATATCGATCTGACTTACCGCGATAGCGAAGGGATTAGTTTCGATGCTGAGGTTGTGCTTCCGGTTCCCGGTTTAGACAATCCTCAAAGAAACAGGGCCAGAACGCATCTGGCGTATGTGAAAAAGCTGGATGAGTTTAATGTGGGACTTTTTGTCATAGAGCTGGATAGACGTTTAAGGATTACCAAAGAACGACTCCTTGTCACACCGGAAAATATTGCCGCCGTGCGTCCAGAAGTCGATATGCAAGGCTATGCCCTGCGGCAGTTCGCATGGCTACCAGGCAAGGATACGCTTGTATTTACCACCTACGCGAATTACAGTGGTGAGATAATTATGAGTATTGGCAGTTTCATTAGCGCTGATGACCTGTGGACAGTTGATCTGGCCGGTCGGGTTACGAATTTACTCCCGCCTGGTGAAGGTGGATATTTCACCTTATCGCCTGATGGCGCTTATGCTGTCCTTGCCAATACTGAAACCCTTCAACTCTACAACTTCGCCACGGGTGAAACGCAGCCCATCATCCTGGAAAATTATCAGCTGGAGGGTGCGGGCGCGGTTATCTTTTATCCTCCTGTACACTGGTTGCCAGACTCCAGCGCATTCGTAATTGCTATGAGTAATAGCGGGCTACTCCAACATGATGGGCGCGTTGACGTCTGGCAGGTCACCACCGATGCCGCCATAGAACTGGTCGGCACACACAATGCCTTTAAGCTATCGTTCAGCATCGCGCCCGACGGACGTAAAGTCGCCTACTGGCGCACAGAGTCAGAGATGTCTGACTTGCGCATTATGGTGATCGCCTCGCTGGATGGTCGTGAAATTTACGAATTGCCGACAGCCGGCAGGTTTGAATTTGACCGTTGGCTGGCCGACTCCGAGCATTTTATCTATAGCGTCACTACGCCTTCATACGAACGGATCACCGCTGTCGGGGATGTCTGTCAGACCATCCCCCTGTATTCCGAAGGCGCTAGTCCGTAATCGCCTTGATATAACGCTCTGTGGAGAATGCCACACCAGCTTTGGCATTCTCGCGCAGGGTCGTGCCGAACCACGCGCTGTAAATGCGATCATACTCAAACGGCTCCACCGCACCCACGACACCGCGCACCGCCTTCGGCGACAGCGGAATCTGATTAGGGAAACTGTACATAAAGCTCACATAACGCCGGTCAGACACCACATTGATGATATCCCCGGTCAGCAGCACCCCTTTACCGTCCGCACCCAGCGGCCAGTGAAGCACCTGCGCCCCGCTGAAATGTCCGCCACAGCGAATCAGCGTGATGTCATCATGCAACGCCAATGTCTCGCCTTCCCAGAAAATGACCGACGGGTCAGGCCGCACCACCCATTCGCGGTCATCGACATGGATATACACCGGCATATCAAAGGCATGACACCACTCGATCATGGAGCCATAGTAATGTGCATGCGAGATCGCCATCGCTTTAATTCCGCCCAGTGCCTGCACCGCCGCGATGGTTTCATCATCAATCAGCGAGATGCAGTCCCACAGAATATTGCCGGATGGAGATTGCACCAGTAGCGCCCGCTGACCAATGCAAAAACGCGGCTCGGTGCCGATGCCATACAGATGGAGTTCTTCTTCTTTAATCACGTTGTGATGATCGCTGCTGAGGGTTTCCAGCGTCGTCCACTTTTGTCCATCCAGCCCCACATACTGGCGGCTATCCTCGCAGATGGGGCAATGTTCCGGCGGTTGCTCCGAGTCCGGGTACTGCACGCCACAGGTCGCACACATAAAATAGGCCATCTCAAATCACCTGCTTTCCTGAATGAAAAAAACTCAATAGAGGGCCTATTATAAATTCGATATGTAATGTTTGCAGCCGATGATTCTAAACGGTGCTGTCTATCTTGATGATCGCATCCCCGACGGTGACTGTTCCCGGCTGGATCACCCGCGCATTCACCCCGCGCCGACGCTGCTGCCGACCCGCTGGAGAGTTGACCAGCCGCGTCGCTTCACTGCCAAAACGTTCATTAAATTTTTTGCAGCCCGTATGCGGTTCCTGGCTAATCTCCAGCACCACACTGCCGATTCTAATGCGCTGTCCCGCCGGGAGATTGTCGGCACTTAAATCAAAGTCCACAAATAACTGATCGCCTGCCAGCGGCCAGCGATCACGGTCGGGCTCAATCGCCTGAATGACACGGCGGTTCATCAATGTAATCTGCACCGCCGGGTTGGAGCTGCCGTCGTCTGTGTGACGGCTGCCGCGTGTCAGCCAGTTATCGCCCAACAGGCCAAACTCGGCATTTAATTCCGCCTGCTCCAGCACCTGACGTTCGCCCAGATCAGGCCGCGAGACAATCAGCTCCAGCAGACCATTATCCTGCGGTGATTTGCCTAATTCCAGCAACTGCACTTCAATTTCATTGACTTTTACATCGCTACTCATAGATATGGTTCTCCTCTAAATTTTCGCGGCAAGATATTCTGCCGTGTCTTCATCCGTAATCAGAGTATCGACCATGTGGGTTCTCACCGCTACATGAATCGCCTCGCGTTTGTGATTGCCCCCGGCCACCAGCACCACTTCCTGCATAGGATTATTCGCCATCGCGCGAATCTCATCAATCGACAGCGTCAGTAAACCCGTTCCGATCTGATGTCCGGCGCGGTCAAAGTAATTGTAATTAATGCCCCCGACCACGCCGTGCCGGAAAAAATAATCCTGATCATAACCCAGGCTGTCAAACTCGCGGAACATGCCATCAGTTTTAGTCAATGCCACCAGACCGACAAACGCCAGATCGACTTTTTTGCTTTCCTCATGGATCACCTGCACGGCTGATAACGCCCGAAACTGCGCGGAAAGCAACTGCGCCTGTTCACGATCATCCGGCAACGGCGGCAGAGACACATTAAACGCGCGTGACAGCGGCTGGGTTTTAATCAGCAGATAGGACACCAGAAAGCTGCTGCTGACAAACTCGACCTGCGGCCCGCGACCAAACATCGCCAGTGGGTACAGGTCAACCCGGCGCGGTTTAGCCGTCAGCACTTCAGCGATTTCCAGCAGACTCGCCCCACCGCCAATGCCCACGCGCAGTTGATTGCCCTGCATCAGACGTTCGTCCAGAAGCTGCGCACCCGCCTTGCCCAGATTGCGCTTGAGCGTGTCGTAATCCTTTTCCATCATGACGACGCGCACATCACGCAGGCCATAGGCTTTCGCCAGCACATTTTCCAGCGAGCGGTAGCGGTCAGCGATGCGCACGTGAATCTCGATGATGCCCAGTTCTTCTGCCTGCCGCAGCAAACGCCCGACATGGGTCACGGAGAAATTCAAGCGATCCGCGATGGCGCTGTGGCTTAATTTGTCCACATAGCGCATCTCAGCACACTGGATGAGCAGCGCCCGTTTATGCGAGTCTATTTCTGTAGTCATACTTTTATCATAGGAGAATTCACGCACGGGTCAAACTTTACGTGAAATAGTACTGTATCGGGTTAGATTTAACCTGTTACAAACTGGTTTGTGTGAGTTTGGGGAAAGATTTGGGAAATTAAATCGCGATACAATTACACAGAGTAATACATTATCAGATTGGAATAAGTGGGGCACGCTGGATTATCAGGGGTACTTGCGTGTGTACCCCTGCATCGTCATGGGGAACTCACGCCTGATTTATAGCTCAGGTTCAGCCTGTAACGGCTCTTGCTCCTGTCTGGGTTCGTCATAACCCAGGCGTTTCAGTGATTCCTGGGCGGCCTCACGCACCTTGTCATTGCCAGTCGCCGCAGCGCTTAACAATGGCCGGATAGCGCGTGAATCGCCCAACTTGCCAAGGGCTTGCGCCGCGTACAGTGGAGTCTGATGACCGGGAGCATCCAGCGCCTGAATGAGCGAATCAACCGCTCGCAGGTCACCCAATTTGCCCAGCATCAAAGCTGCGCGGCCCCGAACAATCAAATCTTCATTGTTGTTCTTCACAGCCATAATCAGGGCACGAATGGCATCATCACCACCCGCCATACCCAATTTCATAACGGCTGTCCGGCGTGTTTCCTTGTTGTAATCACGCAGTTCAGATAAAAATTGCTTGATAGCAGCAGCATCAGGTTCAGACATGTTAGATATTACCTTTCGCGTTTTTACGGTTTCCCGTGTAGCGCCATCTCATGAAGCCAAAAAGCTTCGAGTATTACCAATTACAATAAAGCCAATACCTCACAAAAAACTATATTTACCCCATCAACATTGTATCATGCACACCTGGATTAAAGTGTGAGATTTGCAGTTGACCTTCATGAATACGACACACCCGGTCAGCCAGGGGCACAATCTCGGGGTTATGGGTTGCCATCACCAGCGTCTTACCCGCATCACGGGTCAGTTCCAGCAGCAGATCCAGCACGGCTTTCCCGGTATCTTCATCCAGGTTGCCGGTGGGCTCATCTGCCAGCACCAGTTTTGGTTCTTGCAGCAGTGCCCGGGCGATTGCCACGCGCTGCTGTTCACCTCCACTCAGTTTATCAGGGAAGGCATCCGCCCGCCCGACGAGTCCCACACGTTCCAGTAACGCTCGGCCTCGGACTTCTACTTCGCGGCGGTTCGCACCTTGCAGCTCGGCTGGCAGCGTAATGTTCTCCAGCACGGTCAGCGTCGGGATGAGATTAAAAAACTGGAAAATAATGCCGATATTATCCCGCCGGTATAACGTTTGCTGGCGCTCATCCAACCCGGTGATGTCCGTCTCATCTATATAAATGCGGCCACCCTCTGGTTTGTCAATCGCGCTGATGAGGTTCAGCAGCGTACTTTTGCCACTGCCGCTCTTACCCAGGATTACGAAGAATTCACCCGTTTGGATGTCAAGATCAATTGAGTCGAGGACCACCCGGCGGCGATCACCTTCATCGTAAAGTTTTGTCAGGCTGGAAATACGGACAATGGGGTGCTGCGATGCGGTGCTGGGTTGGGCATTCATAGATTAGACGCTGCAATTCATGTATTTGTTACCAATTTCACGTAGTTTAACATATTATGTCGCAACAAATGAATAAAACCTTCTTAATAACTTCTGAATGTTGGGTGAGCTTATTGCGGCAAACTGCACAACTTGATTCTATCAAGCGGACTACAGTCTGCCACCTCCCCATTTGGCTAGGGTCAATAAAAACCCCGGCACAGCCGGGGTTAATGGAACGATTGTGATTTACAGACTGAATAACATTATGGCCGCGCTGACAGGGTCAGAGTCAGGTTTACCTGCTGATTGTTACGCAGCACCGTCAGGTTGACTGTATCACCGGGGCGGGTATTGCTGGCGAGGAACGAAACCAATTTGCTGAAGTCGTTAATCTCCTCACCATTAATGGCGGTGATGATATCGGCTGAGGTGGGCACGTTCGACCCATTGACGACCACACGCTGGCCGGGATTCTGCAAACCAGCCTGACTGGCGGGGCCGTTCGGCTCGACACGTCCCACCACGACACCCTGGACATTGTTCGCCAGATTCATCGTTTCGATCAGGTCGAGGGTGACTTCTTCTCCACCGATGCCCATATAGCTGTAATTGACGCGGCCAGCGGACAGCAATTCGCCCACTACACGCTGCACCAGATTACTGGGAATGGCGAAGCCGATACCGGAACTGCTGCGCGTCCGGCTGATGATCTGCGAATTCACGCCGATTACCCGCCCCTGCAAATCGAGCAGCGGGCCGCCACTGTTACCGGGGTTGATCGCCGCATCCGTCTGAATGACCGAGCCAATCGCATAATTGGTCAGGCCGGTAATGCGTCGGTCAAGGGCGCTGATGATGCCGGTGGTCAGTGTCCAGCGCTGGCCGAAGGGACTGCCAATCGCTAATGTCGTCTGGCCGATCACCAGTTGATCGGAATTGGCAAAGCCGATGGGTTGCAACTGCTCCGCCGGTAAATTCACTTTCACCACTGCCAGGTCGGAGTCGGGGTCAAGGCCGACGATTTCACCACGGACCAGTGTCCCATCGAAGAAATTGACTTCGATACTGGTCGCGCCATCCACCACATGATTATTGGTGACGATATGCCCCTGATTGTCGATAATGAAACCGGATCCAGAACCATAGGTGAAGCCTTCCTGTTCACCCTCCTGTGGCAGCGGGGTAAACTGTGACGAGGCTGCCTGACGCGCGACGACATTAATCGACACGACCGATGGGCTGATCTGGTTATACAATCCCGCCAGCTGCTGTTCCTGCTGATTGAGGGTGAGCTGGGAGAAGTCGACCGGTTGGGCTTGCGCCTGGATGACCGGCTGTGCAGCCGATGCAACCCCAGCGCCCGCAGAAATACTGGTACCAATGACAAATCCAAACAGCACCAGGAGCACGGCAGGGATAAACAGAGCCGCTTTTTTCAGAAGACGTACAAACATAAATTCAGACCTTTCGCTGCATTTAAAAATTCTTTACACGGAATCGATGCAGCTAACTTAATTAATCATACGACCATCTTACAATAACTGCCTGAAACGCTCATTAATCCTTTATGATATTTATACTTTCTTCAATTTATCTTAATGCTGTATGTAATAAAAACCGGCTGGATTACCCACATTCTGTGTTATGATTCCCCGTGTAAATTCATCATGACGAGCCGCAGGAGGACGCATGAACCTCAAAACATCAATCATCAGCGAATCTGCCAATATGCCGGGGCGGCTTAATGAAGATGCCTGTTGTCTTCACCTTGAGGCCGAACGAGCGCTGGCGGTGGTGGCCGATGGCGCGGCACAACGTCTGCCCACTACCCGCACCGAAATGCTGTTCGGTGAGCATCTTGGCGGGGCGCGGTTTGCATCCTATCTGACCTGTGCTGTCGCAGGAGATCTGTGGCACCAGCACCCGGTGGATATCCTGTTGACCGCCAACCAGACCCTGA
This sequence comes from Aggregatilineales bacterium, assembly GCA_038258185.1. Lineage (GTDB taxonomy): Bacteria > Chloroflexota > Anaerolineae > Aggregatilineales > Phototrophicaceae > JAIOHN01. The sequence goes on along the minus strand of JBBSQD010000066.1, from coordinate 2,997 downwards.
ACCAGCGTCTGAGCGAAGTTTACGGTGAAGTCAGTGCAACGGCATTTGGTCAGGCCGAGCCGGAACTGGCCGAAGCCTTTAAGGATGATGATCGCCTGCTGCGACTGGCGCTTCCGGCGTGTGTGGCTACTGCCGTCCGCGTGGATATGCCGGCACAGGCATTAGATTTCGCCCATGCCGGGGATACCACCCTGCTGATCTTTTATGCCAATGGTGATATTCGCGAACCCACCGTCGATCAGGCCGGTGATCACGATAACCGCGCGCTGTATGTCGCCCGAACGCTACAGGCTGAGCAGAATCTCCCGCATTTTGAAGATGCCCTGCCGCATGAAAACGTGCAGGCGGCCAATCGCAAAAACGGCATTTATCATAATTACGTCGATTCGTCCGGCGCGACCAAACTCGAATTGGGCATCGGTGTGATTAATGGCCTGCCGGAACTGGCCGATTATCTGCAGCATGAGCGCCTCAGCCTGGAGGGGGTGGCGGCCATTCTGGTGTGCAGTGATGGCTTCCTGTGGCCCTCGCGCTGGGGCGAAAGCGAAACCGAAAAAGCCGAGCGCTACCAGCACATGCGCCAGCAGATCGAACAGACTGGACTCAGCGCTTATGTGCAGGCGTTACGTGCGATTGAAACCGAAGACAGCACCCGCGATCTGTATCCGCGTTTCAAAATTCATGATGATGCCACCGCCATTTATATGGAGTTCAGCCCATGACGACTGCCCGTATGCTTTTCTCGACCGGTTCACTGTATTTACTGGATACCGCCCGTTGTTTTGAGCTAGCGGCAGAAGCCGGTTTCGATGGCATCGAGATCAGGTGTGACGAGCGCTTCAGCACCCGCGACCCGGACTATCTGCAACGGCTGAGCGAGACTTTCAAGTTGCCCATTCTGGTGGCACATACGCCTTTCAGCACGCGGGTCGCAGGCTGGCAGGATGCGTCGCAGGTTGGACTGATTAAACACACGCTGCAACTGGCCGAGCAATTGGATGCCGAGTCGATTGTCGTACATCTGCCGCTGTGGGTCGGGACGGCCCAGGTGCGCCTGGGTAACTGGAATTTCGTGTTTCCGTGGCAAAGCGATTTTCATACTGTCCGCAACTGGATCACTAACGACCTGCCCGAATTGCAAAGTCGCACCCCGGTCAAAATCGCGCTGGAAAATATGCCCACCAAAAAGCTCATGGGCATGGAATTAAACCCGGCGTGGTGGAATTCGATTGACGAGTGGAGCACGGTGCATAATCATCTCACGCTCGACACCACCCATTGGGCCACGCATCAGATTGACCCGCTGGCGGCGTATGCAGCGGTCAAAGACCGTGTAGCCCATGTCCACCTCAGCAACTTTGATGGCCGCGAACATCGTCTGCCGCACAAAGGCTATCTCGACCTGGCGGCTTTTCTGCGTACGCTGGCCGCAGATCAGTTCAGTGGCACCATTAGTCTGGAAGTCCACCCCGACGCGCTCGACTTTTACAAGTCCGACCTCATCATGCGCAATCTGCGCGACAGCCTCAACTTCTGCCGCGAGCATCTCTCCATCTGATTTTTCGCTGCACCGCGCCACAACCCCATTCGATCAAATTTCAGCGACTGCATAAAGCTGAGTGTGTATTCTGCATGCTCTTCACAGAATGCCGCGATTCAGGCTGAAATAATAAAAAATCTATAAACTTTGTTAAATTTGCATGAAATAATCCTTTTCTCCATTGTATTAACTGCACAACAAGCGTAGAATCCAAATATAGTTTAATGCTGAAAGGAGCCATTATGAACGGTAGCAGCAACGACTATATCGCGCTGAAATTGTACAAGGCCAAACAACAGGATTTGGTGCGCGAGAGTGAACAAGATCGTCTGGCAGACATCGTCCTGAAGAAGGTTCGCCTGCCCTTCCGCCTGCCCAAGATCAGAATCGGCAAGAACTAGATCAACCGGCAGCAATACCCTACTTAATACGCAAAACCATGCCCCGGCTTTTACAGTCGGGGCTTTTTTTGCGCCTCGCGCTCATCAATCACACACGATCAAGCAATAGACCATCGCCCAAAGCGCAGTTTATAATAGGCCGCGTCAACACACTATTGATTAACGAGAGGTCTATAACCCTATGCGACGGATTATCATGCTGCTGCTGGTTTTACTGGGAGGCGTCATCGTCCCAACCCACGCACAGGATAACTGGTACACCATCCTCTATGACTGGCAGAATAATGATCTGGTGCGCGTGGACGCAACTGGCGCCACCGCGACCTATAACCTGGGCTTAAACGAAAACATCTTTTTCAGCAGTCAGGATCTGGCGCTGACCGCTGATGGCAATCGCATCGCTTTCTGCGCGGTGGATTACAGCAGCACCGCACCCCGCGCCACACTCTATCTGCGGGAACTGGTCAGCGGCAACAATCTGCTTGAAATCGACTTTGGAACCGCTATCGGCTGCAAGGTCACGCCGGACGCTTTTAATGCTGACGAGACACAGCTAGCCGTTGCGCTGGTCAATCATTACGGTGGCGAAGATCCCACTCTCGACACCAGCAAACCGCTGTGGCAGTTGCGCGTGATTGATGTATCCACCGGCACAACCATCAACGAACTCAACGCCGATAGTCCAGTAGTGACCGCCAGTGGCATGCTGATTGAGTCGGCCATCATGCCGGAAGTCCGCAGTTTCGAGGGCGATTCGATCATTTTCGCCGAAGTCCCCTATGGCATCGGCGGCACCCCCACTGTCTCCGCATACCACTGGCTGGTAAGCTCCGGCACATTGAACGTGATCCCTAACGGCCCCTGGGGTCATTTCGGCGTGGATCGGCTGGAAGCAACTGGTGAAGTCGCCTGGGTAACGCAAAACCCCAATCTACCCGCAGCGGATACCAATGGCGCGCTCGGTCTGGCGAATGTCATCATGCTGGGTGACAGCAGCGGCCAGGAACGCATGATTTACCACAACGCCGACTGGACAATTATTGATGTGCGCTTCAT
>JBBSQD010000065.1:0-25350 GCA_038258185.1 Aggregatilineales bacterium | reverse complement strand
GAACCATAATTTACTGGAATACCTATGAGTGCCGAGCGTAACTTCACCGATCAGGATTATGAGCAGCTTTCCGCCTATCTCGATGATGCACTATCGGGGTTGGAGCGCGAAGCGCTGGAAATCCGTTTAGAGGCTGACCCTCGCTTACGACGCGAGCTGGACAGTCTGCGCCAGACTGTGCAACTGATCAATCAGATACCGTTGCTGCGCGCCCCGCGAAATTTCACACTGGATGCAGGCGTGGTCAAGACCACGCCATCCAGAAAACTGTATCTTTTCCCGGCAGCTTTTAGCGCTTTGAGTGCCGCTGCTGCCATCATTCTGTTTATGTTCGGTGGCTATTTCCTGCTGCGTGACGGTGCCTTCACCACGCCAACCAACGCGAACCAGTCGATAGCCGCCCTGCCGACGCTAGAGACAAATGCTACACCTGAGTTTGGTTTCGCGCCTGCCCCGGGTGAAAGTCAGGAAAATGCAAACATACCCGCCCAGACCCTACAACCGCCTAGTATGGGCAGGGTTCAGAGTTCACCAGAGCCGACACAGGTCAAGCTGTACGGGACGGATGGTGATGATGAAACATCCCAAGCTGAGGTGGCGGGGGAAGACGCGAACGACACCGCCAGCACACAAGATCAACAGGGCGGTTCCGCCGCTTTCAGTGAAATGGCGCCAAGCGACAGCTCACAACAGGATGCGGAGGCGGCAAATGACGTTGTAGAAACGGATGCCTTTGCTACTACCGAAGAGGTGCTACAGGAAATCGCCGGGATAACTGCCTTCGACGGTACCCCAATACCCACCTCAGATGCGGACTTAACGATCCAAAATGCGCCCGAAGCGGAATTGATGGAAGAAGCCACCGAAGTCGCGCAGGCAATTGATATTTTACCTGCGCCTTCACCTTCCTTACGGTCAGCGCCAGCAGAAGTGGCTGAAGCGTTTGCCCCTGAGCAAAACCCTGTGGTTGAAACTGACAACCGGATTTTAGGCATCAGCCTGATCGTCGCTGGATTTTTATGCTTTGGGCTGGCGGCCATCATGTTTATCTACCGGCGGAGACTGCGTGCATGAGCCAGACGCGCGAAGCCCGCTTTTGCCCGATGTGTGGTGCGCCGCTGGTCATGACTTTGCGCGATCATCTGCAGCGTCCGGTCTGTAGCGCCTGCGATCACACCGTTTACTTTGATCCTAAAGTGGCAGTTGCGGTGCTGATTATGTGCGACGAGCAAATTCTACTGATCCGGCGGGGCAACGACCCCTTAAAAGATTACTGGGCGATGCCTGCCGGATTTATGGAATGGGATGAAGACCCCGTCAAAGCTGCCGCGCGGGAAGTGTGGGAGGAAACCGGACTTGAAGTCCGCATCAGGCAGTTACTGGATGTGTTTCATACTCCCAGCGATGGTGGATTGGCGGATCTGGTGATTGTCTATGCAGCTGAAATTACGGGCGGCCAACTCGCAGCCGGTGATGATGCCACCGAGGCAGTCTGGTTTACCAGGTCCACGCTGCCCGCGAAACTGGCCTTTCTGCCCACGCAGACCATCATCCGGCGCTGGTTAGATAACACCCTCGCGCTATGACCTCCTCGATTTATCCAGACGAGCCGCACCCCTCGGAAAAAGTCAATTTCTGGCAGGCGGCTGAATATGAAGACCTGGAATTGCTGCACGCCACCTATCGCACCCACTCGTTTAGCAAGCACGTCCATGAGACGTTTGCGATTGGCGTGATCGAACAGGGCGCGGAGCGCTTTTATTATCGTGGGGGCGAACATCAGGCCTCGGCGGGCCAGATCGTGGTGGTCGAACCCGGCGAGATTCACACCGGACAGGCAGTGACGCAACAGGGTTGGTCGTACCGCATGTTTTATCCCAGCGTCAGCCTGTTGCAGAAAATTGCCGGGGAGATCAACCTCGATAAACTGACCGTACCGCACTTTCCCCAGCCGATTATTGACGATAATGAAACCGCGCATCTGATCCGCAATCTGCATATCGTGTTGGAAAAGGCCACGTCCCACCTTGAACGCGATTTTCATCTGCGAGAGGCGTTTGGCGCGTTGATGCTGCGCCATCAGCGCGAACGGCTGGTGGTGGATAATATTACGGATCGCTGGGCAGTCGATAAAGCCCGCGATTATCTGGAAGCCCATTATTCGCAGAACATCTCGCTGGATACTTTAGCGTCCGTAACCGGCGTCAGCCCGTTTCATCTGGCACGTCTGTTCCGCGCCCAGACTGGCCTGCCACCCCATGCCTATCTGGTGCATGTGCGCCTCCGCCACGCCAAGCGCCTGCTGGCACGCGGCGAGTCGATTATTGACACGGCGCTGGCTACCGGCTTCACCGACCAGAGTCACCTCACACGCTGGTTCAAAAAAATCATGGGCGTAACCCCCGGTCAGTACGCACCATAGCAAGAACGTACAAGACAACGAATCACCTTACATTTAAACTGACATCAGACTTTTGATGGTTCAGGTGAAAATGATGACTGTTACCCCGACCCGGCGCAGCGAATTTTTAGCGGGTATGAAAGACACAATCCCTCTCGTTTTATCGGCCACACCCTTTGGCATCATTTATGGTGTGGCGGCACTCAACAGCGGCTTATCACCGTTAGCTATTATAGGCATGTCGCTGTTTGTTTTTGCAGGTTCTGCGCAGTTTCTGGCTGCTGGACTGGTAGCTCAGGGGGCAGGGATAGGTATCATCCTTCTGACGACTTTTTTCGTCAACCTGCGCCATGCCTTATATAGCGCGTCGCTAGCACCTTACGTCAAGAAGCTTTCGCAGCGCTGGCTGATTCCGCTGGGTTTCTGGCTCACTGATGAATCCTATGCTGTGGTTATCCGGCGTTACCAGCAGGATGATCCTTCACCTTTTAAGCACTGGTACTTTCTGGGGTCGACTCTGTTTATGTACATTAACTGGCAGGTATGGACTATTGTGGGGCTGCTTGCAGGGCAGCGCATTCAGGGATTAGCTAACCTCGGTCTAGAGTTTGCGCTGGCGGTCACTTTCATTGGCATTGTCGTGCCGCTGATTATCAACTGGCCGATGCTGCTGTGCGCCCTGACTGCCGGAGTGGTGTCTATCTTCGCCGCCAGTTTGCCGAACCAACTGGGCTTAATTGTCGCGGCGTTAAGTGCGATTGCGGTCGGGATGCTGGTGGAAACATTTTCGGGGACGCCTGCACCCGATCAACAACCGCAAACGGAGCGAGAAATAGTATGAATGAAATCCTGCTGATACTGGGTATGGCGGCTGTCACATTTGGGGTGCGTTATCCACCACTGGCACTGGTTGGGCGCATCAACTTATCGCCTGGGGTAGTACGTGCGTTGCGTTACGTACCGGTCGCCGTGCTGACCGCAATCACCGTGCCGGTGGTGCTGATGCCGCATGGACAGGTCGATGTAAGCCTGAGCAATGCCTATATGGTCGCGGGTGTCGTCTCTGGCTTTATCGCGTGGCGCACCAAAAATCTGCTGCTGACGATTGTCATCGGCATGGCGTTATTTTTCATCTGGCGCGGCGTGATGGGTGCGGCTTAAATCCTGCGTGCGATTAAGGCAATCCAGACGGTTTCCGGGTATTGATCCTGCCAGCGCTCAAGCACTGTGAATCCAGCCTGTTCAACCAAAGTCTGGATCTCGTCCGGCTGATAATAGGTGAAATAGCGCTCCCCTAGGTTATGCTGATAGCCTTCACCATCGCCTTGTTTTACGCTGAGGCATACCAATCCGTTGGCACGCAGCACACGCTGGATTTCAGCCAGGGCTTTGGGCGCATCCTGCCGGGTTAAATGCAGCATTGAAGCCTGCATCCACACCGCGTCGAAGGATTGACGCGCTACCGCCAGATCACGCATATCGACCTGAAACAGGCTGTTACCGGCATATAACTTTGCCTGACAGAGCATGCCCCACGATAAATCAGCACCGGTCACACGATAACCGGCAGCCCGCAATTTGAAGCTGTCCACCCCCGGCCCGCAGCCTAAATCCAATACGCTGGAGCCGGAAGCCAGATATTTTTGCAGGCGGTTGATATTGGGGTTGAGCTTGTCCCACCAACCGGTGTGTTTGTGACGCTCCACGTACTGTGGTGCGACTGTGTCATAGGTCTTAATCGTCTCGCGCAGAAAATGGTCATCGTCCATGAGTCGCTAACTTTCTACTGGCAGCGGGCTGTGTTGAGGCTTACGAGCGAAAAAGCTGGCAACGATTGAAATCAGACTCAGTCCGATCCCTAACCACAGCACTGGTTCGTAACCCCCAAGTACATCATAACTCAAACCGAAGAGAATCGGGCCAATGGCGCTGCCGATCACCAGACCGGTAGTGACAAAACCGCGAATCGCGCCCTGATGCTGGCGTCCAAACAGATTGACCCACACCGCGCCATCAAACACGCCGCCGCTACCCATGACAATCGCCATGCCCAGAGCATAGACCATCAGCATCCAGGATTCAGTCATGACCATCGCCATATACATGGTCAGGATTAAGCCTGCCTGCTGGAAAGCCATGAAGCGAGCGGGATTCAAGCGGTCAATCACGAAGCCTGCCCCCAGTGAGGTAAAAGCGGCCAGCACCGCCATGCTGCCATAGACTTCGGCCACAATGTGCGGCTCATAACCCAGACGGCCAAAAATCGAAATCTGATGCAGCACCAGTCCGGTTGTCCAGGCGGGGGGCAGCAGCCGCGCGCCGATGAAAATCCAGAAAATCGGGGTACGTATGGCTTCACTTAGTGTCCAGTTATCTTCAAAGTCGGCCACGACTTCTACCGGTGTATCATCGGTGGGTTCGGCTGGCTTTTGCAGGCCATCCGGCAGCAGGCCAAAGTCTTCGGGACGGTCGCGCATCAACAGCCATGTTAGAGGCAGCACCGTCACCGCCACGCCAATCCCCAGCACAATCCAGACCTGACGCCAGTCATACTGCTCCAGCATGACCTGTAACCACGGGACGTAAAAACGCTGAAATAGCGAGAAAGCGATGACGGTCAGGCTCATGACAAAGCCGCGCTTAGTCCGAAACCATTGAGCGACAACGGTGCTGCTGACCAATGAAAGCGAACCCTGTCCCAGTCCGCGAATAGCAATAAAGCCCAGCAGCAAGCCGATTGGCCCCGCCACAAAAGTCCAAGCCAGCAGCACTGCCGTAAATAAGATGCCGATCACCATCGCGCTGGAACGATTGCCATAACGATCAATTTTGCGCCCGACCCAGGTTAACCCCAGCGCGGCAATAAATGTCCCCAGACTGTATAAACCGGAGACCGTCGTACGGTCGAGGTTGAAGTCGGTGATGAAGTGGTCAATAAACAGCGATACGGTAAAGCTCTGGCCGGGTGCGGTGGCGATTGTCCCCAGCGTCGCAACTGCCCACACCACCCAGCCATAATACACAGGTGAACGGTTGACGATCGACGCGCGAGGAAGTTTGGTGGTGGTCAGCATAGTGAATTCCATAGTTATCGGGAGGCAGAAAAATAGCGCAAGGCAACAATCACCTTACGCCATAAAAACATTGTAACGGCTTATCAAAAATAAAATGGTTCATCCAATGGATTGGACTTATAAATTTTTGCGGCGATTACTCACCAAAAGAAGCCACCCGTTTGGCAGAGTCGGATGTCAGTTCATAGACCACCAGATGACCATCATCATCAATCAGCGCCCACGCTGAATCCGAATCTATTCTTAAAACCGTTGCCTGCGGATCAAGCGGATCTAAATCGACCTCAAGAATATTAATTTTCCCGCTTAAATTATAGGCGACCAACGTCGCATGTTCGGCGTCAATCCCCCAGTACCAGACTTCTTCAACTTTGGCATCCTGCGCGAGCGCAGCGCCGGTCGTTGTAAAAAGCAGAAACACGCATAGAACACAGATAAAGCGTTTCATCGTGCCTCCAAAGGCTTCCCCCACCCAATATTATCACTATCAATAACACGAACTTGCTACAATGGCTACGGGCGAATGGTACTAAACTTTACGCGCCACCCCAATCTGGTTCACGCCCATGCTCAATGGGGTGAAGGTTGTGCGGGTGACCACCTGCGCCAGAGCCGGTAAACCAAACATGCCAAACTGCACCACTTTAGGCACCAGCGGCAGATAGGGGACATCCCATAAGCCATCCCCGAATTGCTTCAGCATCACAAAACCTGACTGCTCACACCATGTCTGCCACTGCTGCGGGGGATGCACATTGATATGAGTTTTGTCTTTGCCGATGGCGTCATTATCGCGATCTTTGAAACGGCGCAGCGTATAATCGGGCTGCGGCGTGGCAAACAGCCATAATCCACCCGGCTTCAAAATCCGCTGCACTTCTTTAATCGTCTGCTGCGGGTCGGGCAGATGCTCGACCAGATGCAAAGCCACCACCACGCTGAACGAGTCATCCTCAAAAAAGGAGAGATCATCCGCGCTCATCTGATAGGCCTGCGCTTTGGGCGCATTGATGCGGGTCTGTTCGACACTGTAATCAATCAGGTCAATGCCGACACAGTCAAAATCGTCCTGCAGTAAGCCTAGCAAATGCCCCAGGCCACAGCCTAATTCCAGCAATTTACCTTCGCCAGCCGGTGCATACCGTCGCACGAGTGCTGCATAATAACGCCGCGCGAACCAGTACATGCTGTATTTGCCCAGTCCACGATCCGCATAATTCCATTTTTCGAAGTATTCACGGGTATAGTGTTCGACAGGGGCGTTTGGTTTAAGGTTTCCGTTATCCATGTGTGCTCAGTTTCATTTATAGTGGAGCGGGTCACGAATGTGATTTTCGCCCGCCCCAAATCCATTTATCGGTCAGTATGCGAATGGTCATTGGATTATCAACTGTGATCTGGCAGGATAAACGCGGATAGCCAAAGCGATTTCCGATGCGATCATGCCAGTGTTGCGGCGCTGTCTCACCCTCTTCGATCCATACACCACAGGTCGCACATAAGCCGCATCCGCCACAGTTGGCGACACGGGTGAAGGCGGTGTAGGGTGATATGCCCGCGCCAAGTAAAGTCTCGCGCAGATTGCTGCCCGGTTCTACCTCAAGTGTTGTTTCGTCTTCATCAATAATAATACGAAGGGTATAGGTCAAGTTGTCAAAATCCCATTTCGCTGTGATCTAGCATACCATAGTTCACTGAGCGCTTAAATCGGAAATTCGTGTTACTATGGACATGGCGAGACGTGGTACAAAAAGCGCCATCCGGGGTGGATGGCGCCTACGCGAGGTTGTGAACTTTCAACGGTTCACTTTAACCACAGTACCACGTCTCGCTTATTTGCTGCGTAAAGATTATCGCAACAACGCTAAATTAAGCATTATTCATCCTTGGATTGCTTAAACCAGACTATGGCATATTAGAAAAGCGATAACTGTTCTCGATTATTGTGTGGTTGTGGGTTGAAAAAGCATTTAGGATGTGTATAATTTTAACAGTCTGGAAGTTTGCACATTCTCTCACAAACGGCTGTGTAAAAATCCATAACTGGCCCCGTAGTTCAGTGGCAGAACAGAGGACTTTTAATCCTTGTGTCGAAGGTTCGAATCCTTCCGGGGTCATTATGTGTGATCTGAGATGAACCAGCCTTTGTGCTGGTTCTTTTCGTTCCACCAGGTGAACCCTTGCCTTGCGTACCGTTCTGCCCTCCCTTTGCCAGAGAGTCGAGATAATTGAACGGTGGCTTCAACTCCATGCGGATGATCCTACCCTACACGCTTGAGCATCTGTGCCGTGTCTTGCGCTTCTGGTTCATTTTTGCGTTTACTCACACGAAGCCCTCTCTGTGTTACCATGATTTCACGTTATCACAGTGGGGTGATGTGATGTCTGAAATCCTACAGTTTTGCGTTGTCAGTTTTACGAAGCAATGGGGCAAAATTTCATTACGGTTTGTTGCGATGCCTGCTCGCAAAAAATATAGGGCTGATGAGGATTCACCAGCCCTATAAATGTAAACTTCTGACCTCAGGCGGTGCGGCCGTAAACCTGTGCAAGTTCCTTGTTCGCTCGTCGGCGATGATATTGCAGCGTGTTGACGTTGTGACCAAACGCCTGTGCCGCCTGCCGCGAACTCTTGCCCTCGATCAGTCCGCGAATAGCAGCATATTTGATGTCCTGCTCTGGATGCCGTTCCAGCAGCTTCATTGCTGGCTCGACCTCGCCAGCATCGAACTTCTCACGCCAGGTCGGTTGTTCGCGCTGGAGCGTCCCCAACATTCCGCGTAACTGGTTGCGAATCGCCACCGCCCGCCAGCGGATGGCATCCTCACCCTTCCCCGGCACCACATACGCCAGGTCTTTGCTGGTGGCTGATGTCGTTGCAGCGTAGAGTGCCAGCAATCCAGCAGGATCGTCCTTCACCTGCTCGTAGACCGTCAGCACAGCGCGTTCGATGTCAATACGGATGTCGGTCAGCGTTGCCCAGGTTGCCCAGTACTCGCCCGCGATCCTGAAGCGTTCCAGACCACCGATCCGCATTTCATCAGGGTGCTTGAAGTCTTGCTTCGCCCAGAAGTCTTCCACGTATTCGTAGCGCAGATTCTGTTTGCGGATGCTGGTGGATTTCGAGCGATAGCAGACGATGATCGCCGCTTCAAACCGGCTCTTCATGGTGAGGAAATCTCGGTCAGCGGCAAGCTGCTCCCAGACGGACATCAGCCCGTTTTGCAGACAGTCATCCAGGTCTTGCGGCCAGACGCGATACTGACGCAGCAGCATCTTCGCGGCAAGTGGACGAATGTCCTCCGAGATTTGCTCGAAGGTCATGTCACCGTTCCAACTGGTGGGATAGGTTGCAACACGTGGAAACGGACGGATACCAAAACGGTTGTTGTCACAAGCTGTTGAATCGTGCATGAGGAGACACCCTTTGCTGCTGCTGGATACGCCAGCGCGCTGAGCACAACGCTCACTCACGCGGGACAGCGCAAAGGGGGGACGGTCAAGCAACCCCCGGAGGGGATAGGCAGGTGGTTCGGTAGTCCCGTTTTGGCAACAAAATGGGATTAGCTGCCGTTAGGCAGCGACCGTACCGCCTGACGGTGCTTGAGGGTGGGTTCCCTTGTGTTGTACACTCGCCGCGTCGGCGGTGTGCGAGTGGGGGAAGTGAGTCAAAACGAAAGGAGACAAATGCCACAGCCCAATAAACATGACAATCTGTATGCAATGCGGCCAACTTTTTACTGACCAACTCGGTATAGGTAGTGAATTGGTTTACCGCAAGGACCATTTATGGATGAAAAAGAGGCCATACACAGACTCAAACGGGGTGACATCAAGGGACTGGAATGCATCGTTCGCTTGTATCAGGTGGAGGCTATTCGAGCGGCGAACATGATTTTACGAGATGCGATGCGTGCCGAGGATGTGGTTCAGGAAGTCTTCCTGCGGGTGTATAAGCGCATCGCAACCTTCGATGTCAATCGCCCCCTGCGTCCCTGGCTTATGAAGATCGTCGTGAATGAGGAGTATCGCGCGGTAGCGCTGTCGTCTGACATTCCGCTGCATCAGACTATCGGCGATGGTGAGATCACAATAGAAGATGTTGTCCCATCTGAAGAACCTCTTCTGGCAGAAGCGTATGAGATACAAGAGATGAAACACCAGCTCTGGGATGCATTGGGCAAACTTTCCCCTGAGGATCGGACACTGCTTACCCTGCGTTACTTTTTAGCCTACAGCGAGCAGGACGTTGCAGACATGCTGGAATGTCCGTTAGGGACTGCAAAGTGGCGTTTATACCGAGCTCGCAACAATTTGAAAAACATCTGGCAGTCGCTTTACGCTTTAAGTGAGGATATCCGTGGTGGATGAAAAGAACCTATCCCAAATAATTAAGGATGTTAATGCCTCCCATATTCCAGATGATGTCGATATCTGGGATAAGATCGAACGTCAGGTTAAGGTGCAACCAACACCTTATTTCCGAGGAGCATCCCGGCAGCTCAGATTAATAGCGAGTATGGTCGCCATCGCCCTTACGGTCAGTGTGGCCTTGGCATGGGAACAGGTTATGCGTTTCGGGCAGGATGTGGGATTAGATGCTGTGCAGGAAAACATTCTGCCGCTTGATCTGGAGTATATGAGTGAGGGTATCCGGTTTACCTTAAGCTACGCCTATGCCGATGCCAATCGTATCGTGATCGGATATGACTATGACATGAAGTTAATCGCTAGTCGCAATTATACGGCCAGGATTAATGGAGAACTACGCGATAGGTCAGGTCATGTGTTTGCCGGGGTATACAACCTAAGACCGGATAGTGGTGGTGTGTCTGGCGGGGGCGGGTCTCCTACAGACAGGGAAACCCCACCCCGACAATTTGTTATTCAGGATTCGGTTGAACAGAGCTTCAATGCTTCCTCAGTAGCGGATCATCCCGAACAGATTGAATTGTCCTACGTGGTTTCCTATCACCTAGAATCTGATATTGAAGGTGAAAGCTATGAGGGCAATTTCACGTTTGATTTTGAAATCCCTTTCAATTCTGGCTTCAGGTTGTCTGAACCTGTAACATTTTCTGCGAATGAGGTAAGCCTGACTGTGCAAGAAGTCGTCATTGCCCCGTCAATGACACGCATAGTGGTGTGTATGCAATCTGACCGAATTACTTTCGATGATTATGAGCGAGCTGTAATGGTGATACGCCATCACGGAAACCCTATCTACCAGGGGATTCCCGCAGTACAACCGCTATCCGAGACTGATGTTAATTGTCGCACATTCATTTTGCCCGATGCCCTCTATAACGATCCGGGTGACTGGCAAATAGAAATCCTGGAATTGATTTCAACGACCATGTCTCCTGCGGAACAACTATCTGAGGCACTCGCTTCAGAAAATATCATCTATATACCTTCAACCGAGGAGGACGGCAGTTATGGGCTGAGGTTTTCGGATGAAGTGAGTGAAGATGATACAGACTTACTTGTGCAAAGATTCGAAGAAATCGACCTGAGTTTGCGTTCAAGATGGCAAGGACCCTGGATATTTGAAATTCGCACCTCACAGTAACCCACAATACATGGAAATGATACCAGTCATGGCTCCTGGAAAAGCGGTTCATCACACGATACGCCGCTGTTTGATGGCGCGCCGGTGCGAGACAAGTACAGCAAGTCGTTGCCTAATCGTCTAGAACACCATTCATGGGGCAGAGTAAAATGGAAGTATGAAAGCGTTTATTGAGGTGGTGTGATGCAGAAAATATTACTGTTGGGATGCTTACTGCTGTCATTGATCGTAGCACCGGTCAACGTCCAGGACACCACAACCCCCTACATTCACTACTATAGCGAGTTGGCTGGCGGTCTGATCATCGAACGAGCCGATGGCACGGACAGCCGCCTGATACCTGATGTGGGTGATGGCACGCCTGTCTGGTCGCCTAGCGGCAAATGGCTGGTGGTTGATAACACAACAGTTATCAGTGCCGATGGCACGCAACGTGTAGATTTCCCCCGAAGAAGTGAGCACTTGACATCAGGTAGTGTTCGGTGGGCACCTGATGAAGATGTGTTATTAATTGTCAGCACAGATGATCTTTATGACACTTTACGAAGTCAGATTTACGATGTTGAAGAAGATCTGATTCTTGCGGAGTTCAGTATACAGACACGGGGCATACCTGCTATTTTTGAACTCCATTGGGCTTCAACCGGTGAAAGGGCTTTTATAGGCTGGCATAATCACCTGATAACGCTGTATCGTAATGGCACTTCCAAAGTGCAGATTAATGCGTGGGATTGGCCCTTCACTTTCCATCGTGGCCGGTTGCTGCATTATTATCGCACTAAAGAAGAAGCACCTTATAAAAGTGGTGTAATTATACAGGACGTGGAAACACAAAGACAAATCGAGCTTGGCGATGGTTTGGGCTGGCCCCAAGCGCCTGTTACCGTGCGCTGGAATTCCACTTTAGATCAGGTGTTGATCTACGCCCGAAACTGCTCAAATGAAGAGTGTGATAGCTCGTTGCGGTTAGTCGATTGGCAGAGTGGAAACATCGTTTCGGTTATCCCTAATGTCACAATACCACCTCACTTTGAGAACCGCGAGTGTTTCTATTCTTATCAATGCCAGGAGCTGTGGTCACCGGACGGTACTTTCGCCACCCTGATCGATGAAGAGGGTGGTGTCCATATACTGAACACCAGTACCGGACAAACACGCCAGATCGCAACGGATGTGACGTATCAATGGTCGTCAGACGACACGCTGCTTATTCGACAGAGGGGCGGTCTGCGTCGCTATGATCCAGTGACCGATCAGGAAACAGAAATTGCTTTATCAAGCAATTTTCAATCCGATATGTTTGATCCCTCACCGGACGGTAAACTAATCGGGGTGCGTAGCAATCCACCGACGATTGTTGACCTGAGTGGCAACCTTGTCGCTCAAACGACCGCGCATAGCGATAGTGTGGGAACTGTTGGCTATCCTACCGCTGGTTATCTCTGGCATGGAGATCAGGAATGGGTGTTGATCAATTACCATATTCTTTTCGCAGGCGGTGGAGGGGTAGGCGGGCCTATAACGTCGGTGTTATTCAGGCTTGATGGAACCGTGCGGCGTGAACTGCCGACAGGTGGTGCGGCAGGATTTGTACCTGAACGAGCCATTCCACATCTCGCACCCGGGCAGGTTGTGTCGGTGAAGAAAGAGCCGATTTTCACGTTGCCACAATTAGGGGTAGTTTTAGGTATTGGCTGGCATCCGACTGACCCGGATCAACTCGTGACCTATTCGCAGGAAGAAGGTCTGCTTTTCTGGTCACTTGCTGAAGGTAAACCGGTGATTACTGACCGGATTGTGCCGCCAACGGCATTTCCACCCATGTTTCCTGTTGACCTGAAGCTTTTCTGGTTGCCGGAGCAAAATATCGTGGCATTCTTCGAGCGTGGAATGCTGTACTATATTGATTTTGTAACAGGGGACATCATCCCGGTTGAAGATATCGACTACCCGACTTTAGAGACTAATGAAGCGGGCGTATTCGTAGGTGAAATGCGCGTTGAAATCCATCTGGAACCAGAACGAGATCTGAATGCCCGTCGTATGTTGACTTCCGGTAGAGATGGGTTCATCGTTTCGCGCGGAGATTATGACTATTTTATGTCCTATATCAACGCTGACACTGGCGCGGTCACGCACCTCGATGTCAGCAGTTACCTGTGGGCAACTGATGCACGCCATAACATCGCTGCATTCGGGAGTGTCTACGATTGCTGTGTGACGATCGCCAGCACAGAAACGGGTGCAGCGATTGATGAATTTTACGGCACGGCGTACAGCCTCGCGCTGTCTGCGGATGGTCGTCGCCTGGCAACCACGTCACGTGGGTTGACGAGCATCTGGGATATGTCGGCGTATTTGCAGGATGAATAGCAGACTGAACCACACTGATCTGATGTGACTGTAATCACCATTCAAGCCAGCAGGAATTACCCTCGGTTTCTCGGTCATCCATGGATAATTTTGTGGTGTCTATGCATCTAATTTCTCCTTCACGCTTAATCAATCATTGGTTGAGAGGTGCATTCCCGCCAGCCACCCCCACCATGTACCCGGTGCGTACGTATACAGTGTGACATAAGTATCAAGTGCGGCTTGGGTTTGCCCAGAGACTTCCAGCGTCAGGGCGCGCCAGTACAGCACTTTTTGGAAATCTTCGTCACCTGCGATTACATCGCTACTCATGTCGAGAATGGTGCCATAATCGCCGATCATGAACAGGTCCGCATAATCTCGCAAATCGACCTGATGTTCGGTCTGCGATGGGGTATTGGGTATAGATGGGGGGAAGGTAGGCGGGGACGTGGGGATGGGTGTTGGCGTTGGCGTGCCATTGAAGCGGGAGATATCACAGCCCGCACGCGCCGGATCGGCACGATAGCCACGCAGCGGGTCGGATCCATCATTCACCCCAGCGGCCACCTTCCCGGGAAGAAATGCGATCGATTCGCCATACACGTTGAATGTCCCACGGAACGATTCAGCAAAATAGGTGTATGCAGCATAGCAGAGCGCCTCCGCATCGACCGCGTTCGCGTCCAGCAGCGCTTGCACGAAACCAGAGCGCACCCACTCCTCGGCTTCAGGGTTGGCTGATGTCTCTTGTAGTAGCGCTTCAACATGCGCAGTATCGCCCATCAACGCATAGGCGAGGATACGTCTACCGATAAAATAGCGGTAGATTTCGATAGCGAGGAAGCTGGAGCAGTATCCGCCATCGTTCCAGCGACAAGCAGCATATTCCCTGACTTGGTCGACTTGAGCATGGATATAAGCAGTATATAAATCTGCTGCTGCTGCGAAATCACCTGCCCACATCGCTTCTTCGGCATGGCGTGCAGTGCAATCGTTGCCCTCGGTGATCCGATCATCGATGCGGGTATAGGCAGTTTCATCCCAATCGTAAATTTGGAGAACAGAGTGCCCGCACATCCAGTTATCGCTCCGGTCATACGTTACGACGAATTCCAGCGCGGGATCATCGTCAATGTTCATCGGACGGCCATTACCCACATATAAGCGTTCCATATGATCTCCGTTCCAGGTGACCAGGTAATAGGTTTGCGTACTGCCCATTCCCCATCCCGGCGCAGGCTCGTCGATGGTAAACAGCCAATCGACCGCTCCATCGTCGTTGATATCTCGTAATCCATTGTTCGTCCTGGATTGCCCAACAAGCGGTTCAATGTAGACGACAGGGACGGGATAAATGTGGTAGGTATCGCCAACCTGTACCGCCGTGAGGTAATTGCGATAGCGCTCCGTCTGGTCTTCGCCTTCGAGCCATTCAATATCCAGAATCCATCCGGGCTTTCCATTGCCATTGAAGTCGTAGGGTTCGGGCGTAATGCGGAAGGGATACAGTCCAAGTGTATTACCTTCCTCGAAATGGGTCGGATTTTCGAGCAACCAACGCTGTGTGACACGTGCCATCCACGCATTTACACCAATGGCGGGGCCACAACACCCAGGATACTGGCTTCCGGCGATAGGTTCGGCTAAGTATGTAACGGCTCTGGTGAGTTGATCGAACGTGGCTGTGTCACCATAGCGAGCGAGAAACTCGGCTTCCAGTGCCCTGACCACTTCCACTGATTGCTGTTGCGTCAAACTGCCGCCTAAGAAGCGTACAATGGGTAGCACTTCATAGAGAATAGTATCGACGGTCAGTGTACGAAGCTGATAGGTAGGAAGTTGAGGCGGTGCCGTCTGAGCTCGAACAGACATGGAAACGAGTAAGAAGACAGTGAAGAATCCGCAGACCATCATGGCACGTTTCATAGTGATACATTCCTGAATAAATTATGTCGCAGGATTCTGATATCTGTACGTTATTGTATCGGATCTGCAAAGGTTATGAACACTTTTCCCCATGCCTGATGATCTGAAACAGGACTAGCGGCGGGAATACAAATCATCCCTTCCTTACACTGATGAGACCGACGATGATGCGCTCACCTTCGTTCCACCTCGCTCAACGGCCATCATCCAGACAAGCACCAATCCGGTATCAAGTCCTGTGCCACTGCCAAGCCCTGCGGCTAACCATTCACCAGATGGGTTGAACAGCACTGTCCGGACGGGTTGTTCGGTTTCAACCTGCCACAGCAGCACCGGTGATTCCGCTTCTGCATTGTAAACCTGCACACTATCCGATGTGCCGATTGCCAGATATAGGCCATTTGGTGCCCAGGCCAGGGCTGAGATACGCACATCGCCTTGTGCCTGTAACCTGGTTGAGAGCAATCCGACCAGGAGGATGCCAAGCAGAAATCGTCTCATCTAGTCCTCCATTTCAAAGGAAGCAATCATCTGCCGGGAACGGACATCCCATATTTCGATATGCTGATCCGTGACGGTAAGTGCCAGAATATCACCTTCTACTGTAATACGAAGTTGTTGAATAGACTCTGGCTGATGGTCGAAGACTTCCAGCAATGCGCCATCTGAGATAGCCCACAGGCGCACTTTGCCATCCGTGCCGCCTGTTGCCACCATCGCGCCATCGGTGGTGAAAGTAGCAGTGGTCACCCGATCACGGGGTAAGGTCAGCGCGAACAACTCCACACCTTCTCGCGCATTTCAGAAACGCACAACGCCGCGTGCGTCGAGGGTAAGCAGCAAGTCGGGATCAACCGGGCTGAACAGCAGTTCCTTAAAATGTGGGCGAGTATCGCCCCACTGCTGAATCATGTCGCCGCTGGCAACCGCTCTGACATTCAGTAGTGCGACAGGTAATCCACTGCCTTGTTGTGAACTGCTCTGTGCCGTGACAACCAGCGTCAGGTCATGATTGAAGGTGAGCAGGGCTTCACCTAAAGCTTCTGGTGTGGGGATAACCCGCGGTTCCGCATCCCTTGTGTATTCCCAGAACCAGATTCCCGTGGGGAACACTGCCGCGCCATTACCCACACCCCAAAACGATAAGGTCAACACCGCCTCATGTGGGTGGAAGTTGAGGCGGGTAACAAAGCCATAATCACCAAACCCCCGACTGGCGATGGATTGTCCGGTTTCGGTGTACCATACGTGGACGATCAGGTTGTTATCGACGGATGCCTAGAGCATCCCCGTGCGATTGATGATAAAAATTTCCTCACCATAACAGGCTGTGTTCGAGCTTGCAATCAAAGCATTATGGGCAGCCTGACGCTGCTTTTATCGTATGTCAACAGACTGAAATCAGAAAGTTTTCTTTGCTTCAGTTATCCTCAGGGGCTTCGCCTGTCAATTCAAAAAATTCCCACAAATCTTGACCTGGGGTGATTTGATAATCAGTGCCTGTATTTTCTACTCTCCAGCCCAGATTGCCCTGGCCATCGGTGACCTCCCACCACAACTGGTCGCCGATACAGATGGAATTCTCAGTGACTGTAGGCTGAACCAACTGAACATTATTCGACGTTGGATCGCTTCCATAATCACCGTTATAGTGCTGGTCATATATGCCACCGGGTGTTGAGGCATAAACGAAATGAGGCGTATAAGCCATTTCAAAGACACTCATACCGGGTTTCAGGCGGGAGATCACACCGCCTTCACATGCGGGTTCACCAAACATTTGTCGCGGGTCAGGCTGATCTGCCGGAGCCAGGATAAATTGTGCCTTACTGTGATTTTCACCGCTGAATAAATATTCCTCTGCGAAGATAAGCCCATCTCTGAATTCCAGCGTGATTGTATCGGGATTAGACCCCCACGACGCGAACACATACTGATAATGTTGATCAGATAGCTTTTGGAAGATGTATGTATCAAGCACATCACCAGATGAACGTGGATAATGCAACTCACTCACATCAATGGCCAGCAAGCCACTGAGTTCATCATAAATCCCTATCCGGATAGGAGTCGCGGTAATTTGCGTTCTGTCAGAATAATCTGCACGAACCGGAGACACACCGTATATCATCACAGGATATTTGATCCATGTCGTAATCCGTGTCGCGTCAAGCGGATAATTTTCTGTCAATGGCTCAACAAGGGGCAATAAATCGGCGGCAAATGCAGTCAGATAATCTTCGACCCAGGCACTTTCAAACGATGCCTCCGTGTCACGTCCAAGTTCGCCATAAAGCAGGCCAAGTGTATAGTGTGTGAGTATGTGATGGCGGACAAACTCTAGTACCTGACGGTATGATTCGATGGCTTCAGTAGGTTTGTTCAGCATCTCATAGGTCAAGCCACGTGCATAAAAGACCATAGGATACTGAAAATCAGTGAGTGCGGGATCTTCAAGGAGTTCCAGGGCTTTCTCAAAGTCTTTTGCTGAAAAAGCGCTCAAGACCTTAGAAAAGTTCTCGCTGAGAATTTGCTCAGTTTCGCCGGGTTCAGGCCAATTATAACCATAAGGCTTAGTCGAAATGAAAACACCTGCTGTTTTCAGTAGTGCCTGATTCCGGCAAAATAAATCGTCCGGCTCGCAGACTTTCAGCAACTTGCTGGCTAATTGAAACTCACAAGCCAGATAGGTTTCGTCGATACAATCAAACCCTGACTCGCAGGAAAAAACAAAGTCAAATGGCTCCAAATCCACTTCGAGATGTGAACTGATCATATCCTGACAGGGATTATCTGCATCCTGACCCAAAACGGCCTGACTGAATGCCAGCAGCAGTAACACAAAAATGACAACGAAATAGCGCATAAAATCAACCTGTTAAGACAGACTATTCTGTTGATTTTATGCCAGTAAAAGGTTTAGTAACCAACGCGATAGCTCTGATAGCGATACGTAATCTTAAGGCCTGTGCTATGCCTCACAATCGGTATAGACCACGACCAGCTTATCCACAGCCGATTCCGCACCCCAGATTTCACCGGGGCGACCTAAAATCTGGCGGACAGCGGCATCCGCAGTGGGCAGCGTGTAGGTCGTAAATGTCTCGCTATCCGGCTCGAAGCTCACCAACGCGTTAGCCCCAAAATCACTGAGCCACACCACATCACAGGCATCGACATAAACCGCATAGGCACGCGGTCGATCACCCGGCAATTTCCATTCCTGCCATTCTTCGGTGGCTGGATCATAAAGCGCGACCTGTCCTGATTCCCATTCGCTGACCCAGATGCGATCCTGCGAATCCACCCACACGCGGCGCGCACCCTGTCCCGCAGTCGGCGGTTCAATGATGCTGGCCTCGCCGGTTTCAATATCCACCCGTGCGATATGGCTGCCTGCCAGCGACGCATAATAAATATCGCCATCTGCCGTGCCAATGATGCCATATGGGCCGCGTCCGCGCGGTGCTTCAAACACCTCGACTTCACCGCTGTCCATATTCACCCGGCCATAGACACCGCTCTGACCCGTGAACCATAAGGTGCCGTTTGTATCAAAAGCAGCGGTGTTGAGATTGGTGTAGCCGATATTTTCCGGCAGCGGGAAAAATTCAAGTGCTTCAGTTTCGGCATCCACGCGCACAATCGCATTCAGGCCGCCATCAGTTACCCAGGCCGCATCGTCTGGCCCGATAATCACGCCATGCGGAGCCGAACCTGTACCCAGGTCAATTTGTGTGATTTCGCCTGTGGCGGGATCGAGCCGTCCCATAGCACCCGCTCTCTGGGCGGTGTACCATACGGTTCCGTCACTTGCCGGGGCGACATCATGCGGATGATCTCCCGGCAGGACAGCGTATTCTTCAATGACCGAATTTTCAGATTGGGGAGGCTGCTCAATGGCAACCAGCGACAAAACCATAAAAATGCTGGAGAGGAGGATCAGACCAAAAGAAGCCAGCAGGGACAGTTTACCAGACATGATAAACTCCTTAACTCACCTGATGATGGCCTGAGTATAACCTGCTGAATTAAGGTGATTATGAGGGAAAGATGAATATAACGAGGTTTGTGAAGGGAAAAGGGCGCATGCCTGCGCCCTGTCTCAGCTAGAGATTATTCGCGCATCGCCAGTTTTTCGGCCTGATCGCGCGTCGATAATTCATCAATGAATGTTTCCAGATCGCCATCCATCACACGCGGCAAATCATACACGCTGACATTGATGCGATGGTCGGTCACGCGGTTCTGTGGATAGTTATAGGTGCGGATTTTCTCAGAACGATCACCGCTGCCGATCTGACCACGGCGTTCGCTTTCCTGCACGCTGCGCTGGCGTTCCATTTCGGCCTCGTACAGACGTGCCAGCAAAATCTGCTTGGCGCGCATACGATTCTGCAACTGACTGCGCTCATCCTGTACTTCGACCACGACACCCGTCGGCACGTGAGTCATACGAACCGCAGAGTCGGTGGTATTGACGGACTGCCCACCCGCGCCCTGGCTGCGGTAGACATCCACGCGGACATCGCTCATATCCAGCTCGACATCCACTTCATCGACTTCCGCCAGCACAGCGACGGTGATGGTGCTGGTGTGGATACGCCCCTGGCTTTCTGTCTCTGGCACACGCTGAACACGATGGACACCACTCTCGTATTTTAAGCGGCTGTAAGCACCCTGACCTTTGACCTCAAAGACGATATTTTTGAAGCCACCCACACCGGTTTCGTGCTGATCGATGATGTTGACTTTCCAGTTACGCTGCTCGGCATAATAACTATACATACGATACAGATCCGCCACGAACAGACCAGCCTCGTCGCCACCCGCCCCAGCGCGGATTTCCACGATGACGTTTTTATCATCGCGCGGATCTTTGGGCAGCAGCAGCACGGTTAACTGCGCTTCCAGATCAACGGTGCTTTCTTCCAGCATGATCATTTCTTCTTCAGCCAGTTCGCGCAGTTCCGGGTCAGTCTCTTCGCGCAGGAGGGTACGCGCCTCATCCAACTGCTGCACCTGACTCTTATATTCGCGATAGACGGTGATGATCGCTTCCAGGCTGGAACGTTCTTTGGAATACTCGACGACTTTGGAATAATCCGCCATGGATTCAGGGTCGCTCATCAAGCGCTCTAATTCTTCGTAACGGTCTTCGATACCTGACAATTTATTGAGCATTGTCTGTTTTTCCTGCATATTGCATTGAGTTTATGTATATTTCAATTATACGCATGGATAGGCCATGAGCATAGAGATAAAGCTCAGCCTGACTTTACAATCCAGCGAATGATTAGTTAAAATTCGACCTTTACACATCCCATTCACAGAAGCAGGTCGATGATGCCCATTAAAAAAGTGCTTCAGTATCCTCAGGATGAGGCGAAACTGCGCCGGAAATCCTTTCAGGTCAAGCGGCTGGACACGCAAACTCAACAACTGATTCGTGATCTCAAAGACACCTTAGCCAGCCAACCGGGAGCGGGATTGGCCGCGCCGCAAATCGGTGTCTGGAAAAAAGTCGCTCTGGTCTGTTTTGGTCAGGACAAGGGCGAAATGGAGCCGCCGCTGGCGATCATCAACCCGGTGATTACCGAGAGTGGGCCGCTGGCGAAAGGCTTTGATGGCTGCCTGAGTATGCCGGGATTAGTGACATGGGACACACTACGTCCCTCATGGCTGATTTTTACGGCGCGTGATGAAGACTGGAACAAAATTACCCTGCGGGTCGAAGGCATCGACGCAACTGTTGTCCATCACGAAATTGACCATCTCAACGGCATGCTCTTTTTGGATCGCATGGAAAAGGGCGGCAAGCTCTATGTTCAGCAGACCGATGAGGATGGCGAAGAAAACTTCGTTGAGGTGGGCAGCCTTCTGCTATAACGCCAATTTCCACTTCGCGCCCTGCCTTAAAAGCGAACCGCGGATTACAATCAGAGTGGATTTATTGTAAAGGAGCATGAACATGACTATTCACGTGGATGTCTGGTCAGATTTTGTCTGACCGTGGTGTTTTCTCGTCTCCTCCAGTCTGGAGAAGCTCAAGGATTCACACGGATTAGAAATTACATGGCGCTCGTATGAACTGCGGCCAGCCGGTTCGCCGCCGATTCCGGAGTCCTACCGGCAGCGAATCGAGGCGGCACAACCGCAAATGATGGCGATGGCTCGCGAACGCTACGGCGTGGAGATTAACAGCGGCCCGTTTGGCATCAACAGCCGTCCGGCGCTGATCGGCGCGAAATATGCTGAGGCGCAGGGCAAAGGCGAAGCCTATCATGCGGCAATGTTCCGCGCTTACTGGCAGGATGCGCGCAATATCGAGGATGATCAGGTGATGCGCGAAGTCGCAGAATCGGTTGGTCTGGATGGTGCCGCATTTCTGGCCGCGCTCAGCGATCCACAACTGGAACAGCAGGTGAATGCCGATATTCAACAGGCGATGCAGTACGGCCTGAGTGGTGTCCCTGCGCTGGTCTTCGAGGAGAAGTATCTGGTGAGTGGGGCACAACCCTATGAGGTGCTGCTCGAACTGATCGAGCGCATTCAATCGCAGGATGTATCCTGATGCTACAAGAGGGGCGAAATCCGTTTCGCCTCTTTTGATTCGGCATTTCTTACAAATCAGGCCGCTGGGTGCTTGACAGCTACCTAAAAAATGTGCTAGATTATCGTTGGTTAGAATAACTACCCCACAGGAGGCGTATTAGCATGACAGCCCAAATGAATAAATACCCGGCAATTGTGTTTAATTTAAGTGCGCCTGCTGCCCGCTAAACTGTCCCCAGAACTTTAATTTCGCTCTAAAGACAATTTAACGGCCACGGCGCACCGATAAGGCTCGCTGGCTTTTGTGATTCTGAAGCCCCGAGCAGGTCGTCGTGGCTGTTTTGATTCTACAGCCATGTTACAAGTAACCATGGCTGTTTTTGATTCACTTTATACATGTAAACAAGCACCCCTTACGGGAAGGAAATTCAGCAGTGTCTGACAAGCAAAATCAGGTAGAACGCCATATCAAAGGCATGAAAAAGGCCGAGCGCAGTAAAAGTCTGAAATCTGCCAATAAGAAAATGAAACGTAGTCAGTCGACAAAAACTTCGCGCCGTAAAGACTGGATTCCCGATCACATCGATGATGTTGAAGATCTGGAGGCATGGGAAGATATTGACTATGAAACCACGGAACGCATTATGCCGCTGGCGGAAAAAGAACGCCGCCGCACTGTGGAATCGCTGGCCTTCCGCACCTCTCCAGTCGAGGAGTCGGAGGGAGATGAACCGAGCAAATCCGAATCAGTGGAAGGTAGCACCGGGCTGGTGATCGAAGTCAGCAAGGGATTGTGCCGGGTCGATATGGGCGACTATGTGGTGTTATGTGGCCTGCGCGGCAACCTGACCGCTGAGGAAACCGGCTATATGAACGCGGTGGCAGTCGGCGATCAAGTCATCATTACCGAGGATGGCGCGGGTGGCGGGATTGTCGAAAGTGTCCTGCCCCGACGCAGCGTCCTGGCGCGACCCGATCCGTTTTACACGCACATGCAGCAGATTATCGTCGCCAATGTCGATCAATTGCTGATCGTGGCCGCGTGGCTGAATCCGCCGCTGTGGCTGGAAATGGTCGATCGTTATCTGGTATTCGCCCAGATGAATGACCTCGACCCTATAATCTGTATCAACAAGAGTGATCTGATTGACGATGAGGTCGATTTTGTGATCAAAATGCAGCCTTATCTCGACCTCGGCTATCCGGTGATCCGCACCAGTGCGGTCAACGGTGAAGGCGTGGATGATCTGCGGGCGGCGTTGTATGGTCACACCAGCGTGCTGAGTGGTATGTCTGGCGTGGGCAAATCTTCGCTGATCTCACAGGTACAGCCGGGTCTGAGCCTGCGCACCAGCCAGGTGAGTGATGCCAGCGGCGAAGGTCGCCACACCACGACACAGGCGGTCTGGCTGAAACTGGCCGATGGGGGCGCAGTGGTCGATACGCCCGGTATCCGCGAGTTTGGCTTAACCGGCCTGCATCCCGACGAACTGGTGGCGTATTTCCCGGAAATGGACGAAGCCGCTGATCGCTGTCGTTTCCGTGACTGCCAGCACGTCAATGAACCGGGGTGTGCGGTACGTGAAGCGGTCGAGGCGGGTGATATTGCCGAGACGCGCTATCACAGTTACAAGCTCATCCATGCCGGTTTGAGCGACTAGAAGGACTTATCATGACGATAGCGAATACTGAATTAACCTTAGAAACTTACAGCGGCACAGCCATGCCGACACTGGAAACTGACCGTCTGCTGATCCGGCGTTTTACGATGGCGGATTTGCCCGTTGTCTACCAGTTTTATAAAGACGCGGGCTGGATTGACGCCTCATTGACTGAGGTCGAAGGGCTGGCTGAACGTCAGCGTTGGCTGGAATGGGTCATTCTGAATTATGACGCGCTGGCGAATCTCTATCAGCCACCTTACGGTGATTATGCGATTGTGCTGAAAGCCGAAAATCGTGTGGTGGGTGGAGTAGGACTCGTGCAGAGTATGGGGCCATTCGGCCAGCTTCCCTACTATCACCAGCAGCAACTCGCTGCGGATGATGGCCTGAATATGCCGGAATTTGGGCTGTTCTGGGCGCTGCTGGCTGGCCATCAACGAAAAGGCTATGCGACAGAAGCCGCGCAGGCCATGATTGATTATGCTTTTGGGCAGCTTAACCTGAAGCGGATTATCGCCACGACAGAATTTGACAACGAAAACTCGATAGCGGTGATGCGCCGCCTGGGCATGAGCATTGAACGCAACCCCCGTCCTGAACCGGAATGGTTTCAGGTAGTTGGGGTGTTAGAGAACCCGACATTAACGACTAAACGAGGAAATAGCTTTGAGTGACATTGATTTTGAACGCTATAGCGAATATGAATCGCGCTTCGACCCGCTGCAGACGGATCGTCAGGCACGACGCAAGCGTAAACCGAAAGTACACCATATCCCGCGCCGTGACCAATCTGAGGTGATTGCCGATATTGTCGATGCAGTAGGTCTGGAAAATGGCTTTAACACCACCTATAAACCCGCGCTGTTTGAGGAAGGCTGGTTGCTGGACTCGATACGCTCATTTTACGAGCAGAAGCTGATCACCGATGTGCTGGCGCAGGTCAAAGGCGGTAAAGAGGCGACAGTTTATCGCTGTGAAGCCAATCCCAGCACCGAACATGAACTGCTGGCAGCGAAGGTCTACCGTCCGCGCATGTTCCGCAATCTGCGCAACGATAAAGTGTACCGTGAAGGCCGCGCCATCCTGAAAGCCAACGGGAAAGCGGTGAAGAAGACCGATCACCGTTTGATGCGTGCGCTGGGTAAAAAGACCAGTATGGGCGAACAGTTGGAACACACTTCGTGGCTGATGTACGAATACACCACGCTGCAAAAACTGTACGCGGCGGGTGCGCATGTGCCGCAGCCCATTAATTTTAATGAGAACGCGATTCTGATGAGTTACTGTGGGGATCGTTACGAATCAGCGCACACGCTCAATGAGCTGCGCCTGAGCCCGGACGAAGCCGCGCCGTTGCTGGAAGTGGTGCTGAGCGATATCGAGATTATGCTGCAACATGGTCTGATTCATGGGGATCTGTCCGCATACAATATCCTGTACTGGGAGGGCGAAATCACCCTGATTGACTTCCCGCAGGTGACAGAAGTAGCGACTAATGCCAACGCCTATTTCATTCTGCGGCGTGACGTGCAGCGCATCTGTGATTATTTCGCGCAGCAGGGAGTCAAGCGGGATGCACAGGCGATTATGGATCGGTTGTGGCAGCAGCACGGCAGCGAACCGCCCATTGATTGGGAAGAAGCAATCGAAGAAGAAGACTACTAGGTTGTGTTGACATTTCAACGCAACCAAATCAAAACGCCGACAAAGTGGAGAAAACCGGAATAGGAACTATCCAGCTTGTCAAACCGAGAAAAGATGTGCCGAAAGTGCTTGATTTTGCCAATGAAACACTCCACCAAG
>JBBSQD010000064.1:0-25359 GCA_038258185.1 Aggregatilineales bacterium | reverse complement strand
GTGAGGGTCCACCCGGTCCCATTCCGAACCCGGTCGTTAAGCTCACGAGCGCGGATGGTACTGCCTTGGAGACGAGGTGGGAGAGTACGCCGTTGCCAACACTACCTTTTCTTCTTAGTCGCGCTCTCTTTTTATTTCCCACTCTTCCCCTTCCCCATGATCCCATTCCGCACTCCCCCACTATCCCCTTTCTTTTAGCAACTCTTATTTAATCGCGTTAAAATCTGCCACATGACAAAAAATATAGTTCCTCAATCTAACAAACAGGAATGGCGGGTTGTCTATACGACCTACCACTTTTACGAAGCCCATATTATCGCTGGCCGTTTGCAGAGCGAAGCTATCGCTGCGATGGTGCATCAACAGGCGGGTGCGAATGCTATTGGCATCCATATCGGCGGACTGGGTGAGATCAGTGTGCTGGTTGACCCCCGTCAGTATGAATTAGCGCTTGCGATTCTCGATGACGATTCCGCTGCAGAACTGCCCGATGATAATGACCGCATTATTTTTGGGGATGATGACGTTGAGGAATGAGACGCTGACCGCGGTTAAGGGCATTCTGGTAGGGCATATGACCGATCTGGAAGCGGCTACCGGATGCACGGTGATTATCTGTCCACCGAACACCGTTGGTGGCGTGGATCAGCGTGGTGGCGCTCCGGGAACACGCGAAACTGATCTTCTGCATCCATCGCATCTTGTGCAGCATGTGAATGCCATTGTGCTCTCAGGTGGCAGCGCCTTTGGTCTGGCGACTGCCGATGGCGTGATGCGCTATCTGGAGGAGCAGAAAATTGGCTACCCGGCAGGGCGGCATGTGATTCCGATTGTCCCCGCCGCGATTTTGATGGATCTCAATGTCAGTGATAGCGATATTCGCCCCGATTCAGCGATGGGTTATGCGGCCTGCCTGACCGCATCGAGCGAAATTGTTCATCAGGGGACGGTTGGTGCTGGCACAGGCTGCACTATCAGCGCGGTGATGGGTAAGCCACAGGCGACCAAAGGCGGCCTGGGGAGTGCTGCGGTGTATATTGATGATGAATTAGTCGTAGCAGCTCTGGTAGCCGTCAATGCTGTTGGCGACATCACCGATGAGCACGGCCAGATTATTGCTGGCTTGCGCAGCGCCCCGGATAGCGACGAATTTGCTGGCATCATGCCGCTCTACCGGCAAATGGCCCGTATGCCGATGACCGAAACATCGCGTTCCAATACGGTGATTGGTGTTGTGGCGACCAATGCGCGCCTTAACAAAGAGGAAGTTAATAAAGTGGCGCAGATGGCGCACGATGGCCTGGCCAGAGCCGTGAATCCCGCCCATACGATGTACGATGGAGACACCATTTTTGGGTTGGCTACCGGGGAAATTCCAGCCAATGTGAACGTTATCGGTGCTTACGCCGCGGAAGTCATGGCACAGGCTATTCGTAATGGTGTTCGTTATGCTACTTCGCTGGCCGGGATCCGCGCTATCAATGATTAATTTGATTAAAGAAAGTGTGTAGAGTCCTTAATATAAATTTAGCATTTATTTGATACGCTTCGCGTCATGAATGGGAGTATGGATACGAAAAGAGATTCGATGACAAAAGTTGTAATTGTTGAGGATGAAGAGACGCTTGCGCGTAATTTAAGCGAGAAATTGCGCAGCGAAGGTTTCTCTGTCATTACTGCGAGTGATGGTGAGGATGGATTGGATAAGATCCGGTCGGAACATCCTGACCTGATTGTGTTGGATATTATGTTGCCGCGCCTGGATGGCTTAAGTGTCTGCCGCATTGTTCGCCATGATGCCGCCACGATGCATATTCCGATCATTATTCTGACTGCGCGTGGTACCGAAGTGGATAAGATCGTCGGGCTGGAAAGCGGCGCCGATGATTACATTGTGAAGCCGTTTAGTCTGGGTGAATTTCTGGCTCGTGTGCGCGCTGTATTGCGGCGCATACCGGGGCGGACTGTGCCGCAGGACGAGCTGTTGTCTAATGACATGCGTCTGAGCCTGACAGGGCGCCGTTTTTTCCTGGATGGTGAAGAGAAGAAACTGAGCAATAAGGAATTTGACCTTCTGGCGGAGCTGATGCGTAATAAGGGTGCAGTGTTGTCGCGTGATCTGATCCTGACGAAAGTCTGGGGTTATGATTATTTTGTGGACAAACGTACAGTGGATGTGCATGTGCGCTGGTTGCGGGAGAAAATCGAAGACGACCCCTCCAATCCACGCAGGATTGCAACTGTGCGTGGTGTTGGCTATCGATTTGAAGGTTAATGAGCGTTTACTGATCGCAGCCGGCTCATTGCTGAGCTAAACAACCTCGCTACAAACGCCCACTGCTTAACGATTTTTTATTTTGTACCCACTGCTCACGCGTGTGGTACTGTTTGTTATGGACGGTGGTTATCATCTATCCAGGAATTTTAGGCCAGCATGCAGATAACGGAACAAAGTGATGATTAACGAACTCGAACAGGCACAACATACGATCCAGGAATTACAGGAGCGCTTACAAAAACAGGAGCGCGACTTTGCCTATAAAACGGCACTATTGCTGACACTGGCTAATGCCGCTTACGACGCTTTAATTGTGATGAATGAAAATCACGAGATTATTGCCATCAACAATAGTGCGGAAGCGCTGTTTGAGCGTGTGCGTCCGGTAGGTATCACCCTGCTTGAATTGACCGGTTCTGAAGAGATTGACATGATGGTGAGTGATGCGCTCATCCACCAGGAAGAAGTCTTTGAAGAACAGGTCAGTTTTGATAAGCGCGTCTATAAGGTTCGCTGTGGGGTGATTCGCCGGGATGCGAATCTGTTTATCGGGCTGGCGTTTGAAGATATTTCTGATCTGGTGCGTTTGAACCGCGCACGGCGGGATATGGTCGCGAATATCTCGCACGAGCTGCGCACGCCTATCGCCAATATCCGCCTGATTATTGACAGCCTCTTCCATGAGCAGGAGAAACCCAAACGCAAGCAGAGTATCAGCTCTTTGCGTGCGATTGCGCGTGAAACGGACTCGCTGCTGTGGATGGCGGAAGAATTGCTTGATTTGTCGATGATCGAGTCCGGTCAGGCCATCATGCGTATGGTGAGCGTGCCATTGTATGAAATGATCGACGAAGCGATTGAACGCGTTTACGATCAGAGTGCCGCCAAGGAAATCGACATTGTGCATGATGTGTCTAAAAAGCTGAATGTGCTGTGTGACCGCGATAAAGCCCGCCGTGTGCTGATTAACCTGATTCATAATGCGGTCAAATGGTCGCCACCGGGTGAGACTATTACCGTCCATGCCCATAAGGATGGCGAAGAAGTCGTGATTAATGTGATGGATAATGGGCCCGGGGTTTCGCCGGATCAAACGGAACGGATTTTTGAGCGCTTCTATCAGGTAGATGCTTCGCGGTCTGGTGGTGAAGGTACCGGTCTGGGGCTGGCAATCTGCAAGCACATTATCGAAGCGCATGGTGGGCATATCTGGGCAGAAGGTAATCAACAGCGCGCGGGTGGGCATTTCCATTTCACGCTGCCGCAGTCTGAGGAGACTGATTTTTCGTAAAATTTGCGTAAATGTTTACGCATTTGGTTTAAAACCTGCTATACTATGGGCAACTATATAAGCAACCTTCGGGGCAGGGTGGAATTCCCTACCGGCGGTAAAGTGTACATTCGTACATCAAGCCCGCGACCCGCGTCGCCAGCGGCAGTTTTGCTGGTGCGTCATGACTTTTAGTCAGTCATGCCGGTTGATCTGGTGTAAAACCAGAGCCGACGGTTATAGTCCGGATGGGAGAAGGTTCGCAATTACTGTTCAGAACAGGCGCTAAGCCCGGTCTGTAGTAATTGTTGCTTAACTAAATATCAGTCATAAAGCTGCCTGATTGTCGGGAACTGTGCATTATATTCCTGTTCAGTGGGTAATGTCAGCATTTCTGCTTTATGTGCGTTGTAAGTATCTTTGCGTACTTACAGGCTTTAGTTAGCATACCTTATGCCCCGTTGTGTTGTATCAGTACAATACGAATGGGGCATTTCCATGCAAAATACAATCTCACCACACCCAGCCGCTATCACTGAAGTTCAAAAACCCCGCACTCCACAATTACGGCATTCCTTCCTGAAGAAATTCCTGCCCGGATTTGTATTACTGCTGTTATTGGGCATGTGGCAATTGATCACCATGCTGCAAATTTATCCGGCGTTTATCATCCCACCCCCCATTGCAGTAGCCGAAAAAGCCTATCAGGTGATCCTGGATGGTCGCTTATGGTTGCATACCTGGGCGACTCTTTCAACCATCCTGGCAGGCTTGCTGGTTGGCGTGAGTATCGGGTTGTTTGTGGGTTATTTCATTGCACGTTACCCCTTGCTGGAGGCTTCGCTGGCTCCGATTATCGTCGCTTTGCAATCCACGCCGATTGTCGCCTACGCGCCGCTGCTGGTTATCTGGTTCGGCAGTGGGCCCACCAGCAAGGTTGTAACCAGCGCATTGATCGTGTTTTTCCCCACTTTGCTGAATACCGTGGTGGGTATCCGGCAGGTACCCCTGCAATTGCGTGACCTCATGAAAGTCCAGCGGGCGACCAACTGGCAGACATTCGTGAAGCTGGAGATTCCAGCGGCGATGCCGGTTCTGATGGGCGGTCTTAAAATCAGCGCGACGCTGGCGGTAATTGGCGCAGTCGTGGGTGAATTTGTCAGTGCAAATGCCGGATTAGGCTTTCTCATCACTTTGTCGCGTAGTCAGTACGATACAGCGCTGGTGATTGTGGCTGTGATTACGCTTGCGCTCATCGCAAGAACTTTGTATTGGCTGGTGAGCCTGCTGGAACGACGTTTACTCAACTGGCAGTTACACGCCAGACGTAACTAACCTGTTTTATTGAATCCAATTAAGGAGCTTCATCGTGGCACGGAAATTGATACTGACTTTGCTCTTGATTTGCTTACTTGTGCCGGGTGTTCAGGCGCAGGATGATACGCTGGAAGATGCAAGTTTCTTCCTGACCTTTATCCCCAACATTCAATTTGCGCCGGTTTACGTGGCGATTGAGAACGGCTACTTTGCGGATGCGGGTTTGAACATCACCCTGCAATATGGTGATGAGCCTGACGGCATTGATTTAATCGCAGCGGGTAGTCTGGATTATGGCGTGATGAGTGGTGAGCAGATTATCCAGTCGCGCGCTAATCAACGGGAAGTCGTGTTCGTTTATGAATGGTTCCAGCAGTTCCCAATTGGCATTGTCTCTGTCAAGGGCAGTGGTGTGGAGACTGTCAGCGACTTTGCTGGTAAGCGTGTCGGTATTCCCGGACGCTTTGGTGCCAGCTATAGCGGTTTGATCGCTTTACTCGCTTCAGCCGGAATGACCGAAACAGATATCCAGCTGGAAGAAATTGGCTTTAATGCGCCGGAAGTGATCTGCATTGGCGCAATTGAATCGTCAGTGGTTTATATCAACAATGAGCCGCTTCAAATTCAGGAGCGCATTGATCAGGGTGATTGTGGCGCTGTATCTGCGATCAGTGTGATTCCGGTGTCCTCACAGGTCGATATTGTGTCCAATGGACTCGTGACCAGCGCAGCCGCGATTGCTGAGAAGCCGGAAGAGGTGCAGGGTGTGGTGAGCGCCTTTGATCTGGCTTTGCGGGATTCGATTAATAATCCGGCTCAGGCATATTTGCTGAGCGCGGTGCATGTCGAGAATTTGCTGACGGATGATGCTTTCCGCAGCGTGTTAGAAACTGAAGCTGCTGCACAGGCTGAATTTTTGGCAACCAACCCTGACCGGGCAGCGATTACGGAAAGTCGTGTCGCACTGCTGACAAGATTATCGGAGCAGTTCGATTCGCAAACCCTGTTACAGTTTCACGTGTTACTCAACACGATTGAACTGTGGGATGCGGATCAGTTAGGCCAAAGTGACCTTGAATCGTGGGAAGTGACCCAACAGACTCTGTTGTCGATGGGATTTTTACAGGCTTCAATTGAATTGGAGGCGGCCTTTACCAATGATTTTTTAGCCCAATAGCACAATCGTCGGCGGTGGAGACTCACGAATCCACCGCCGACGCGGATGTGCTGTCTGTGCGGGCGGTTGAATCTGCGGATGGTACATGGACATTTCATGTCACCGTAGCTCACCCGGATAGCGGCTGGGAGGATTACGCCGATGGTTGGGACGTGGTCTTCCCAGATGGTAGCATCGTGCTGCCGGACGCTGACAGTACATTTACCCGGTTGCTGCTGCATCCGCATGAAACCGAGCAACCGTTTACGCGTAGTCAGAGTGGCATCACTATACCGCCAGATGTGACCAGCGTAACGGTACGCGCCCATGATATTGTGGACGGATTTGGCGGGCGTGAAGTGGTTGTTGACCTGAGTGTGTCAGAAGGCGCTGATTTCGTTGTGGAACGCCCATAAAATCATTCGCTCGTTGTAGATCGAAGTATCTGAGGGAAGTGTCATGCGTTTAATGGCGCGTAATTTAAGTCTTTCTTACGAATCACCCAGCGGTAATGTCTTATCTGCTTTGGGGCCGGTCAATTTTGAAATTGAGTCGGGATCGTTTGTCTGTCTGGTCGGCCCCAGTGGTTGTGGCAAAAGCAGCCTGATTCGCATCCTGGCGGGTTTACAACAGTCGACCCAGGGTGAAGCCTATATTGGGAATCAGGCGATTCGCGAACCGTCGGCCCACATCGGCCTGATGTTCCAGGAAGCCAACCTGATGCCGTGGCGCACCGTGCGCGACAATATGGCGCTTCCTTTAGAATTAGCGGGTGTATCGAAGAATGAGCGGTATGCTGCGGTGAATGATCAGTTGCAGGGGTTAGGTCTGGCTGATTTTGGTCAGGCCTATCCCGGTGAGTTATCCGGCGGTATGGCGCAGCGGGTGGCGATTGGCCGTGTGCTTATCCAACAACCGGAGGTGCTGCTGCTGG
The DNA here is from genome assembly GCA_038258185.1 of Aggregatilineales bacterium. GTDB lineage: Bacteria > Chloroflexota > Anaerolineae > Aggregatilineales > Phototrophicaceae > JAIOHN01. The sequence goes on along the minus strand of JBBSQD010000064.1, from coordinate 18,404 downwards.
ATGAGCCTTTCGGTGCGCTGGATGCGCTCACTAGAGAGCAGGTCAGCCTTGATCTGCTGCGCGTGTGGGCACAGGAAAAGCAGACTGTCCTGATGGTGACACATGACATCAATGAAGCGGTGATGTTGTCTGACCGGGTGCTGGTGATGAGCCACCGTCCCGGCCAGATTATTGCCGATATACCCGTGAATCTGCCGCGCCCACGCCAGCCCGACCTGATTTATAGTGATACCTTTGGTGTAATCGCGCAGCAGATCCGAACCGACCTGGGTATTTAGGATGTCTGCAACTGGGGTGTGAGCGCCAGTGTCAGGCCGAAAGTGCTGCCCTGACCCAACTGGCTGCGCACATAGACGTTGCCACCGTTTTTCTGGATAATGGATTTGACAATCGCCAGCCCTAAACCCGTCCCCGGGATGCTTTCGGTACCGGGGACACGATAAAAGCGCTCAAACAAATGCGCCTGTGCTTCCGGCGGGATGCCGGGGCCATCGTCGGTCACTTCGATATGCAGCCAGTTATTTTTGACGAAGGCGTGCAGGGTGATATTGCCCTTCTCATGGCTGTATTTAATCGCATTTTCCAGATAATTAATTAACGCCCTGCGGATTAAATCGTTATCCGCATAAATTGCGGGCAACTGCCCATCAATTTCAACCTCGTAATGGATTTGTCTGGCGTTCATGCTGGCGGCTGTCTGTGCGCTGATCTCGCCAATCATGTCCAGCATATCAATCTGTGTGGGATGAACGCCATAACCGCTTTCAATCTGCTCAATTTTCAGCAAACCATCAATCAGCGCTTCGAGTCGGTTTGCCCCACTCAACGCCAACATAATAATCTCATCGATATGACTGTTCTGGTCATTCAATGCGTTTTGCAAAAGATGCAATGAGTTCACCGTTACGCTGAGTGGATTGCGCATATCATGAGCTGCGGCCTGAATAAACTGGGCGCGCGCAATTTCCGACTCGCGCAGATGGGTGACATCCCGCAACACAATAACCCAGCCATCGGTGATGCTGTCCTGATCAAAGCGTTTTTCGACATACACCGGAGAAACGGTGATCGACAGAATGCTGCCAGTTGCCAGGCGCGCTTCAAAGGACTCTTGAGTCGCTTCATTACGAGACGACAGCGCATACAAAAGCTGGTCACGGATTTCAGGGTTGATAGGGATTTCACGCAGGGGAGTACGCACCAAGGCGGCGCCATCCAGATCAAACATGGTTTCGGCAGTATGGTTAATCAGCCGGATGCGCCCATTCTGGTCGGTGGCGATAATGCCATCCGCAGTCGAGTGGAGAATGGCACTCAGCTTATTTTCTTCTTCCAGTGCAGTTTCGAACAACCGCGCATTATCAAGCGCAACGCCAACCGTATCAGCAATCGCTTCCAGGACACTTATAATCTCAGCACTAAAGCTATTGGGTTTACTGCTCATGATGCTGAGGATGCCGATAATCATCCCTCTGGCGTGCATCGGCGCCATTGCAATTGAGCGAAAACGCTCATTACGCACACTGGGGATAGCCAGTTCCTCAGTGCCATCCAGATTGTTATAAGTCACCACATGATCAGTGCGGATCACCTGACCAGACATCCCCTTGCCAAAGGGAATTCGCATGGGCTGGGATACAAAGTCATTTGTCCACCCGTGCTGAGCGCGAAGCACCACCTCACCGGCTTCTTCATCAATCAGGCTGATGCCCCCAGCCTCAGCCCCAACCACATTGATCACCGCTTGCAGCGCTGTGGTAAGTGTCCAATCAAGATCGAGTGATTGACTCACTGTCGCGGCAACCATATTGATGGCTGCCAGTTGGTCTACACGTCGTTTCACTTCTTCCGACAAAAGTCGATTTTGTAATATCAGATTAATGTTATCAGTCACGGGTTACACTCATTTTCATATATAACGGAGTTTATACCACACATTGTATGAAGATAAAAACAGGTGGATTATAAAAAATTTATTTCAAATAAGTGGCGTACTAGACGTTATTCTTTTAAACTCACACTCATTAATTTATTCTCATTGAAAATCAGGAAATGATACCATGAGTTTTGATGTAAATGTGATTCGCACTCAATTTCCCGCACTCCATCAGGCTGTTGACAGCCAGGGAACCCTACCGGTTTTTTTCGATAATCCGGCAGGAACCCAGGTATCGCAAAAAGTGATTGATGCAGTGGTTGAATATTATATCCATTCCAATGCCAATTCCGGCGGTGTTTTTGCGACCAGCCAACGCAGTGATGCGATTACCCAATCAGCGCGCCAGCGTGCGGCTGAATTCCTGAATGCGCCTTCCGTGGATGAAATTGTCTTTGGTGCCAATACCACGACGCTCATGTTTGCGCTCACACGTGCTTTGGGGCAGACACTCAAACCCGGTGACGAGATTGTGTTGACGCGCATGGATCATGACGCTAATGTTCAGCCCTGGCGCCGTATAGCTGAGGATCATGATCTGGTCGTCCGCTTTGCTGATATTGTCACGTCTGATTGCACGCTGGACATGGACAGCCTGGAAGCCGTACTGACCGATAAAACCAAAATTGTAGCGACCTGCTATGCCTCAAATGCAGTCGGCACGATCAATCCTGTGCAGCAGATTGCGGATATGGCGCATGCCGCTGGAGCGCTGTATATGGTCGATGCGGTGCAGGCTGCCCCGCATGTGCCGATTGATGTTCAGATGATGGGTTGTGATTTTCTCTTTTGCTCGGCCTATAAATTTTTCGGGCCGCATATCGGCATTTTATGGGGGCGTTACGACCTGTTGGCGAGCTTGCCAGCTTATAAAGTCCGTCCCTCAAAAGACAAGCCTCCGCATCGCTGGGAAACCGGCACGGCCAGTTTCGAGACGATTGCCGGAGTCGGAGCCGCGTTGGATTATATTGCAGACGTGGGGCGGGATTACGGCGCTTCCTTCCGTGATCAGTTTACCGGTTATAGTGGTACACACTTAGACCTCAAACTCGGCATGGCGGTGATGCAGGCTTATGAGCGTGAACTTGTCGAGCACCTGATTGATGTTTTGCAGTCTATTTCGGGACTTCACATCGCCGGCATCACGGACCCGCAGCGCTATGATCAGCGGGTGCCGACGGTCGTATTTGTGCATGACCAGCATACGCCGGAGGAGATTGCCACGCATTTAGCCGCGAATCATATTTACGTCTGGGATGGCAATTATTACGCGGTGGAAATTATGGATCGGCTGGGACATGAGCAAAACGGCATGGTGCGGATAGGGCTCGCGCATTACAACACGCATGAGGAAATTGATCGTCTGGAAAGTGCGCTGAAGTCGTTGTAAATGCTCGAGTTAGGGCGAAGCAGCGCTTCGCCCTTTAGACCTATCTGGTTGGGATGCCTAGCTAATGACTTCTTTTGAGATCGTCGCGGCAAGCTGAGCGCTGACCAGTTCCAGCATGAGGACATTTTCCTGTGTGATGGAATTGGGCTGGTCACGGCAGGCGATGAGGATACCATAGCGACTGCCACCGAACACAACTGGAACACAGGCAATCGCCCCGAATCGGCGCTTCTGCACCAGCGGGTGATTAGGCTCATCATCTGGCACAGCACTACGGCTCTGACCATTTATGGCGACACACTCAATCAGATCGTCCGGTGATGCCTGTTTAGGCGCAATGGCCTGAATGGAGTGGGGCCCTTCCTGTGCCTTGAGCACCACCTTGAGCGGGTCAAGGCTTTCCAATCTGTAAAAGGCGACATAGGTATAATCCAGATCCATACAGGCGGTGACTGCGGCTTGCTGCTTGCCATATTCGCCGGTCGCTTTACGCAAACGTTTAGCGAAATCCCGCACAGCCGGCAGGCTGTCTGCCCGCAGCGTTTCTAGCTGACGGTCGGACATTAAGCGCTTGACCCGACGTACAAGATCATCATTGGCAAAGGGCATGGTACTGATCTCATCAGCTTCACCGGGTAGGCCAAAATCCGCTTCTTCATCAATCAGGATGATAATCAGCCGCGGATAGGTGTGGCGCAGTTCCGTGATGAAATCAAAGACTTCGCCCAATTGATTATCAATGGCCAGCACATCGGTATGATGGTCACGGTCTGCCAGAACATTTGATGCGTCTGTCTTGTCTGAAACGATCTGCATACGCAGATCCTTATGGACAGACAGGCTTTTATAATATTTACTTGCATCCTCGCGGCGAACAGCGACAAGCACGTCAATAGTGGCCATGAATCATTCCTTCTGAATAGTGTTGTTTCAATTCTATCATACAGTAGTGAGCATTGTACTGACGTTTAGATTGTATCTGGATTATTTGCTACGACTAAAGTCAGCAGAATAAGCTGTTTCATGCCCAGCGCAACAGGTGCGGTTTCCGCGTATTCGTCCATGCGGTGCGCATTACCACCCCGTGTAATCCCAATGGTGACTGTGGGGCAGCCAGCAGCTAATGGGACGTTGCCATCCGTGCTGCCGGTTTCCAGCACACCCTGCATCCCCACGATGGTCAGTGTTTCTATCGCGGCCTGTACCAGCGGATGATTGGCCGGAATTTGCCCGGAAGGGCGGTCACCAACAATCTCGATACTGAACTTTAATTCCTCGGTCTGCAGCGAATCAATCTGCTGGCGAATCTCATGCTCCAGCGCGCGGAGTGCCTTTTGATCCTCGCTACGCATATCCAGCCAGAGGCCCGCCTGCGTAGCGATCACATTAATGCCCTGACCGCCTTCTAACAGGCCGATGTTATAGGTTGTTCGCGGCGTCTCCGGTGGCTTAATCGCCAGAATGCGACTGCCAAGCTCGACAATGGCATGGGTCGCGCTGGGTCGGCCAAAGTGTAACCAGCTGTGTCCACCGGGGGCAGTCGCCACAATGTGCAAACGGCGCACCGCGATTCCAGCATGGTAAATATGCCCAAACGCTAATCCCTCTAAATTAATGACGCAGCATACTTTATCCTGAAGCGTCTTATAGGCTGCGCGCATCCCGCCCAGGTCACCCAGACCTTCTTCGCGGGTGGTCGCCACAAACCAGATATCGCGCTGTGGGATGAGATCCTGTTCGCAGATGACTTTAATAAGAGCCAGTAAGCCGCTGACGCCAAAGCTGTTGTCCCCCAGCCCCGGCCCATAAATGATATCGTTTTCCTGACGGAGTGTGAGATCAGCTTCTGCCGGGAAAACCGTATCGGTGTGGGCAGATACCATAATGGCGGGTAAATCAGGTCGGTTGCCGGGTAAAAGACCGAAAACGTTGAAGTAGCTGTCCATAGAGACCTGATCCAGCTCAAATTCGCTGAACAGCTTTTGGACATAGTCAGCTCGGGTTTGCTCGTGGAAAGTCGGCGCAGCAATTTGCTGCACTGCCATTGCCTGATCGGTAGCGTAGCGGGAAATTTCCGGTAGCCATTGCCAGTTTAGACCTCGTTCGATTTTTTGCACCAGATTTTTCATGCGATACCCAGGCCACTTTCGGTTAGATTTTGTAAAATAAGTTTGATAATTATGCCGCATGATGACGAATCCGGCACATGTTAACATGCGTTAAAATATTTTGGCCGTTTCTTAAAGATGACGCTATAATCTATGAGGTCAGCCTGACGTGGACAGTGGAAAAATTACAGGAGGTTTGCTGAATGGAGGCGGCTAGAGTTTTACTTATTGGACGCAACCAGACGAAAAATGGCTCTTTCGGCAACTCCTTAAAAAAACGCTATGATGTCGTCATTGCCGCCAACGGCACCGAAGCTTTTCAGCTGGCTCAGGAGCATATGCCGCATGTGATTGTGCTGGATGCGGTATCGATGCGCACCACTGGTGAGCGGATTTGCCGTTCGCTGCATGCTGAAATTGGCGATATCCCCATTATTCACATCCACCCCGGGCCTCTGGAACTTGTTGACACGCCGGCTGATCTTGTGCTCATTCCACCGTTTACATCGCGTAAACTGGTTAATGGCATCGAGCGCATCATCAAATTCAGCGATGATAAAACAGTGTCCACTGGGCCGTTTTCGCTCAATATCGCTCGGCGCACCCTCGAAGTCAACGGACATGAAACCCAGTTAACCCCTAAAGTGACCTTGCTGCTGGAATTGTTCCTGCGCCAGCCCGGTAAAGTTTTAGATCGCAAAGTGTTGATGGAAGAAATCTGGAATACAGATTATATGGGGGATACACGTACGCTGGATGTGCACATCCGCTGGATACGCGAAGCGATTGAGAAAAACCCCGGTAAACCGGCTTACCTCAAAACTGTGCGGGGGATAGGCTATCTATTGGATATTCCTGACCAACTCGGCAGTCCTCAGGAAAAAGTACCCAAATCGCTGGAGGCCTGAATTCTGACAGGAATACAAAAAGCCGACCCGCGCAGGTCGGCTTCTTAATGTGCATGTCGTTTTAAGAAGCCGTTATGATTGTGTTTGCAGTTGGTGCAGGTGTTTCATCAAACGACTTTTACGACGGGCGGCATTATTTTTGTGCAGAATGCCACGGCTGACGGCCATATCGAGATCACGAATGGCTGCTTTGGTAGCATCGACAGCACTTTCTGTTTTGCCACCCTCAATTTCTTCACGTGCCATCTTCACGAAAGTACGCACGCGGTTGCGATACGAACGATTATGAATACGGTGTTTCTCATTCTGACGGATGCGCTTAATCGCGGACTTATGATTAGCCATATTTAAAATCTGCGGCGAGCAGTTGCAATAGGCTGCCGCAAGCTCCTTTCAATTGGAAATGATTCTCTAGAATGGAGCAGAATTTTATCATGAATATGCGCTCCGTGTCCAGCGTCGATCATGCTGTGGTTAAAGTTGTGACGACTAAAAATACCGCCCCGATATTCAGCCCCAGTAACAACAAAACGCCAAGGATCAGGAGAACCGGCGCCCTTTCACTTGTACCGGGCATCCGGGTGGCCGCAATCTCAGCCGGGATACTTTTGAAATATTCTGAAGGGTCAATCGCATTCAGATTATCGTCAAACTCATCCATGCCAAAGTCGTCTAAATCGTCAAACTCGTCCGATTCAATGCCCTCTAAAAGTGAGCTTGTATTGGCCGCAGCAGGAGACATCATAGATGATTTGGCTGGTGACGATGACCGCGCTGGCATATCGTCGGGACTCATAAACGGATCTTCATAGTCCGTGGATGTATCAAATGGCCCCGTGGCATTGGCTAAGCGATCATCGATATCGTCAAAGGTGGGCAGACTTTCATCTTCATCCGCATCCACATTGAAAATGTCATCAATTTCGCTGTTGACCATAAATGGCGATGGGTCAAAAACATCGTCATCATCATCGAATTCTTCCCCCGCCGTGTTGAGGTTCAGCCCTGCGACCCAATCATCGTAATCAGCAGGTGTGGGCTCTTTTACTTGTTGAAACGAACTTGAGCTGCTGGTAGCCGGTGGCGCTGCCCAATCGACACTGGTGGGAAGTTCTTCTTCTACAGGCGCTGAGAAAGGATTATCATTTGCTGCGGCTTTCGCCGGGGGTGGAGCCGCCTGATCGGTAAAGCTCAGATTGGCGAAAGCATCGTCGTCATCATCTTGATCAAATACCTGGGTCTGTTTTTTGGGTGCTGTCGGCGATGGAGATGAAATCACAGGCTGATCGCTCCCGGCACGCTGGTTGAGAATGCGCAGACCGTCACGGGCACGCTCATTATTGGGGTTAATCGTCAGCACATTTTCCAGGCAGGTCTGCTGGTCTTCAATCGAATCGACCACTGCGCTCAGCCATAGCCACGCCTGTTCGTGCTGTTCATCAATTTCTACGGCTTTATACAGCAGGGTACGGGCTTCATCTTTATTTCCAGCCCGGTAGGCATTAATTCCCTCACGCACCATTGCATCAACATTGGCAGACATAATCGCTCCTGGAAGGTGCCATGTAAACAATCTGTATGCTTATGATAGCATATTGCGTGGAGATGTAAATTTACCTTTGGTTAGACATAAAACTGCACCAGCTTGTGGGCTGGCGCAGTTTGAGAGAACCATTATCGAAGCAGGTTAGAGGCGAGGCTTAGGGCTTGCCTTTGCCCTTATCCTTGCCATTGCCGTTCCCATTTTCACCACCATTGCCATTTCCGTTATTGCCGTTTCCATTCCCGCGACCATTACCATTTCCGTTACCGTTGTTTCCATTGCCATTGCCACGGTTCTGGTTGCCGTTATTGCCACGCATGGCCTGACCGGGTGCCAGCTCAGACGGATGGATGCCGCTTTCACGCATAATGTGTCCCCAGCCTTCGCTACCTTTTGCGCGATCCAGGAAATCCTGGGCGCTGGCGCCGTCGGCACCGGCCTCAGCTAACAGATAAGCGCGGATGATGTTGCCGAAGCCATTGCCAGCACAATGCATGCCCATCACTTCTTCGTAGCTGACCTCAAATTGCTCTGCAATGCGGGTCGCGACAGGATGATTCGGGTTGCCACATGTGGCGACAGGTTCTTCAGTGACCTCTGGCTCAGCGGTCATTTCGGGTTCTGGGGTAACTTCCGGTTCCTCAGTCATTTCTGGCTCTTCGGTGACTTCAGGTACTTCTGTAACCTCAGGTACTTCTGTAACCTCAGGTTCTTCCGTGACCTCGGGTTGCTCGAAGAATTCGAAACTCTGCGCCTGAACGGTCACGCCATCCGGCAGCAGAATGCCAATGATAATCACCACATCCCCAGTTTGCAGGATTGATGGAGAGAAGGCACCCGCTGGCGCTATAATATAGCCACCAACGATGATGTCCCGGTTGGCATTGAATTCTACGGGGCCAGTCGCGATGACGACATTATCATCGGCTGCTGTATCCTGAGCCAACAGCGGCACGATACTGCTCAGCAGCAGAGTAGAAAATAAGAGCAGGGTAATTATGAATTGGATTGAATATGATTTTGAAGATTTTTGAACTGTCATCAGATATTCCTTCATCTTGGACAAATATTAATTGATTTGAAGTTGTCAACTCTAACTTAATTACCGCTCGATGCTTTTGAATGTCGCAAAATTGATTCAGGTTGTTGGTAATTTCATACCCAGAATACGTGGGAAAATGTTTTAATGGGAAGCAATTTTAATAAAGGGAATAACGTGAACGATTCGAATACTGAAGATCAGGTGATGCAGACTATTCTGCAAAATGCCCATACGATTGCGGTTGTCGGCCATTCTGATAATTCCTCGCGGACCAGTTATCAGATCGCCCAGTTTTTGCGGCAAGCAGGTTATAAAGTCTATGCTGTGAACCCGACAGTCAGCCAGATTGATGGCGAACCCAGTTATGCCAGCCTAGGGGATATACCGGATTCGATTGATATTGTGAATGTGTTTCGACGTGCAGAGTATCTGCCAGAGGTGGTTGAGGACGCCATTGCGGTTGGGGCGAAATCTGTTTGGGCGCAATTAGGTGTTGTTCACGCGGATGCGCTGCAAAAAGCACAGGCGGCTGATTTACCGATCATCATGGATGCCTGCATCAAAGTAGAATACCGACGATTAAACATCGGTTGAGATTGATTATTGTTACATTCAGGTCAGGATAAATAAGCCATTGTGTGCTGTGAACTACCACAAATTAGGGTTATTTGTGCGGCACAGTACGGTAAAATGAATAGGACTAACACAACAGTGTGAGGATATTATGCCTGCAATTCTTGAAAATGATCGTTTCCGTATGGGAATTTACATTACGGGTTATGAGTTTAATGGTGAATTCAAAGATGAGTATGATGCCAACTGGCTGATCTTTCGTGTGGTGTTGCAATCCGTCTACGGTGCGTGGCGCTGGCAGGTCGAAGATGCTGGAGCTCTGACCTGGGAAGTTGAAGATTGTATTGACTGGCTGCGTGCGCTGGCCGCTGATGAGCCAGTCAAGAGTGAAAACTGGGGGTTTTCCGAGCCGGACGTGAGCTTTGACCTGATCCGCCATGAAGACGGTTCGCTGATCGGCTTAACCGTGAACCTGATGGATGAATTTCAGCCACCCACAAAAGTGCTGGTGCCGCGCGAAAATAATATTGTCAGCCTGCGCTTCCATACACCCACCGATGTATTAACGGAATTTGCGGATCAGCTAGAGGCGAATCTCAATCGCTTCCCGCAGCGCGGCGCGCGTCCCGCCACCGTGGGGCAGTCTGGCTAAAGCGCTTCTGCAGTAGTCCATACAGGCTGTCAGGTCTTTATAGGCTAATGGACAATATTTCCAGGATTTGCGCCAGATGAACTGGACTGGTACCGGTTTAATAATGACGGGTTGAGTAGTTGGAGTATAACCTTGTTCCAGCAATTGCAAACGTGCCTCGACCTGCCGAAGCCGTGATCGTTCAGCCACTAATCGCTGTTCGTTTTCGTCTTTTTTGATTTTCAGCATCGTGCTGATATCGTGATTGGAAATGTGATTTTCGAGCATCTGACGGACTTCATCCAGCGAGAGACCCGGATTCTTGAGGGCGATAATCCGATTTAAGTCCGCAAGTTGTTCGAGCCGATTAATAACGATAGCCGTTTTGGTTATCCGTATGCGCCGGCTTAAACAGGCCAATATCGTCGTAATAGTTTCCATGTACAACCATTTTAAACCTTCGAGTAAGTTGAAGGTCAAGTATGAATCTTGCTGATGCAGAGTATCCTGGGTTTATTACTCGACATATTTCGCGATGATGGCTTTGGCCTGCCCAATGACAGCCTCGTGCAATTCTTTCGGGTGGATAACTTCGACTGCGATACCCAGCCCCAGCACGCTGGTTCGGGCTTCATTAAACACGGTGTAATGCACATTCAATATCCACCAATCATCGTTTTGTTCAATGAACTCAAAGCGACCGGGAAAGATGTGCTGGAAGTAGATCATAGCGTCGGGTTGTACGCGCATGACCACCGGGTAAGAGGGCAGTCGTTGCAAAAATTGCGCGGATGCCTGCTCCCAATAGGCTGCAATCTTAAAGTCGCGATCTCGATCAAAGCGGGTCGTTTGTAAACGCACATCCGTGAGGCGCGACACGCGATAAGTACGCATCGAGCCGGAAGGGTAACTTTTGCCCACCAGATACCAGTAATCGGATTTGTATACCAGGCTATAGGGAGCCAGAGTACGGGGTTGCTGATCTCCTTCCCATGTTTCGTACAAAGCCTCAATCACCAGATCACCCCAGACCGCTTCTTTGAGCAAAGGCAGCATGGGATGAGCCTCAGTTGTGCCGTACCAACCAGATGGATCGAGGTAGAGCCGCTGGCGCATTTGCTCGGCTTCCTGCTGATGGCGGCTGGGGAGTAGCGCCAACAACTTGAGCACGGCATGATCCATCGACTGCTGCATACCTAATTCCGATAAAGGCGAAGCGGAACTTGTGTACAGCAGCGTCTGCAATTCCGCACCTGTGAACCAATTCAAACTACTGCGATACTGCTCGTCTAAAAAGCAGCCACCGTCGGGGCCGGTGCGTGTATAAACGGGTACCCCAGCCATGCTGAGGGCTTCAATATCCCGGTAGATAGTGCGCTCGGTGACACCAAGTGCTTCAGCGAGCTCACTGGCTTTTAGATGCTGCTGACGCTGTAATAACAGCACAATAGTTAATAAACGATCTGCTCGCATAATCCCCTCAGCCGCACTTGATATCACTCAATTTTACCGTTATTTCTGACACTAGATGTCATAAATGGACCTTAGAGTAAAGGAGATATTGGCTATAAGGAGAAAATTGTATGACGAATCTTGATCTGAAAAGGACACTCAAAGATCTGTATGCGCCTTCTGCTAAAGATGTTCATGTAGTGGATGTGCCGCCCATGAATTACCTGATGATTGATGGGGAAGGCAATCCGAACAACGCGCCGCTTTATCAGCAGGCAGTTGAAGCGCTGTACGGGCTGGCCTATGCTATCCGAGCGGTGAGCAAAGCTGATGGCAATGTGTTCACGGTGATGCCATTGGAAGGACTATGGACACTACAGGGCATACCTGATGAGTTTGTGCTGACCGATGCAGACAAAGATCAATTTGTCTGGACTTTGATGATTCTGCAACCGGACAGGATCACAGCAGACATAGTCGCGCAGGCACGGGAGAAGTCCCGCAAGAAGATTGCGCCAGCGCTGCTGGAAGCTCTCCGCTTTGAAACGTATCATGAAGGTGAGTCTGTCCAGGTAATGCACATTGGGCCTTACTCCACGGAAGGCCCCACGGTCGCCCGCTTGCATCAGCACATCGCTGAGAACGGGTGGACTCTCAGTGGCATACATCATGAAATCTATCTGAGTGACCCCCGCAAAGCCGACCCTGAGAAGCTGAAAACTGTTATTCGTCAGCCGTTTTCGCGTGTGTAGAAGCATTACGATTGCGACTATGCTTATTGTGGCAAATGCCGGTACTGCTGTGAATTTCTATGGCAGCGCCGGCCTGATGCGGTTTCAGAATTGCGTCGTAAAATTCGATCAATTCACGTTTACATTGCAGCGGGCTATCTTGTCCGGTTTTCCTCCGGGTTGATAACGATGACTACATTACCCTGTTTGTGTCCCGCTTCGATATAGCGGTGCGCATCCGCCGTTTGTTCCAGCGGATAACACCTGTCGATAATCGCTTTGATCTTCCCCGCTTCAACCAGATCTTTAATCAGCAAGAGGTCTTCGGTCTTATACGATGACATCGCGCAGATCACTTTCTTGCTTCCGACCATCGAAGTCCATAACATCCGAAAAAGCTGCCTGCCCTTAAAGCTGGCTAGAAGATAAACACCATTGGGCTTCAGCGAGTTCTTAAAGCGTGTAAATGACCCCTTGCCTAAGATATCAAATATCAGGTCATAGGTTTCGCCATTTTGGGTAAAGTCCTCCTGGGTGTAATCAATCACATGATCCGCCCCCAGAGCTTTCACGAAATTCAGCCGTGGCGTGCCACAGATGCCGGTAACTTCTGCACCATAGTATTTGGCAAGCTGGACTGCGGCAGAGCCTATCGCGCCGGAAGCACCATTGATCAGAACTTTTTGCCTAGGCTGAATGTCGGCTTTTCCAAGCAGATATAAGGCTGTTAAAGCGCCGTAAGGCACTGTCGTCGCTTCCTCATAGGTCATGTTGGCTGGCTTGGACGCTATCAGCCCATCTTCAGGCATACATAAATATTCGGCATTGGCTCCAAAGTCAGGGCCGGGATAGCCAAAAACCGGATCGCCTGCTTTGAAGCGGGTGACATCCTTGCCTACCGCTTCAACATCGCCTGCAAACTCAGCCCCCAGGATTTGTTTTTTCGGCTTACTGAAACCGAACCCAACGCGGGCGGGGAGCCATATTATGGAAGGCATGTTGAATTCGCTGCGCGCATTCTTAAATTTTCGCGCTAACAAATCTCCATAATTGACCGATGCCGCATGGACTTTGACCAGAACCTCATTGTTCCTGGGGGTAGGCTTTTCAACCTCTTTAAATTTAAGAACATCTGGTGATCCGTATTCGGTGTATACAACTGCTTTCATGATTTCTCTCCAGGCATACTTTGCCAGCTAATAATTGTTAAGCTCTTTCAACAAGCGCAAAATGCAAATGTTTAGTGTGAATGTGAGGTTTAGAATCCTCTGCGATAAAAATAGAACTGTGAAATGTCGCCGACCATCTCCGATACAATGCCTGCGCAAAAGAGGAGGATGAACATCACTGAGGGCGGCATTTCCACGACCAGCGATCCCATTGCCAGAAGAAAGCCGAAGCTAAAAACGTAAAGCGAATTTCTGGCGCCTTTCAGTTCAATTGATTTGTCGCGTTCGTCAATTATGGATGGTTCTTCTTCGTGCGTGGCAATGGTATTGATGATGCTGAATAGGATATAAATGATGATTTTTGCCACAATCGTCACCAGGATTAAGACCAAGAAAAAGCCTCCCCAAAAGCGAAACACATCTGGTGAATATGGACTTACTTCCGGGTATCTCTGGATCATGTAGGCAGAATAAAGCACAGAAATCAGAATAGTGCTGATGATGTTGACGATACTACGTCGTTCCTGATAGGTCATGTTTCCTCGTGAAGTCTGATATTTTGTACACTGTGTAAAAAATACTTTACATAAAGTATCATAATTAGACCCTTGTGTCAATTATATTTGACATGAAATGAGAGAATTGAATATTACATTGAATGGCACAGACTTTTCATTGATGGTCATCAGGCAATTTCATTACCGGCACATCTGCCCTCACTGAGCAGATATTCGAGTGGATCGCTGCGGATAAGATCGAGTAAAGCCCAGCGCATTTTTGCTTTGACATCACGTAATTATGACCAATTTGCTGATAGATATGATCATAGTCGGTATTATCGCTGTGTTCACAACCACAGCACGCAAAAATAAATTTCATTACTGACAATGGGAGTATCTAAAATATGGAACACCTTAAGGCAAAAATTGGTGTATTTGGGATTGGCCTGGCGGCGTACTGGCCACAGTTTGAGGGGCTCAAAGCGCGACTTGAAGGCTATCAACAGCAGGTCGAAAATAAAATTATGGCTATGGGTGCGGAAGTCGTTTCTGCCGGCTTGATTGATGATGCGCCGGGTGCGCGTGAAGCTGGCGATTTATTCACCCGCGAAAACGTCGATCTGATTGTGTGTTACGTCGGAACCTGCTCGACTTCATCACAGGTCTTGCCAGCAGTACAACGTCGGCGTGCGCCGGTATTGATTCTGAATCTGCAACCTGTTCCGGCGCTGGATTATTTGGATATTGATACGGCGGAATGGCTCGCGAATTGCTGTGCATGCTGTGTGCCGGAAATCTCGAATGCTTTTGCGCGGAGTCGCATTCAGTTCAATGTGGTCACAGGTATTTTGTCGCCGGTTGCTGGGGCTGCGAATAAATATTATGAACGCGCCTGGACTGAAATTGAGGAGTGGGTGCAAGCGGCCAGTGTCATGCGCAGCGTGAGTTATAGTCGCATCGGCTTTCTGGGGCACACGTATCCCGGCATGCTGGATATGTACTCTGATTTTACGATGCATCACGCGCAGCTTGGCACTCATATCGAAGTCCTGGAAATGGACGATCTGCATAAACGGGTGAATGCCGCCACTGCAGCCGAAATCGCAGCTAAAATTGATGAAATCAGGCACACGTTTGATTTTGCTGAGCAGGGGCGTGATAAAATATCGATGCCCGTCACAGAGGAATCGCTGAACTGGTCAGCAAAAGTGGCTGTGGATCTGGATAAACTGGTGGCCGATTTTGGCCTGCAGGGATTGACGTATTACTATCGCGGGCTGGATGCCAACCCCAATGAAGAACTCGGTGCGGGTTTGATTGTCGGGAATTCGCTTTTGACCGCACGGGGTATTCCCGCAGCAGGTGAGGGTGACTTGAAAACCTGTGTGGCCATGATGATGATGGATCGGCTGAAAGCGGGTGGGTCTTATACGGAATTTTATGCGATGGATTTTAACGATGATTTTATCCTGATGGGCCACGACGGGCCTGCCCACATCGCCATCGGTGACACAAAGCCCATATTACGCGGATTGGGACTTTTTCATGGGAAACGGGGCTATGGTCTCTCGGTTCAATTTCAGGTCAAAACAGGCCCCATCACGATTTTGAGCATGACTCAAACAGCCGATGGCCGCCTGAAAATGCTGGCAGCAGAAGGCGAATCAATCCCCGGCGATACCATGCAGATTGGAAACACAAATTCACGCCTGAAGTTCAAGCTTGATCCGGCGACCTTCATGAATACGTGGTGTGAAGAAGCGCCGACTCATCACTGTGCTCTGGGTATCGGCCATCAGGTGGGGAAAATACGTAAACTCGCCCGTTTGATGAACCTTGAGTTGTCGGTTATTGGGTAGGGGATAAAACGTTATGCTGAACATAGACAATATTACGGCGCGTCGCTTTATTCTGGGTAAGCAGGGCTTATGGCCGGGGCGACGCTGGCGCGGCATCGAAGGCACGGAGCAGGCCATGCGCGAGATGGAGTATCTGCAACTTGATCCGTTGCAGGTTATTGCGCGCAGTCATGACATCCAACTGGCCAGCCGTGTGCTGGATTACACACCGGGCATGTGGGAAGAGGTGACTTACGAGCAGCGCAAATTCTTTGACTGGGGCGGTTGGCTGGCGGCGCGGCCAATGGATGAACTTCCATATTGGCGCGTGGTCATGCAGCGCGAGCGTGATGGCCATCCCGATTGTGATGCAAGAATCGTCAAAATGGGGCTCGAACATGCCGAAGCCATTGATGAAATTCGGATGCTCTTGCATGAGCGTGGCACATTGAGCAATCGTGACTTTAAGGCGTCAAAGCGGAAAAAGACACAGAGTTACCGGGGCAGTAAGGATAGCTCGCTGGCTTTGTATTATTTGTGGCGCACGGGCGAAGTTATGACGCATCATCGCGAGAACTTCGAGCGTGTTTATGCGCTTACGGAAGCGGTCGCACCGGAGGCGTATATCTGTGAAAGCAGTGATGCAGATGTGGATCTCTTCCTGATCAAAAAGGAAATCGGTTTCTCGGGTTTATCGCAACTGAAGCGGACAAGTGATGCCTATTTCCGCGGTGGCCCGTTTAGCAAAAAGAAGGAACTGGTTGAAAAACTGCTGGCCGATGGGGATATTGTTGAGGTCAAAGTCGAGGGTTGGAAAGGGATCCATTGCGCGCTTGGCAGCGATATTGAGTGGCTTAACGATTTGATGGCGGGACGTGTGCCCGACGCGTGGACACCGCTGTATACCACCACATCTGAGGAAGTTGTCTTTCTTGCGCCGCTGGATCAGGTCAGCGCACGTGGACGGGCTAAAGTCCTCTTTGGCTTCGACTATATCTGGGAGGTCTACAAGCCGGTGGATAAGCGTAAGTTTGGTTATTACACGATGCCCATTCTGTGGGGTGATCAGCTTGTGGCGCGTTTCGATAGCAAACTCGACCGGACGACCAACACGTTTATGATTCTCGGCTTGTGGTTAGAGGATGAGAATCTGGGCCATGATGAAGCTTTTGCTGAGGCTCTGGCGCGTGGATTTGCGCGTTTTGGCAGATTTCTGGGCGCAGATACACTGGATGCCACAGCGATCAATGAGCCGCTGTTGCGGGGACGTATTAGTTCCTGAGATCAGGTGCTGCGTCGAGTGTGAAATGGCTTATGGGTTTTCGCACCAAAATAACTGCGCAGCTTCTCGTATAACTCATAGATGCGGCGCAGTTGCATTGGGGGTTAAAACGTCACAGGCAGCGTCTCCAAACCGCATTAACTCTATTCGGCCAGGTGCGAACAGCGCTGGCTTTAATATCTGCACCTCCCAGATTGAAAGGTTTGCTTACTGTTCTACGCTACCTCAGGTCAGCTATTTGTTCCAGACAATGCATCCAGCCGAACAACCTGATCAGTCTGCGCTGAGCGATAAGCTGCCTCGATCAAGGCTGTGAGGTCGAGCCCGATTTCATTGTTCTCATGGGCGATTGTACCCTGCTGTATGTGGGTAACCCATTGATCGAAGGGCTTAGGTGCAGCCTCAGTGGTAATATCCTGAATCACCCAATCCACTCCATCAAGTTGCGTGCTGAGCACATGGAGCTTACGATCAGGGGCAGTTGCATCGTAGTTGCCCGAAGGCTGGATGTCTTTTGTACGCCGTAACATGAACTCACCGATTCCGGGTTCACTATAGATGACCGACCCTTCGGTGCCGTGTACTTCGATAGAGAAGGGCGCAGCGGCGGTGACATATCCGGCATGGGCGATTCCGATGCCGCCGCTGGCATGGCGCATTGTCAGGACGGCATTATCCTCAATTGTGCGGCCTGTCACATAGCCAAGTGTCGCACTGACGCTTTCCGGCCTGCCCAGAAAATAGCGTGTCAGATACACCGCGTGGCACAGGTCGATCAGCACCCCTCCCTGCGCTTTTTCAGCATCAAGAAACTCGTCGCTCAACCTGCCATGCGGATACTCTTTAGTCGGCAGCACACCGCTGTGGCTATCTCGTACCAGCACCAGCGTCGGGTCGCCGATCAGCCCCTGATCAATGACGGCTTTTACTGCGCGCGACGAAGCCATGGGCAGGCGGCGCATTGCTACCACAAACTTTACGCCAGCCCGGTCAACCTCGTTGAGAATGGCCTGCGCCTCTTGCAAAGTGGCGGCGATGACTTTCTCAGTGAAGATATGCTTGCCTGCACGTGCCGCCGCGATCATCACGTCATAATGCATATTGGTTGGTGCGGTGACGACGACTCCGTCAATATCCGGCTTAGCCAGCAACTCATCGAGATTTTCGTAGAATGGCACGTTGCGTTTGGCTGCTTCGGCGCGGCCTCGTTCGGCGTCTTCGTCCCATACAGCGACGATCTCCGTGTCGGGATGTTCCTCTGCCTCCCGCGCATAATCCTTGCCGTGAACATGCCAGAAACT
>JBBSQD010000063.1:0-25387 GCA_038258185.1 Aggregatilineales bacterium | reverse complement strand
CCCTGATTAAGAATCACGCCATGATAGGGTGAACTGAATTCCTGTGTGGGGCAGAAGGCCGTATTAAAATAATCCTCAGTGCCGGTGCCATGCAGACCGGGCCATGGCTCTCCGTCGATAAAGATCATGTCGTCACCTTCGCCATACCAGTCATTCGCTTGTCGCGAGAAACAATCGATATCCAGATGACAGCCGACATAGTGACCGCGTCCGCTGGCTTCCAGAATAACGTAATTGTCATCCCCGGTCAGGTTGGGGGTGCGCCAGGCCTCGCGCATGGCGGGTTCGTTATCTGCCCAGCGCACCTCTGGATCAGCCCAACCGGGAGTCGGATTGACTCGGCGCCATTGGGCATGAAAGCGCCCATAGTCGGCCATTGATGTGTCCTGCGGGTAAGCCTCATAATCGATATAGAAATAAAAATTGAGTTTTTCGTCAGCCTCATTAACGACTTCCAGACGGGCGCTGGTTTCAAATGGCATGGGGAACCAGCAGTTAAAAGCGCGTCCATCCTGTGGGCTCATTTGCAGGGGCAGCGAGCTGAAGTTGCGCGTCATGTTGTGGCCCATGCCGAAGAAATCGCCAATCGGGACTTCGACACTGGGCAGGCTTTCATTATCCCAGAACATCCGTAAAATCACCTTGCGAAACTGGTGTTTGTCATGGCTCCACATGGTCATCCAGATGTGCTTGATACAGCCCGGGCCGCTAATCTCAGCGATATTGCGGGCTTGCCCCGGCTCAAATTCCCACCAGTCGTTGTTGCCGCCTGCCATATCATAACTCGATAAACGCCGCCGCTTGACACCCGGTCGCAGTCGCGCCAGTTCTGATAATGTACTCATGCCAATGACCATCATTAACCTTTCAGCCCACTGAGCTGGATACCTTCAATGAAATAACGCTGTGCGAAGAAAAATAACACAATCATCGGAACCATACTCATGACTGAGGCCGCGATCAAACGGTCATAGTAGATAGTGAGATACTGATCCTTGAAGAAATTAAGCCCTACTGCTACCGGGAATAATTCCGGGCTGGACAGGAAGATAAAGGGCTCAAGAAAGTTATTCCACGTCCACCAGAAGGTAAAGATGATTACCGTAGCAATTGCGGGACGGCTCAACGGTACAATAATGTGCCGAATGATGCCAAAGGTACTCGCCCCGTCGATCCGTGCTGCGTCTTCCAACTCACGCGGGATGCTGGTGAAGAACTGGCGCAGCATAAAGATGAGAAAGGCATTGCCAAAAAACGAGCGGATAAAGAGCGGCCACAGCGTATTCACCATGTTCATGTCGCGGAAAATTTCGTAAATGGGCACCAACGTCACTGGATAAGGCAGCATCAGCGTGCCTAACAGGATGATGAAAAAGAAGTTCTTCCCCGGCGCACGGAGACGGGCAAAGGCGTAGGCCACTACCACGCACGATAGCACATGCCCGATGATGTTCAGCGCCACCAGTACAAATGAATTGCCGAAAAAAGTCAGGAAATACGTCTCGCCAACTTTGGTCTGAAGCGCCTGGGTATAGCCATCAAAGCGCAGTTGCGGATACATCGAACGTGAGAGCAGACCTGTGTTGACATCAAAGGCTTCGCTGATGGCTGATCGAGGCACGATGAGCGCCATCTCGCGCTGTTCACCGACTAAGGTCACCGAGCGGACGGTATCGCCTTCGCTGTATCCGTCCTGTACGCGGAAGGGGATACGGTTCAATTGGTCACCACGGGCGCTGGCAAGGCCACCAAGCTGCGCCAGTTGCAGGGTGGTCGCCAGATCTGCCGGGATGACGATGCTGGCCTGTGTGCCGCTGGTCAGGATAATGACTTCTTCAGGGGCGCCTGTTTCTGGTGTGAACGTTGTACCGGGCATGCTCACGTCATTTACCATCACGGACTGGGTTTCGCCCAATTGTGACCGTGACGCGACAAAGGCATCTGCATCGAACTGTTCTTCGTCAATGACCGGTTGCCAGGTTTCGCTGACCAGTTCAATATATTCACCGGGTAAATTTTCCACGGTAATCAGAGGCAATTCTGTATCACCAATAGCTGCAAATCCAGTCGTGCTGATCTTATCAAGCTCGACCAGCACAATCGACGCGGCAACTGATGGGTCACCGACTACGGTTAACTCTGACTCTGGCCCGATAGCGATTACATCAAGGTCTTCACCGGCTATCTCTACTGTGCGACCGCGAAAATCGACATCACCGATGGTTATAGAAGCTCTATCGCCACTGTTGACTTCGTCCAATGGCATCCGCAGCGCAGCAGCCCCAAGATCGTCTACTGTTGCGACGACCAGCGTATCATCTTCACCGCGTGCCAGTGCGACTACCTGACGTGTGCCATCTGCGGTTGCCCACTCGCGGACATTCAGGGTGAGATCGCCAACAGTGGTCGCAGCCGCTTCGCCCAACTCAGCCGTTGGCGCGCTTTCAATCTGAGTCAAAAGGGACGCATCAATCACTGTGGTATAACGGCGCACACCCAATTCCATAACCTGTTGGGACTCTCCACTGGCTTCGACTTCCCACAGGTTAATTTCACGATTGGTATTGCCTGCGCGGACGGTTTCCCAGTGATGCGGAATCCAGATAGGTGGGTCGGTGAAAATCTGCCATGCGGGTTTCAGGCTGGCGGAGATCATCCACAGCATAGGGAAGAGCATGAAGGCCGCGCCCAAACCCAGCACAATATAACTGAGAATATGCCGCGTGGTACGCTGCCAGAATCTCGATGAGCGCATAGTGGTAAGACGGGAAGAAAGAGTTTTTGATTTTGTGATATCCATAGGACTAGCGCACCTCGGATTCGTAATAAACCCACACGCTTGATGAGCGAATCACCAGCAGCGTGATTCCCATAATAATGATGAACAGAATCCATGCCAGCGCCGACGCATAACCCATTTGCGCCATCTGGAAAGCGCGGGTGAATAAGTTGAGGACATAGAATAAGGTCGCTTTGTTGGGGCCGCCCCGCGTGAGCACATAGCCTGCGTCAAAAATCTGTAGTGCGGAGATGGTCGCCAGCACCACATTGAAGAAGATCGTCGGGCTGAGCATCGGCAGGGTGACATAGCGGAATTTCTGGCTGTCGTTGGCGCCGTCAATTTCAGCAGCTTCATAGAGAGAGTCCGGTATGCCTTTTAACCCCGCCAGATAGATGACGATCTGACCGCCCACGCTCCACCAGCTCATGATAATCAGCGCAGGGAGCGCCCATTGCTCACTGGATAGCCAGTCTGGCCCGGTGATGCCGAACACGCCGAGGATCAGATTGAGCAAACCGCCTTCTGGCCGGAATATGAATAACCAGAGTACCGCGACAGCGATACTACTGAGGATGGACGGGATGAAAAAGATGGTACGCCAGACATTCACACCCCGCAGATTCTGCGACAGCACCACCGCCAGTGCGAGTGCGATAAGGGTTCCCCCCGGCACACTACCTAACGCATACAACAACGTCACACGGAGCGACTGCCAGAAATCCGCATCCGCGAAAATGCGCTCGTAATTACGTAGTCCTATCCACTCTGGCGGCGAGAGCAGATTGTAGGAGGTGAATGACAGGTACAGCGAGCGTAGCATTGGATAGGCCAGAAACACCAGGAAGCCAACGAACCAGGGCGTGATGAGAATATAGAACGTCAAGGCTTCCCGGCGTGCCAATGCGGAGCCGCCCAGGAACTTGGGGAGCTTTATACCCATAAGATTTGTCCTTACAGATTGGGATCTGTGCTATCGGTGCTAAACTGCCGATTGGTGCGTGGTGTGCCAAGGCTGTCACCGTGAAAAGTGGGATGGGGCATCTGCTTTGAAAATTCACAGTCTGCCATCCGTCTGATCTGTTAAAAATGAAGGGCGAGTTTTGCCCGCCCCTCATTTGTTTGTTCAGTCACTGATTTTAGAGTTGGCCGCCTTCAGCGAGGCAGGCATCTGCGCTGGCTGCCAGTGCGTCAAGCTCGGCCTGAATGTTGATTTCATCACCGCCGCGTGCCAGCAGACGCTGCATCAGATCACCAGCCGGGGTTGCGACACAGGTGCTGTAGTACGGGCTGCGCAGTTCTTCCAGCGGCCCCAGGAATTCAGTCTCGGCGATATACACGCTCCAGTAAGGATCGTCTTCACGCTGCATTTCCTGCGAAACGACTGGATTACCGCTCAGAGCTTTAAGAGCGAATACACGTTGGCCCGGCTCTGTAGTCAGCCATTTGAGCAATTCCCAGGCTGCATCGGGATTTTGACTCTGGCCGGAGATACCCCAGCCCAGCCACATCAGCACACTGGAATGTCCACCAGGGCCAGCCGGAACAGGCACCACGCTCCATTCAAGGTTTGGCGTGGTATTGAACACATCCTGCCACCACGGACCGTGGAAAGTCACACCCATCGCGACTTTACCATCCTGGAACATCTGGACACGGCCACCCTCAACCGCGCCAATTTCGGTAGCGCTGGGGGCGACATGATGCACAAATACCAGATCACGATACCAGTTCAGCGCTTCAACGGCTTCCGGACTGTTGAGGTAGCCGGTGGTGGTGGTGCCATCTTCGCTGATGGTCAGCGTGCCCCAGGCTTGCAGATAACTCTGCATGGCGCGCCACCAACCATCATTCACAATGTCCATGCCATACTGAGTGACGTTTTCCGGGTCGAAGTCGGGGCTGGTGGCATTATTGCCATTCGCGTCGATCGTCAGTTCCAGTGCGATATCCAGCGCATCATCCCATGTCCAGCCTTCTTCAGGGTAGGCGATGCCAGCGGCATCGAACATGGCAGTATTGATGTAAAACGAGCTGGTGCTGTAGTCCTTGGGCAGTGCGACCGGATAGTCACCATAGAAGCCCTGCTCATAAATGCCTTCGTAGACATCCACGCCGATTTCAATACCATCGTCACCTGTGATGTAAGGCTCGAGGTTGATATAGGCTTCACTATCGGAGGCTTCCATATAGAGCGATGCCCATTCCGGAGGATAGGCCATCAGGTCAGGGCTGGTGCCTGCCGACAGCCAGGTGAGGCGGCGTGTATTCTGGTCATCACCGATATTCGGCTCCAACACCACATCAATACAGGGATACTCCGCTTCGAAAGCATCGATCACCTGATTCATGTACTCCACACGGTCACCACTAGACCAGTCATCGACACGCAGCGAGACATCCTCGCTGGTATCACAGAAGGTGCTTTGGGCAGAAGCCGGCACGAAGGCGATTGAGAGAACCGCCACCAACAAAAGTAATGATATTTTTCTGATCATATTGTCTATACCTTTGATATAAATTTTGTCTAGGTGTAGCAAATTTTGATCGAGATTGTAATCACAAACATAGAGGCTTGTCAAACAATTCTGGCTATATCAACCTGATTTTGTACAAATTTGCTATCCGTATTGTCTACTCCAATAAGCGATTTAGGCTATACAACCCGTAAAAATCCCATCTCATTTACAAATGTACGGCAAATCAGCCATTTATCTGGATGGTTATGGCGCTGATTCTGGGCTGCGGTATAGTAAAGGTCTATACAAAGATGTGTTGTAACAGGAGAGAATCACGTATGTCGGAAAACATGCTGGCTGCACAAACCTCACTGGATGGCCTGTGGGAGATTGAATATGACGGCAATACCGCGACTATCCAGGTGCCGGGTGCGTGGGATTTGCAGGGCTTTATGGATGTGGTGGGGCCTGTGTGCTACAAACGTGAGGTGGATATCCCCGCAGAGTGGGCAGGGCGGCGGATTATGCTGGATTGTGGAGCGGTCAGCTATTACACCGAGATCTGGCTTAATGGTCAACTGCTGGGAACGCATGAGGGGATGTGGACACCGTTTTCAATTGACCTCACCCCGATGGTAAATTTTGATCAGCCTAATAAGCTCGAATTGCGCGTGACAAAACCCGGTTACGATGGCGATGCCTATCCCTACCGCGAGGTGCTGGTCGGTTTTATTCCCTACGTGGCGCTGACCTTCGGCGGGGTCTGGCAGAGTATTCGCCTGAGTGCACATGAAGCGCCTGCATGGGATTCTATTCAGTTGGAGCCCGATTGGCATAGCGGCACAGTCAAAATCAGCGCAAAACTGAGTAATCCTCAGGCGGGTTTACGCGCAACTGCGACCATTACGGATTATTCCGGCACGCAGGTAGCTGTTATCGCTTATGAACTGGAATCGCACTCAACTGAGACTTCCTTTTTTGTCACTATTGAAGAACATCGTTCATGGTCACCTGCTGATCCCTACCTGTATCAGTTGCGGCTGACGCTTGAGCAATCTGGACAGATCATCACAGAGGCCACGCGGCAATTCGGTTTTCGCGAGTTGTCGGCGCAGGGAGAAACTTTGCTGTTAAATGGCGTCCCTATCCATCTGCGGGGGGTGCTTGGCTGGGGGTGGAATCCGGATACACTCGCGCCGATATTTACAGATGATGAGATTCGCGCCGAATTTAAGCGTATCCGTGAACATGGTTTTAATCTGCTCAAATTATGCTTATTTGTACCACCTCCGCGTTTTTATGAGATTGCTGATGAGGAGGGGATGCTGCTGTGGTTAGAGCTGCCGATGTGGTTGCCACGCCTGAATGATCATCTGCGCCAGCAGGCTCACGTTGAGTATCAGGATATTTTAATGCGCGATCATCATCATGCCTCGATTGTGCTCTACAGCCTGGGTTGTGAACTGGGTGCGGATATGGCCGATGCCAAACTGCTGGAAGATCTCGACACGCTGGTGCGTGGGGCGGTGACCGGCGCGCTGGTGTGTGATAACAGTGGTTCTGGTGAAGCCTATAAAGGGCTGGCATTCGATTTTGCAGACTTTAACGATTACCATTTTTACAGTGACTTACATTATTTCAATCCATTGCTTAACCATTTCCAGCGAGATTGGCGACCAGCGCGTCCGTGGATATTCGGCGAGTTTTGCGATCAGGATGATTTTCGCGCAGCGGATGTTTTGCTGGAACAGGGCGAACGTCCGTGGTGGCGCGAGGTGTTTGGTATTGAGGGGAATATCACGCGTTGGGCGTATCCCGAACAGGAAAGCCGGATGGCCGCTCATAATCTGCCCTTCAGCGACGAACACATCAGCACTATTTCACGGCAAGAGTCGCTGCTGTTTCGGAAGTTCATTTTAGAGCAGACGCGTCTGAGGCGGTTTGTCGGCGGCTATGTCGTGACCGGCCTGCGCGATACGCCAATTTCCACATCCGGCATATTCGATGATCATAATCAACCTAAGTATGATTCGGGCACATTTCGAGCCTTTAATGCTGATAACGTGCTGGTGCTGGAAGGCGGACGGACACGTGTATGGCAGCACGGTGGGGATCGTCCGTCACCAATCGATCAATTCAATCATCTGGCCGGCTCAGAAGTGGATCTGAGGATTGTACTGGCTCAGACCGGCCTTGAGATGAACGAGACTGAACTGACCTGGGAATTGTTCCCACAGGGCGCATCTACCCCATTTGTATCAGGCCGTGAGATCGTGAATATTAGTGACACATCACCTACGGAAATTGCGCGGATTGCGCTTACAGTGCCGGAAATTTCAAACGCGCAGGAATGGCGGTTGCAGGTATCGCTGGAGGGGATTTGTGAGAATCAGTGGTCAGTATGGTTTTATCCCGTACAGACCGATTTGCTGCGTGATGTAACCATCTACGACCCCTCCGGTGGATTTGCCGTTAATGCGGCGGTATTTGCGCCGCAATCTGATTATGTGCTGCTGACCACAGTCTTCACTGAGCAGGTGCGAAAGTGGGTCGCAGCGGGTGGACGTGCGATTCTGTTGGCCGAACAAGGTGGAGGGCTGCCCGTTAGCGGGGTGCCTTTCTGGCGAGAGTCTATCAAACTGCTATATAAGCATCCGCTTTTGGCTGAATTTCCGCATCAGGGTTATGCTGATTTGCAGTTTTATCATCTGGCGACGGATCACGCACTGGATACTGCACAACTCACCGCTGTTATTCCAGAACTTAAGCAAATTACACCGATCATCCAGCGCTTGGACGCGCGGTTGTTCACGTTGAGTGATTATCTGATTGAATTGAAAATTGGCAGCGGGACTTTATTGGCATCGACGCTGCATTTTAATGGTGGGGCAGGCGATCAAGTGAACGGGTTAGACAGCAATCCAGCAGGTCAATTTTTATTGGGTAAGATGGTGGACTATTTGCAGCGCTAGAGGTTGAGTATAACGGGGCGGTGATTAATCCGCCCCGATTTCCAAACGGCGCATATCGTGCAGCGGCAGTGTCGATGCGCGCACCAGTAATTGAGGTGATAAAGTGATTTGTTGCGAGTTCTTTTCCCCCTGAATTCGTCGTAACAGGATGTTAGCGGCGGTGCGTCCAATTTCTAGAAAGGGTTGGGCCACGGTGGTTAATGGGGGATCAAGCTGTTCGGCAAGGTCGAGATTATCAAAGCTGACCACAGCCAGATCAGACGGCACCTGCAAACCCAGCGAGGCGGTCACACGGTATAAGGCGATAGCAATCTGGTCATTGGCCGTAAAGACTGCTGTGGGGCGATCTGGCCGATCCAGCAGTTGGCGCAGCGGCGATACGTCAATCGTCGGGTAGCCCTCAACATGGCAAATGAGCGTATCATCTGGCTCGATACCGCGCTCGCGCAATACCGTCAGATAACCCAGATAACGATGCTCCATGCTCACAGCCGGTGATAACCAGGTCGCGAAGCCAATGCGCGTGTGGCCGTGATCAATCAGTTGGCGTACTCCACGCGCTGCACCACCAAAATGATCGGTCATCACAAAATCAGTCGAGAGCTTTTTCAGATAGCGATCCACCAGTACCAGCGGAAAACCATCTTCCACCAGATGATTCAGTGGCTCAGTGATGTCTGAGTCCACTGGATACAGCGCAATTCCGCTGACCCCATCTGCCACGAGTGATTCGATAATGCGCGCCTGCTGGCGAACATCATTATTGACATGGCTGAATGAGGTCGAAAATCCGGCTTCTGAAGCGACCTGCTGGAAGCCCATGAAGATGGTCGATACGGACGAGTCGCGCACATAAGGCACGACAAAAGCGAGATGTTGCTGTGTGGTTGGCCGGGAAGATACTACTATATCACCAAAGGTCACAAAAGTACCCCGCCCACGTTCGCGGCGCAGGTAACCATCCATTTCTAAAGTGTGGAGCGCCTGACGCATGGTGCCACGGGCCACATCAAACGCCGCACATAATTCTTTTTCGGTCGGGATTACCTCACCATTGCGCCATACACCTGCTTGAATACGCTCTTTGAGAATCTGAGCGAGCTGCACATGAAGGGGGGATGAATCGGCATTACGTTGTAAATCCGTTGGCATGTTTGCCTTACTCAATTACTGGACAAATCGGGAAATTGATCTATACCTATGACTATAAAGGATGATTTCCAAAATAGATAGATATTTTCGTAAGTGTTCATTAGGTGAAAACTTTATATTGGTTGCTTTCATTGTGCTGGCTGGATGCTTAATGTCAGTACACCTGCTCCCTGTACTTCAACGGTTACAGCATGATCGGTGATTTTTAGCGGTGCAAGCTCCTGCTCTGCCATATCCACAATTGCTGCTGAGTCTGCTGGAAAACCGAATGAAATCTGGCTCTTGACTGACTCAGGGGTCAGATTATAGACGCGCACAATCAGCGCGTCGCCACTGCGATAGACGGCGCTCAGCATCAGCAGCGGATTGCTGATGCCTATAAAGCTATGGACGGCTGGCACCTTACCTTCACGCGGGAAGGGGATAGGTGTAACCAATGCTGGATCGTCGCGTGTGATATTCATTTCACGCAGTTCCAAGCCGGGGTGTGTATCAGCCCGTCTGGCATATAAAGGCGCATTGTAGTTATAGGCATGGGCGTAGGCACCATGCCAATCCCCCTGATGCGGCAGCAGTGCATATTCAAACGTGTAGTCACCTATGCATTGTGCACCGGGGGTTGGCACCAATGGCCCCGCTGCGATGCGCCTTACCCACAGATCATCGCGCGACAGCCAGCCGACACAACGCAGTAACGTCAGCGCTATTTCACCGGATTCGCTGACTTCAACCGAAGGCAGACCGCGATTAAACACCGCGAAGCCCTGTTCATTGTCGCTGAGGTCGGTAAATGTGCGCTGGTGCATCAAAGCTGTGGGGTCTTCCACCCAGCCAGTCGAGTCTGGCAGGGTCAGTCTGCGCTCCGCAATTAAAAATGATTCATCCACGTAGGCCGAAGAAGCACGAATGCCGGTGGGAAATGTGACCGTGAACTTATGGTTTTCGGCAGCGTTGTGAATGTGCGTCTGGATAAACACGCCGGGAGTATCGGTATACAACATGATGCGTGTACTGATCGGCAACTGGACATGATCGGCTGAACGGGCTGTGCGATCGGCAGTTAACCCGCGCGGAATGTCGAGCATCCAGCGCACTTCATAGACAATGCGTAATGCACCGTGTTCAATCAGTTCAATACTTTCAGGGGTATATCCTTGCGTTGTGAAGATTGTGCTACCGTTTTCAAACGGGCAGTAACTATAAGCATCACCAATATCTTCACTGTCCACAAAGTGATTGAGGCCGCTGTAAGTCTGTCCGGTGGTTTTATCGCTGACCGTCAAACCGCCATCCGCCTCAACAGTAAACGCTGTGTAGGTATTGGCTGCGCCACGCTCGGTCACGATTAAGTCTGTGCTGAAGGTGTCGGGTTGAGCATTTGGCTGGGCGAAATATACTGCCATACCGACTGGTGGCACATCCACAGGCATCAGTACGGTTAAGCGACGTTTGCGATTCGGCTTAAGGACTTCCATCCAGAAGGCAGGTTCATCAGTGATGATCTGATAGGGCAGGGTATTGCCCTGATGATCCACGATTTGAAAGCTATCAGCGGTGGGATCATCAAATTCGAAGTCGATCACCGCCTCAACCACTTCACGCCGCTGCCATCCAAGCGGATTAAAGACCAGAATCGGCACACCAGTTTGATCGCTTAAGTCGACCTGTCGCGCGATCTGCCGCAGACTGTCACGGATCAACGCTTCGGTGATCTGGCGCGTCTGGCTGAAACGATAGGCCATTTCTTCATGGATTTCATCAATACCGCAGCCGTACATATCATCATGGGGGTGATTGAGCAGCAACCAGCGCCACGCCAGCGCCAGCAGGTCTGGTGTGCCTGTGGGTATGTCGGCGCCGGACAGCCATGCCAATGCGGTCAGTGGCTCGGTATAACGCTCCAGGCGGGTTTCTGCGGCGTGATTCTGCTGTTTGAGATGGATGCGTGTGGAATAAACGCCTTGCAGAATTTCCGAGTAACGCCCCCAGCGGAACTCACCGCAAAACTCTGGCAGGTCAACCCCTGCCGAGCGCACGTTATTCAGATGGTCGCTGAGCGTGCCGTGTGTGATTTCGACATTTTCCAGCGATTCATTGGCTTGTGCGACCACCTGTGGGATACGCGGCTCAGGCTCGGCATGATCGATGCCGTTCATCAGCAGCAGGGCATCGGTGTTAGCCATCGGGGTTAGCTTAGCAATGGCTCGTTCGATTTTTATCTGTGCAAGTTCATCATCAAATGCCATTTGGGAAGTGTCGCCCCAATGGATGGCATAACCGAGATTGGAGACATTATGATAACCCCAGGGCATCAGGATGGTGGTTACGCCTTGGCCGTCTGGCGCTCTCCAGGTGAATTCCGTGCCTAACTGATCACCTTCCACACCCATCCCACGCCAGAAAAAAGCATTGTCGATACCGAATCCGCGCAGAATTTGCGGAAGTTGCGCGATGTGCCCAAATCCGTCCGGCACATAGCCGATTTTCATCACGCCGCCATAGTCTTTGCCAATACGATGCCCAAGCTGCAAATTGCGGATTAATGACTCCGGGCTAACGAGGAACTCATCGGCCAGCACAAACCACGGTCCCACCTGCGTGCGTCCGCTGCGACACAGTGCCTGTAAAGTTTCTCGCTGGTCGGGGCGGGCTTCGAGATAATCATCGAGGACGCTCATCTGACCATCGAGCATATACACACGGTAATCAGGGTCATTCTGAAGGATTTCGATCAGGTTGTCGATCAAACGTACCAGCCGCACACGATATTCCTGAAATGTACAATACCAGGCACGATCCCAATGTGTGTGGCTGACAAGTGTGGCGCGGTAACGCGGGGCAAATTTTACTTTTTCAAAGGACATCATGCCTCCAAAATTTGACATGAGCAGGTATTTGACTATATATTTTAATGAAATTGTCTATACTTTATACTGTACAAGCATAGCACACCGTCTATAAAATGCCACAAAATTGAACTTTAGCTTTTGTCCGCAATATTTCTTTAATTTAGGAATTTTAATTATGAACGAGAAAAAGAAACAGTTTAATAAGCAGCATGGCATGTCACGGCGCACCTTTCTGAAAGGGTCGGCATCCAGTATTGCCGCTGCGTTGGCGGTTATTGGACCCGGCAAATTTATGACACAGGGGATGTTTGCGCCCAACCTGATCAGACAGAATAACACCGTTGTGCTGGCGATTCAGGAATTTGCGCATGACGCGGTGCGGAGTGTGCTGCCTTCGTTTGAGGAATCAACCGGACTGATTGTCCAGCTTGAAGGCGGCCCCGTCAGCGGTAATGATATGCTCACCCGTTACAGCGCGGCTTTTGCCAGCGGTAACAGCCCTGTGGACGTGATGAGTGATGCGGATGATAGCTCGCCCACGTTTATGCGGGCCGGTTGGGTGATGCCCCTCAATGATGTTATCCCCGAAGAGACCTGGAATGATTTCCCGGCAAGCATGCAACCGCATATTGATGGTTTCCTGAGTATTGACGGTACCCGCTTCCGCATCCCCCATGAATTTGCTGTGGGTTACTTCTTTACCCGGCGCGATCTGCTGGCCGAGCGCAATCTGGCTTCACCGACCACCTGGGATGAGATGGTGTCGGTGGGTAAGGAACTGAGTGATCCAGCCAATGGCATTTATGCCACGACTGATGCATTGATTAAACCGGCGCTGCTGTATGTCTATATTGCTTATCTTGCTGCACAGTCCGGCGGAGAAGTCTTTGCTTTTGACGAAGCAACTGGTGATGCCTTCCAGTTCCTGTACGACATGATTCACACACATCAGATTTTCCCGGAAACCGCGCTTAATCAGGATTACACAGCGCAAAATCAACTGTACCTGGATGACCGTATCGCCTTTATGCGTCAGTGGCCGTTCTTCCAGGCGGTTGCAGAAGATAGTGCGGATTGGTATGACGCTGAAAAGATGGTTATCGAACTACCCCCGGCAGGTGCCGCCGGTAGCAAAAGCTGGATTGGCGGTTGGGGTTTCTCCCTGCCGACCAGTGCGCCCAACCCTGATGGCGCGATGGAACTGATCCGTTACCTGACCTCGGTTGAAGTCGCGCCAGAGCTTGCCACCCAGCAGGGTTTCCTGCTCACACCCCGTAACTCGATTCTGGAGGCGCTGTCTGATCAGGAAAATCCATTGCTGGATGCCATCGCCCGTTACAGTGAGGCGAACGTATTCTCCGCGCGCCCTTTCCACCCACGTGTGGCGGAAGCCCAAACGGTAGTTGATGATATGGCCTCACTGTTCCTGACCAAACAGGCTTCACTCTCGGAAGTATTGACTCAAGGTCAGGAACTCATCGCGGCGCTGGATCAATAGGGTGGTAGAGATCGGGATGCAGACGCATGTTGCATCCCGATAATCCCCTCATGGATGCCAAGGAAACGAGTATTTGATGACGACAGAAGCCCTGGAACACGCACATAAAAGTTGGCGTGGCTTTCGCCTGACACTGCGCCAGCGTTATTATGTGATTGCGATTGCGCTGCTGGTGCCAGCGGTGGCCCTGCGCGTGTTCACCACTGTCTACCCCTTTATTCAAACGGGTATTTTCAGCGTTCAGCGATATAACCCTGCATTTCCACCAACAACCTTTGTGGGTCTGGGTAATTTTCAGCGGCTATTCAATGATCCGGTTGTGCGGGCAAGCATTGGCTTTACCATTGTGTTTGTGGGTGTCTCGACTCTTTTTCAGATTATTCTCGGTCTGGCCGTTGCGCATTTGCTGAACTCACCCTTTCGTTTGCGGGGGCTGGCGCGGACTTTCAGCCTTATTCCGTGGGCGATCCCGATGATCGTGGTCGCATTGGGTTTTCGCTGGATGTTTGACGATCAGTTTGGCATTATCCCCGATATTCTGCGTCGGGGTTTTGGGCTGGAAACACGCTGGCTGATTGACCCAATTAACGCGAAAGTGGCCGTCATAATGGTCAATGTATGGAAAAGCACACCGTTTGTGGCATTGGTGCTGCTGGCCGGGTTGCAAGGCATTTCGCGGGATTTATACGAAGCCGCTCGCGTTGACGGGGCAAATGCATTACAGCAATTGCGCTTTATCACTATTCCCATGCTCATGCCCATTATTATCACGGTCAGTATGTTTATGCTGGTCTGGCAGCTTGCGGTATTTGATCTGCCGTATGCGATGACCGGTGGTGGGCCGGGTTACTCGACCACGCTGTTAGCGCAGAAGATTTATCAGGAAATTGTTACGCTGAACTATGGTTATGCCGCTGCCATCAGCATTGTTCTGGTGTTCATTGTCGCGGCCATCGGCATCATTGGTCTGCTGTTGTTCCGCCGGTTTGAGGTGCATGAATGAGTGATTTACCTTTGCTTGCTGTGCCTCCCGTGGGGCGTGCCAAACAACCATTTAATCGGCCTTCATGGTGGCAGCGTTATGGTCAGTCTGTGTTAACCTACACCACATTTGCGCTGTTTCTGTTTGTGATCGGCCTGCCATTCTATTTTATTTTCATGTCGTCGATTACACCCCAAAGCCAACTGTTTACGATTCCGCCGACCTATATCCCCACCACGCCGACACTGGACAATTATGTGCGAATGGCGGAGTCCATTCCGCTGCTGACCTATTTCCGAAACTCATTGATTTTTGCGGTGTCATCCAGCACGGTTTCAGTCGTCGCGGCGGGGTTGGCGGCCTATGCGCTGGCACGGATTAAATTTCCCGGCAGCAATATCATTTATATCGCGCTGATTTTGTCGGTCGCGCTGCCACAGATCGCGGTGCTGGTGCCCATGTTTCAGATTTTCCAGACATTCCAACTGGTGAACACGCATCAGGGCTTGATCCTGATGATGAGCAGTCTGCTGCTGCCGTTTACGATTATGACGCTGGTGAGCTTCATCAATCAGATTCCCAGCGAAATCGAAGAAGCCGCCACAATTGATGGCGCAAATACGCTACAGATTATTATGCGATTGGTGCTGCCGCTGCTGCGTCCGGCTTTGTTCACCATGTTTGTGATTAACTTTATTATCAGCTGGAATGAATTTTTATATCCGTTCGTTTTCGCCCAGCGCATGGACACAAAACCACTGAGTGTGGGTATTATGGAACTGACCGCAGACGCTTCGACCTATACCCGCCCGTGGGATATGATGAGTGCGCTGAGTGTATTGATGATTATCCCGGTGCTGGTGATTGTGCTGTTTGGCCAGCGCATGATTATCTCTGGTCTGGCGCGTGGTGCAGTGAAGTAAGCGAAAAGCGAGATTCTTATTGGAGTAGGTAGTGTATGACAACCCCAACAAACCCTCATATTACAATTGAACAGAATACGGAATATCTGAAACGTTACGCCTTTTTTGAGCGTTCTGCCATGCGTACCCTGGCAGGGTGGTTGCCGGGTGTACCTGAGTGGGAAGCCAAAAACGAATTTGGCCTGCATATCTGGGAAAGCGCCGACGCGGTTGACGCGATTTACAATCGTCTGCGTGAATTGCGCACGTATCAGCCAGAGCGCAATATCGGCGAGATTCTGCCGCAGGTGGCAAAGGCGCTGGCCGAAGCTCAGAACAGCGCCGAGGTGATTGCCACGGTTTATCTGGTGGTGAAAAAGGGTTTGCTGGAGGCGTTGCGTAATCATCCGGCCACCACATGGCATGATTTTGACAAGCCGACTGTCCGGATCACCGAGCAGTTGTTACCGGTGCTTGAGCGTCAGGTTGCGTGGGCAGAGGCGTTTTTGCCGACGATTGCCGATCGTTATCCCGGCTGGCAGATATGGCAGGAGTATATCGCTGATCTGATCGCGACGGATGGGGGAATTACCGGGGTGGGTGCGAAGACCGTAGTTCCACAGCGCCCCGCTGATCATGATCTGCTGCTGCCGTGGCAGGAATGCCAGCGGATGCCGGATTGGAAAGTTTTCGACCCTGATAACGACTTTCAGCCTGACCGTAAGCAAGACCCTGAAGGCTATCGACTGTGGCGCTTCAAGCATTATCTGAATGAGATGACCGCCGCGGAAACTCTCGGCTCGATTTTGTGGCTGACGCCCGAAATGGAGTGGGAGTACCAGCACAATGTGGCACGGCATCTGTGGGATGAGATTCGCCATAGCCAACTGGGACAGATTCGTATTCAGCAGCTTGGCTTAAAAATTGACGATGTGCCGCAGGTGGTGCAGATTTATAACGTGATGATGACGCTTCCGCCTGTGGATCAGTATGCTCTGTTAACGACCGTGATTGAACCCAATGGCATGCCGGAAAAGACTGCCAACCGTGAGCATTGGGAAGAACTTCAGGATGATATTTCGGCGGCGGCGGTGAGCTATGACTGGAGCGATGAGAATTTCCATGTGCGCTGGGGCAAAAAATGGACTCCGGTGCTGTTGGAAAAATACAATTACCCTGAAACGACGGACCAAATCCGCGAGCGGATGGAGGCGTGGCTGTTCATCAACACGCCGGTCAAGATGCAGCAGCGCCATGCATCGCAGGATTATTGAGTTTCTATAATAAAATCGCTGAGGTGTGACCATTTTGGTCACACCTCAGCTACTCAAGCGTTAGACCTTTTTTGGAGAATTCCTCATGCCTAAAGCCATTCCTTCAGCGCGTTCCATGCAGGAACACACCCGCGTCAATGATGCTTCCGGTGTATTGAAACGTTTTTATATTCTTGAACGCCAGTTAATGCGTGCCTTTGCCGGATGGTTTATCCGGACTGCGCACGTTGAGTTGAAATTTTTTCTGGCAGGTCAGCAATGGCTCAGCAGTCAGAATGCGGACTCGCTGCGGACACGGGTGCTTGAACTCCGTTATCCGCGTCGTGATGTGGATAAAAAGTGGGATCCAGACCTGATTAAACTGACTGAAGCATTGATGTCTGCGCCTGATCTGCGCGCTTTCTTTGCCGGTATTTATGATGTGGTGCTGCCAGCCTTAATCCATGAGATTGATGCCTATCTGGCGCGAACTGATCATCTGGACGACGCGCCTAGTGTCTATCGTTTGCGCCATTTGCGCCTGGATACCGAAACGCGAATGGGTGAGGCATATTCCCAGCTTGACCGTTATTCGCTTGCAGGTGGTGACCCCGCTGAATATGCCGACTATATCACTCAGTTAGTTGCGGCTATGGGTGGGCTGAGTGGACTGACGGCACCTGCCGCGTCGCCAGATAATCATCCAATGTCTGCATTACCGCCGTTCACGGTGCCGCAAGTGACCCAACGTGATCCGCGTTTTCGCCCAGCGCGATTCCATCTGCCACATGAAAATAAATATGACAAGGCTGGGGCTGCTGCCTGGAAAAGAATTGAGTCACTGGATAAGCGGGTAGCCATGCAGGTGTGGAGTGCGATCAGTCATTTTAACGAGATCTGGGCGGCGGAAGTGCCTGCATCCGTGCTGTTCGAGTTACCTTCTCAACCGTGGGATTTTTACCTCGATCTGGCGCGCTGGACGTGGGACGAATCCCGCCACAGTATGATGGGCTATCGCACGCTGCAAGGGTGGGGCTGGGATGTGCCTGATCTTATCCCTTATAGTGATGCGTTATATAACGCGCTGGGACATTTACCCCCGGCACAACGGCTGGCGCTGCTTTATTATTATGAAGAAGCTTTACTGCGGAGTGGCACCAAACAGGTTGAGATTCAAATCCTCGAATCAGCAAGAGATGCTGCCAGCACACAGGATATGGATTTCGATTGGGCCGACGAAGCGATTCATGTCGGTTACGGCTTCAAGTGGCTGCGGCATCTGTTGGGAGATGACAGTGCCGGACAGGAAGAACTCAAGCGCCTGACTGATGAAGCGCGTGGGGTGATGGCCGATTATGTGACAGCGCATAAGGATGATCCTGAAGCTCAGCTTGCGCCCTACTTTGAGCGCTTATATGCTGTGATTGATGCGATGACTTACGAAATTGACGATGATGGCCTGCAAATCAAATGGTCACCGGTGGTCGCTGATGAGGCCGTGCTTGAGGATTTGTCATGACATTTATCATCATGCTGAAGCGCAGCGGTGAGCAATTTGAAGCCGAAGCTGATGAAGTGATTCTCGACGCCGCGGAACGTGCCGGAATTATTCTGACGCATTCGTGCCGCGGTGGCACTTGTCGCGCGTGTATCACTGAGGTGCTGAGTGGCTGTATCGAACATGACCCGGAATATGCCGATGAACTCAGCATTGATCAGGGCGAAATTGACGCGGGATTTCGGTTGTTGTGCAGTTCGCTTGCCTGTAGTGATGCTGAATTGGATCGTTAAAAGTACCCATCCCAGCATTTCGGGAATAAAAAACGCCGAATGAGTTATTCGGCGTTTTGTTTTGTTGATTTAGATTCTACAGGATTTTAGCCCTGGAGATGTGCTTCGAGGAACCACAAATCCTTGTCGATCTGGCGGGAAACCTCAATAAACAGATCACCCGTGTCCTGGTCACCATGATCAATCGCGGTATCGATGGCTGCGCGCGTGGTCGCACCATACTGAGCATAACGTTCGGCCAGCACTTCGACAACCTGCTTGCCACTCACGATACTTTCGGGAAACTCTGGCAATACGGAGTTGGCCGCGGCCATACGAGCGGTTCCCATCGCATAACCACCGAGTGCAGTGGCCCGCTCGGCAATCATGTCAGTTTCAGACAGACGGTTGGCAGCAAGGTCATCAAAGAGTTCATGGAGCTGGATGAAATCCATGCCTTTGACATTCCAGTGCGCCTGTTTGGTCTGGCTGTAGAGATCAAAAGAGGCAGCAAGCTGCTGATTGAGCAACTCGACGATAGTATCCCGAACACGCTGTTGCAGGTCGTTGCGGGTAGTGAATGTTTTCTGCTGAATGGTGCTGGCCATGATCATATTCCTTTAACTATTGATATAACAGAATGACAAAACTGATTTGCTTTCGACAGTCGCTCAACATTCTGAACACTTTTCAATCAGATTGTGAAGTGTCGAAGTTGAAAATGGGCTGCTTTCAGTAATACTTGCAGTCTGTTCAGCAATGTAAGGACGATTTTGTGGGGGATCAAAAACGAGATCCTCGGCATCTTCTCCCTGCTGCCTGGTCATCAAGACCTCGAATTGCATCAGATTACAATGATTATAACTCTCGATAAATGCTTAATCAATCGCATAACCTTAGAATCTGATAATATTTTTATCCTTTATCATGCTTGGTACGCATCTGCCTTGCAGACTAAGGTTCTAGCGTATAGTAAGTGATCGTTCCTCTGAAATTCGTACCATGCGTATCACTGCGGTTATAGCTGTAAATGACAATCCGATTCTCACCGCTGTGAATCAGGGCCGCGTCTAGAGGCAGATTGGTGACTTGTTGCATATCGAGTTCTGCGAAGGGATCGGCGGGTTGATAGGCGAGTTTGTCATTGATATACACGGCGAATAAATCGTCATCCACAACACTTTCAAAATTGGATGCAATGACCACCGTGTTTTCTGGAAGCCAGAGCTGCCGCTCAAAGACGCTGATATATTCACCCTGTCCGTCATCCAATGGGTTTTGCATGAAACTCGAGTCGGTGATGGTTGCCCATTGGCTGGGAGGATTCTCGACAATCTGAATGGGTTTATATCCATACCACACACTCAAGGGATTCAGGTTAATCGATTCGTTTGTGCCGTTTGAGTATTGAATTTGCAAACCCAGCTTCGCGGTATCCGACATCAGGAAATCACTGAGAAAACTGACATCGATTGTAAACAAGCGTTGTGGCCGCTCAATAATCACCGGGTTGTCGGTTGCAAACAGCGATACAGTATCGTGATAAGCGACTTGGGCATTGGCACACAGCACTTCGACATCCATACACGTGATCTTGACTTGCTCCGACACATTTTCTCCATCGGCAATATCTGGAATACCGATAAATCCACGTAAGCGGGTGGTGCCACGCCCGACCTGTGCGCCTAATTCGATAGTATCCGCGTCGAATTCAGGCTCGATTCGGTAACTGCCGCGTAACCAGGATGCGTTGGAAATGATATCAATCATCGGCCCATCGTCTGTTTCATGACTGAGTGCCGCGCGTACATAATGCGCATTGCTGCTGTTCGGTGTATAGCGAATCTCGATGAGATTGATGCCAGCGGACATTGTGCCGGCAAAGCTGTAATCTCCTGTCTGCTCACCCGTATTGGGCAAGTCCAGCCAGGGGAATGATGATTTTTCGCCATCACTGTTGGTGATGATGACATCGATTAGGGTTGCCTCATACACATCAACATTCAAGTCATATTGCACATCAGGATCGGAAACATAAAAGACCTGCGCGACACTGATGGGTTGATTGATGGCTACGTCTTCGCCTTGAATCCACAGAGCACCATTGAGTTTTTCGGGGTCAGTTTCTGGCAAAAAGCCGGCGTAGGGTGCATCGAGCCAGTTTTCATCGGTGACAATTTCCGTGCTGACAATCGCATTGTATTCGGCGGTTGTCGGCACACGGACTTCGGCCAGTAACGCATAAATTGGGGCAATTACCTCGCTGTCAGGTGTTTCGGTTGCGTCAGGGTTGATGATGGCATTGGCGGGAGCGAACTGAAAACGAATGACATTCCGTCCGGGTAGTAGTAAATCCGGAACGTTTGCAAATTGAATGCCTGCCTGATCTTCCGAAGGGCGCGACAGTAAGACCCCAACTGAGCTGTATGTTTCGTTGCCAGAGTAGGTAAATCCTTCGCCTTCTATGAAGGTTTCATTGTTAACCGTAATCGTCGCTAGGGGGTGGGTTGCGGCAATTGTGAGGAAGAATTTGGCAAACTCAACAGTATCGCCCTTGGCTAAGTAAAATATTTTTTCGATAGGTGCTTCAGGGTCGGTAGCAACAATCCACTGTGTCCCCGGAATAGCCACGGCAATATCGCTCATATCCGGAGTGATTCGCTCGGATTCTAATAGAGTTGACTTGCTCCAGGTCGCGTCCGTTTCGACTTGCTCGTCATAACAGAAACGATTGGGGAATGCTGCCAGAATAGGTGGGCAGGCCTGAAATTCCTCGATCGTGGGTAGTGGAGTTGCTGTCATAAAGGGTGTGGGTGTCATATCATCAGTATCCAATGGTAGAACCTGGAGCGCAAATAAAGCGCCGACGATCACAGCAGCGATTATCACCAGAACGATAACTATCACAAGGAATGTTTTCAGCCGATTACGCCGCTTGTTGGATGGTTTTGTCCGTTGTTTTTCAGTAACCGTATCAAATGCTACACGTGGCATAATCTCGTATCCTTCATTAATGGCCTGGTGAGCCGTTTGGGTTTAAACTTACTGTGTGCCCCAATGAGTATTCTGGAATAGTATTTATGGAAAAGCGTATCCGAGCGCCATTTTTATTTATTGCGGTGATACTTATTATTGCCTGTGTCTTGCTGGAGCTGGGAGGCACAGCAGCATTGAACGCGACCCCTATAGGCGGCTGGTTGCATGATCTGCAAGGTAAAACGGCTGATGTCGATACGCTGTTGAGTGAAACAGGCTTGTTCGATGATATTGACATTGCCGAAGCCACGAAAAGCGTCAATTCTGAGATCCGCTCCCCCAGAGGTTTTGGTGTTCTGTATCTTGCAGTGATTGATGGCATCTTTGCTTTTACCCTTATTTCAACTGCATCAGGCTTAATTATTCCCCAGGGTATCCAGGCGCAAGCACAAGGCGTTGTAACCTGTCTGTACTCGATGTCCACGTGCCTTGCGGGTATCGCGGCCATCTACGTGGCGCTGGCGGCATTGATACTGATGGTTGCCTTGTTACTTGCCATACCTTTTGGCACGATTGTCTATTTCATCAAATTTGCAGATTTTAACCGCGGCACACCGATGGCCATTTTAGGGCTGACGATGCTTCTGAAAATCTGTGCGGTCATTATGCTCCCCCTGGCACATCAGGCATTCTTAACCCGCCTGGGCCTTATTGTCCTGATCCTTGCGTCCATTATCAGCAACCTGATTGTGGCGTTTTTACTCGCATTACCACCCGGCTTTCTGGTCAGCATCACGGATGCGATTGCCGGAATCATCGTGGCGATTATTGGCGTGATTTGCTCCATCCCGTTGTTTATTGGTTCGATCCTCTCCATTATCAGTGTGCTGAGCTTTTTACGGAAAGCAGCCCGCGTGTGAGATCACCACCATACAGGCCGGTGTTTCGGACGATGTGCCCGCAAAATTGTTTGGTGTTGGGCTCGGTTGCGGTGGTGTAATGCACAATAACGTCATCGTGCTGGTGTCTTCACCATAAATGTCAATTTCTCTGTGACGCGCATTGTCCGGCATCGAAATCGGCTTATATAGGGTGAATTTTTCCTCATCGCTGGCCGCGTTGAATAAAATGTCGCCCTGACAGTAGTCAAAAGTGATCACCCTCGGCCTGTTATCTTTATCGAAGAATATCGGGTTGTCGTTGCCATTATCATCTTCAAAATCAGTGGTGTTCACTGTTAAGACGCAATTCTGGCGAAAGATAATCTGATTGGCGCTGTTGATTGTGCAGCCGGCGGTTGCAATGCTATTACGCGAAATTTCTGGTTGAACAGGGCAGTCGGTATTATTGATGGCGATGAGGCACTGGTCTGATTCGCAATCAATATCAAGCTCAGAATCGCCTTCCTTGAAAATATTGAAGGTCAAAGTTTCCGCGTTGCGGTCTGTGGGGATAATGGCATCTTCGACCTCAATCTTTTCGGCAGCATTGCTCATATTCACGGTGACATCGCCCCAACACATGGTGAGCCTTAAATCGCGCGGTGTATCGAAACGGACTTCTTCCTCGCTGCCATCAATTTGAATGGAGCAATTGTCAGACACATCAAAGGTTTTATCCGCCAGAATATCGCAATCTGTATTGATTTCACCCAGCTTAATCACATTGTCGCCGAAAAGTGTTTGCCGCAGATTACCCCCGCCAAGACTGCTTAAAATGGCTGAGTCGCCAAAAGGAGAACCTGTACCGAACAGTACTGCTGATGCAATGAACAGAACAATCAGCAGGATAAAGCCAATGATCAGGATATTGCGGCGTTTTTTGCTCATTGCAATTCCATGCTCCTGACTTTTTACTGTGCTTCTGGTGTGCTGGTGGGTGTAGCGGATGGCGTTGGTGTGGGTGTGTTGGTCACCGTAGGCGAAGCGGTGGGCTGAGCCTGTTGGTCAAACCGAGGTTGTAAATTGGGCTGGAATACCGCAATTGCCTGGGGAACATCCAGCGGTTGGGCTTCCTGATCTGCACGTGCCAGAATAAAGTAGGGGCGGGGTAGATAGCCCTGTGTATTCCGTGTGGTCGAAATAAACACAATGCGGCGGCCATCCAGTGACCAAACCGGATTACGATCATTATGCCCAAATGTGAGGCGCACAATACTTTCATCGGTGATCACCGGCGGACTTTCACTGCTTATGCTGGCAAAGTCGATGCGGAAAATGGACGCCACACGGCGTGTAGCCGGGTCGCTCAATGCGGACAGGGCGAGTACATCACCGCCAGCCGACCAACTGGCATCCAGTACTAGGCCGAAGTTGCTGCGTTGCGTTTCCACACTGAGCAAATTCTGGGGCTGAGCCTCGCCAAACAACAGGAACTTCACCAGAAAGTCCTGAATAAAGGTCAGACCGCGTCCATCAGGATAGTAACTCAGCGATTGAATCGGCTGGTCACTTGTATAAAGCTGGGTGGGTGAGTCGCCATTGGCTTCGATCTGAATGATGTTGTAGCTGGTGGCTGAATTCTGGCGCACATAGGCAAG
Source organism: Aggregatilineales bacterium (assembly GCA_038258185.1). Classification (GTDB taxonomy): domain Bacteria; phylum Chloroflexota; class Anaerolineae; order Aggregatilineales; family Phototrophicaceae; genus JAIOHN01. The sequence goes on along the minus strand of JBBSQD010000063.1, from coordinate 1,256 downwards.
GCGTTCCCCATCCGGCGACCAGGCGAATGCGGTCACGCCGAAAATGTCTTCATCAATCCGTAAAACACGGCTTGGATCCTGCACATTGAGCGTGTACAGACTCCATTGGGGCTGTGTTCGGCCATTAACCAATTGCCCAGAACGGTCAGAGATAAAGGCCAGACGGCGACCTTCTGGTGACCAGATCGGACTATGTTCATCAGCCGGATTGGCTGGCGTGGGCATTTCAAGCAGGGTATCAGCCGCCGCTAAATCATAAAACTCGATAACCTGCCTGCCATCAATGACCGTGGTATAGGCAATCTGTGAATCGATTCCGCCGGAATCCTCGAAGGAGGACAGTAGAAAAATAATGCCAACTACCACGCCGATGACGACCAGCAGCGCGATAATGGCCGCGATAATCGCCGCCGCAATCAAGGCTGTATTGGCTGGCGGCGGCGCAATGAATAGGATCTGAGGGCCTTTTTGATAGGAATCGTCGGGTGCATCGACATCGAGGGCGATAATGCGAAAACGATACATGCCGCCTTTGAAGGTTTCCGGGGCTTCTACCCGGATCGTGAACTGCTGCGCTTCGTTGGGTAAAAAGACGCGTTCACCATCAATAACGGAAACAACTTGTTTGAGCGCCGGATTATCACTCTCGATGAATACGCGTCCCTGAATCTTGCGTTCGAGGGTATTCGTCAGGACAACGATGCCTTCACCGCGGCGTTTAGTATCGAGGAAGATGGTGCTGGATGGGGCATTGATGTCAAAAATTTTATTCATGACGATGCCTCCTGCTGTAGTGCCTGTTGTGCGCGTCTGGCCTCGATATATTTCTGGGCGGATTCGCAAATGGCTGGCTGCCAGGTCGGGTCTGAATTGAACTCTGCACTGCTGCTGGTGATGCGGACAGGGTCCTGATCTAAATCAATTTCAGGCAGGATATCCACATAGTACAACTGTGGCGCGCGGCCTGTCTGACGAACATAAGCCACATTTTCACCATCATCAGACAGCGATGCGCTGTACTCAAGCACACTCACCGGGTCTCTTGTGAGCCGGTAGGGGATTGCTTCTTCATTTTCCCCAAAGTCCAGCCGATAAAGATGCTGGCTTTCAAAAGGTTGCGCGCCGTCACGATCACTTACAAAAATGATGCTGTCACGGTCAATGGCTATGACCTGAGAGTCATTGACGCTGTTGTTACTGATATTGATGAGTTGTGTTTCGGGCAGACTCAGCAATTGTGCCTGAGTGGGCACAAT
>JBBSQD010000062.1:0-25464 GCA_038258185.1 Aggregatilineales bacterium | reverse complement strand
TACCCGGCCTTTATCCCGGCGCTGCGCCACATCTTCGAGCTGAAAATGCGCGAGGCCGAAATTCGCGGCTACAGCGACCACCCCTATGATATTTTCCTGGCGCACTGGGAGCGCGGCTTTACCACTAATCAGGTGAAGGCTATTTTTGACGCGCAAAAACCCGCCCTGATCGAACTCGTCGCCGCAGTCAACGCTGTGCAGAGCCGCGTGGATGACTCCGTGCTGCATCAACCGTTTGATCTGGTTAAACAGCGCGAACTCTCCAAACGCGTCTCAACCGCTTACGGCTTCGACTATGATCAGTGGGCGACCTTCGATACCGCGCCGCATCCCTTCTGCCTGCAGATCGCGGTGGATGACATTCGCCTGACCACCCGCTTTGATGACAACTTTTTCAACCCGGCCTTTTTCGCCACCCTGCACGAAACCGGTCACGGCCTGCATGGACGCGGTTTCAGCCGCGAGATTGACGGCACCTTCCTGTCTGATATGGATGCTTACTCACACGCTGTCGCCGAGTCACAGTCGCGCACCTGGGAGAATCTCGTCGGGCGCAGCCGCGCTTTCTGGGAATGGGCGTTCCCGGTGGCGCGTGACTATTTCCCGGAGCAGTTCGCCAACGCCACCCCGGACAGCGTCTACCGTGCGGTCAATAAAGCCCGTCCGCAGTTTATCCGTGTCGAGGCCGACGAACTGACCTACAACCTGCACATCATGCTGCGGTTCGAGCTTGAGCTGGCGCTGGTCGAAGGCACCGTTTCCTTAGAAGACGCGCCCGAATTGTGGAACAGTAAGTTTCAGGAATTTTTCGGCATCACCCCGCCGGATAATCGCCAGGGCATTTTGCAGGATGTGCATTGGAGCATGGGCGGAATGGGGGCTTTTGTCGGCTACGCGATGGGCAATCTGCTGTCGGTGCAGTATTACAATCAGGCACTGAAAGCGCACCCGGCCATCCCCGATGAAATCGCCAGTGGCAAATTCGACACGCTGCTCGGCTGGCTGACCGAGAACATCTACCAGCACGGACGTAAATACAATGCCGATGAACTCACACGCCGCATTACCGGTGAGGGCATCCAGTCGCGCGATTATATCGCCTACCTGCAGACCAAATTCAGCGACGTGTACGACCTTTAACCATTCAATGGAGATACACCCATGCCACGCACATTTGACATTGACCACTTGCACGTCAGCGTTTACCCGGATAGCGCCGCCCTCGGTGCCGCCGCCGCAGACTCGGTGCTGATTCGTATCCAGCAGGCGCTTGAACAGCGTGGCATGGCGCGTGTAATTTTCGCCACCGGTAATTCGCAGCTTGCGTTTTTGCAGCATCTGATCACCCGCGCCGCTGAGGTCGATTGGTCGCGGGTGACCGCTTTCCACCTCGACGAATACGTCAATCTGCCGGAGACTCATCCGGCCAGTTTTCGTGGCTACCTGCGCGACAAACTCTTTAATCATATTGACTTTGCCGCCGTGCATCTGCTCGATGGCAACGCCGCCGACCTGACCGCTGAATGTGACCGTTACAGCGCTTTACTCGCCGCCGCGCCGATTGATATGGCTTGTGTTGGCATTGGCGAAAACGGCCACTTGGCCTTCAACGATCCGCCTGCCGACTTCGATACTTCCGCTCGTGTGCATGTCGTCACGCTGGATGAAGCCTGCCGCTTGCAGCAGGTGGGTGAGGGGCATTTCGTGGATTTTGCTGCCGTGCCGACTCACGCACTGTCGCTCACCGTACCGATGATTATGGCGGCTGACTCCATTTCATGCGTCGCACCGGAGTCACGGAAGGCGCAGGCGGTCTACACCGCGCTGACCGGTGACATCACGCCGGATTGCCCCGCGTCAATCCTGCGCCGCCATGCCGATTGTCACCTGCTTCTCGACACCGCTTCCGCCGCTTTGTTACCAGACATAATTGAAACGGAACAGTAGCGATGTCGACTTGAATGCAGGGATCAGTTTGCGCTAAAGTTGTCGAAAATCTGTTTTTTGGCGTTTTCATAGGCTTCCTGCGTGATCAATCCCTGCTGTCTCACTTTGTTCAAGGCATCAAGCTGTTGTTGACCGGAAGCATTGAGAGTAGCCGACGTGCTTTGAGTCGGGTCAGTGGATAGCTGGCGCACCTGCTGATAACTTTGCTGTAGCGCGTCTTGCACCGCCGGCATGGTTTCACGCATCATGCCCTGGCGAACCGCGACGTAAAATGGCGCAAGCAATAACAACCCACCCAGGCAAAACACCGCCAGCGCGTAATTGGCGGGTCTTCGCAAAATGCTGTCAACATCGCGTTCGCGTCCGCTAGCGTTTACACAGCGAAAATGAGTTTCGGTCGTTCCGTCATAATTTTGATACTCATATTCCATCTGTTCGCCCGGTTCACAGGCGAGCGCCTGATGCAACGGTTTCAATACGGGTAAAAGTATATGCAAATCCGTGTTGGGAAGAATGAATATGGGGATAATGACCACCAATGCCCCGCCCATCAAAAGCAAAGCAAGAATACTTAAGATGCCACGCCACATAACTCTGCTCCTATAATATCCGCTTAAATCCAGGTCAATCACGGATTTGGTATTTGCTTTAGAAGTCGTTTGAAAAATAAATCATGAGGGTAAATTTTACGGACACCATGAGGCTCTTTAAGAAAATAAACCTATAATTTGTAGGGATGAGCCAACGTGCTTATCCGCCTGTTTTTCGTTATGTGATTAATTTTCTAATCTGCATGTGGTGTAGTTATAAGATTATTGGTGCTCGTGTGGAAAGCATCTATGCTGTTCGCATTTAATCATAACACACCTTTTGCTTATACAAACGAGTATATCATTTTCTATTTCAACTGAAATGGATACACGACCAGCGGTGTTAAATATCAACCTCAGCGCCGAGGAATTTCTGACACTCGCCGACCAGCCAATAGTATATGGAGTATTTTCAACTATAGTTTAATCTGTCGGGCAAATAGATAAACACGGATTGTTTGAGGGTAGTATTATGAGCAAATTTGCTCTGAGTTTAAGTGTGCTTGGCGGAGCAATCAAAGGCGCATTAATTGCAGTTCTCATGGCCTTTATAGGGTTATCAATCATTGGTTTTTTGTTTGGTTATGGCGGCCCTTTACTTGCTGTGTATTTCGGAGGCTACCTCATACTGTATGTGGCACCAATTGGGTTGATATTGGGATCAGTAGCCAGGATTTTTAGAATAGCCAGAAAGTCTGCCAAATCTCAGGACGGTAAACCCATCTGAAATTAGCATCTGTTCTCTGGATGGGGTACCGCTTATCTTCATTACAGCTATTCTTGCAATCCCATATCTCTTTACTAATGTGAACAGGAATGTGACTCATGGTACAAGAGGGTATTTTGCAGCAGACCTCAATGAAGAGCAATTTGCGAACTATATGAGTCAATGCCATGTAGACGCGACTGTGTTTGTATTGATAGAGTATTCCAGCTATGCAGTTGTCTGTTCCAGCGCGGTGAACAATTACCTGCGTTTATCCAGTGAGGCCAATCATACCTATTACGTATCGCGTAACTTATGATTTCAATGAGCCTCGTTCTTATCAACTTATTCGGGTTGGAGATATTCCAATCACCTGGAGTGAGTGGCTTGGGAGTCCTGGCGGTTGTGGTGGGGATTTATTGCCGCCATGCGATAGCCCGCAAGCTCAGCGCGGTTCTGCACTTTACGAAAGCTCTTGGAAAGGTGATTTACAAGCTGATCCCCCTAAAAACTGAGGCTCCGCAGCACGCCCCGCGCTATTAGCCTATACTATAGTGGAAGCTATAACGGCGCAGTGAACGGGATAAACGATGGCAACCGAAATTGGCGGGGATGTGACCGGCGGCAACGTCAATATCAACGGCACACAGATTTTTAATGGCGCGGTCTATATTGTGACCAACCCGCCAGACCAACCCCCGCGCCCCGACCCGATTCCCGTGTTTCTGTCCTACGCCCGTGCCGACGATGACCCCGATTATGACGACCTGACCAAATCCTTCATGCGCCGCCTCTATAATCGCCTGACCGCCGCCGGATTCGCCGTTTGGTGGGATCGCATGTCGCTGCCTTCACGCGGCGAAACATTTACCGCCGAGATCGAAACCGCCATTCGCGGCTGCCAGCGTTTTGTGCTGGTCGTCGGGCCGGGGGCGATTGCCTCGCCCTATGTGCAGGCCGAGTGGGAATTTGCCCTGGCCGAATGCAAGCCGGTCACGCCCATTTTACGCGCCGGGGATTACCCGCTGATTCCGCCTGCCGTGGCCGAGATCAACGCCATTGACTGCCGCCCCAGCCGTGACGAAACCGTCGCTCTGACCGACCTCATCAACCGCCTGCGCGACGACGCGCCTTTAGGCGACCCCATAGGCGTGAAGCCCCTGCCACCCGGTTACATCACCCGCCCGGAGCCGTTTAACGCCGCCCGTGATGCCCTGTGTGCCGATGCCATCCGCCCCACGGTGATCAGTGCGCCGCCGAGTGCGGTCGCGCTTTATGGCCTGGGCGGAATCGGCAAATCGACGCTGGCCGCGGCGTTGGCCGAAGATTGTCAGATTCGCCGCCATTTTCCCAGCGGCATTCTGTGGATTGAGGTCGGGCGCACGCCGAACATCGCCGACCTGCAAACCTCCATCGGCGTGCATTTTGGCGACAGCCGCGACAATTACCCCAACGAGCGCGACGGTGCCCTCAGTCTCAGCCGCCTTTTACGCGATAAAGCCGCGCTGATTTTGCTGGATGATGTCTGGGAGCATCAACTGGTGGAGCGTTTCCCGGTGGCGGGTAGCGCCTGCCGTTTGCTGATTACCACCCGCAGCAGCGCCCTGGCCGGACGCGTCGCCGGCGAGGATATTCGCCTCAATTTACTCACCCCGGCTGAAGGCGCTCATCTGATGGCCGCCCGTGCTGGCGGGAACCCTGCCGACGCGGATTATCAGCAGATCAGCACGCGTCTGGGCGGGCATACGCTGGCGATTGCCCTGGCCGCTGCCCAGCTTGCCAGCGGCTACGCCGATGATGCCGCCGACCTGCTGCGCCTGCTGGACAAACGCGCCTCCGGGCCACAGCCGTTTAAAGACCTGGCGATTGACGACAAAGACAAAGACCTCAATCTCGCGCTGTCCTTGGCGCAGAGTTACGACGCGCTCCCCACCGATGACCTGCGCCGCCGTTTCCGTCAGACCGCCATTTTCGCGCCCGACAGCATCTTTGACCGCGATGCGTTGGCCGCCATCTGGGGCGATGCTGATGCCGACGATGCCCGTACGCCGCTGCAAACCCTCGAAGGCGCTGGCCTGCTGGATGCCGCCGCCGAAACCGGAAGCTACAGCCTGCACCCCTTACTCCGTGCTTATGCCCACGCCCTGCTGGACGCGGAAAACGAAACCGAAGCGACCTTCAACCGCTATGCCGATTTCGTGATTGAGCAGGCCGCACAATTTGACACCTTAAAGCCCGAAGACTGGGGACACCTTGACCCGCTGCTGCCGCATGTCGATTTCGTCGGCGCGGAACTGGTGCGCCGATGGAATACGACTGAAACTCCCGATGAAGCCCTAGCACAACGGGCTGAAAACTTTGTATCTCAAGCATATCATTATGTTTATCTTAGGCCACGAATGATCGAAACAACCAATGGTAGGGAAGGATTTGGTTTAAAATGGCTGGAAATGGGTCTGGCCGCCAGCCGCCAGACTGGGAATCAAAGTCGCGAATCACTGTTTCTCAATCAGATCGCATTGGCGTGGTCTGCTTTGGGCGAGAAGCGTAAAGCGCTGGACTACTACGAACAAGCCCTGCCCCTGTACCAGGCGGTGGGCGACCGTAGCGGCGAAGCGACCACTCTCAACAACATCGGTAAAGTATGGAATGATTTGGGCGAGAAGCGTAAAGCGCTGGACTACTACGAACAAGCCCTGCCCCTGAGACGGGCGGTGGGCGACCGCGGCGGCGAAGCGACCACGCTCACCAACATCGGTATGGCGTGGTCTGCCCTGGGGGAGAAGCGTAAAGCGCTGGACTACTACGACCAAGCCCTGCCCCTGTTCCGGGCGGTGGGCGACCGGCGCGGCGAAGCGACCACGCTCAACAACATCGGCTTAGCGTGGGATGATTTGGGGGAGAAGCGGCAAGCGCTGGACTTCTACGAACAAGCGCTGCCCCTGTTCAGGGCGGTGGGCGACCGGGGCGGCGAAGCGACCACCCTCAACAACATCGGTCTGGCGTGGTCTGCCCTGGGGGAGAAGCGTAAAGCACTGGACTATTACGAACAAGCTCTCCCTATGCACCGTGAGGTAGGCAATCGGACGATGGAAGCGACCACCCTCAATAACATGGCTGCAATCTATTTTTATGCTGGCGAATTGGAAAAGGCTGTCGAGATTTTCCAGCAGATCATTGAGATTTTCCGGGCTGTTGGTGCTGTGTCTGAAGAAGCCTCAATTCTTGTGAATACTGCTGTCGTCTATCAGCGAATGGGGCGCATAGCTGAGGCTATCGAGTCAGCGCAGGCAGGCCGCGACATTCTCATCCGTTATAATCTGCCGCAGGCCGCCAGCGGTGCAACTATCGCTCAATATGATGCACTCCTGGCCGAGTTGCGCGGTGATGATTCCGCCGGAAGCTAAAGCCATCCGGCTATCCCACACAGCCCCGTAAACGAGACTGAAACAGTCGCCTTCAGGCGGCTTTCTGCCATCAGGCAGGGGCTTTAGTCCCTGTCGTGCCGAAGGATGTTCAAAACATCCTTCTACAAAAAGATACTAAACCTCTAAAGAGGTTCAAAGCGTCCAGGCCAACCGCTTCAGCGGTTTCCAGCTTTTGCGTCAGCATGGGGTTTTGAACCCTATGCGCAATCTACACGCCGACAGCTAAACCCATCCGGCTAGCCCCGTCAACGGGACTGAAAACAGTCGCCTTCAGGCGGCTTTCTACCATTAGGCAGGGGCTTTAGCCCCTGTCGCTTAACTGAAAACACCTTACGACTCGCTGACCGCATCAGCCTGCAACCGCGCCTCGAAAAACGCCGTGATCTGCGTCCACGCCTCAGCCGGTGCGCCCCCGGCCTCAATCCCGGCAGGATTGACAAAGGCATGCCCCACACCCGGATAAATCGTCACCGTGTTCTCGATGTCCGCCGCGTTCAGGGCTTCGGTAAATTCTTCCACTTCACTCACCGGGATCTGCTGGTCTTCCGCGCCAAAAATACCCAGCACCGGGCCAGCGTCGGGTTGCAGCAGCGCCCCGAACGCCGTCGGGTCAAGGATGGTTTCGCCATACAGGTTCACCGTCGCCACAATCTGCGGATTCTCCACCGCATGTCGCAGCGCCACCCCGCCGCCATAACAGAAACCCATCACACCCACGCGTTCACTGTCGACATTTTCCAGCCCGGTGACATAATTGAATGCCGCCAGCATATCGCCATCAATCTGCGCTTCCGGCGTGTTCAGCCGCAGATAGATCGCCCGTGGTACCAGCGCCGTCGTTTGACCGCGATATGTATCCGGTGCCAGCACGACATAACCTTCTTCAGACAGCCTGTCAGCCATCTCGGTAATTTCGCTGTTCAGCCCCCACCATTCATGCACCATCAGCACCGCCGGGAATGGCCCTTCGCCCTCCGGTTGCGTCAGGTAGGCATGCAGTTCCGTGCCATCTTCAGCTATGTAGCTCACATTGGTGAAGTCCGTCGCTTTGGGGCCAACCGTCGCTTCCAGCGCGAACACCCCCACGCCGCCAATGATCACAACCAGAATCAACACCACCACGCCGATCAGAACGCGTTTAAGCCATTTCATGAGCTTCACTCCTTATAAGTATGAAGTGGTGAGTATGCCAGATGCGTTTAATGTTTACCTGATTCTGTTATGAATGCTGCATGAGAACGCTAACCGTGGGGAAATTATATATTTTTGGGAAATAAAACTTACATGGTATTATGTTTCTGCAATGTTCTTAATATACAATGCTGTGTAAGGTTAAACAGCCTTTTACTGGTTTATCATCGATTGTACTTTACGCATCACTCTGGAGCTAACCGTAATGGGGATTAATATTTGTTGGGAAGACGAAGACAAGAGCATCATACTCATGACTTATGAGCGTCCCTGGACATGGAATGACTTCTATGCCGCCTATGCTGAAATGGATGTGATGCTTCAGGATGTGACGTCTGCTGTTTACATTGTAATTGATATTCGCAAAGGTGGGTTCCCGCCCTCCGGCGCATCCTATCACTTCAAACGCGTCACACAGAACAGACATCCCCATGTCATGAAGGTCGTATTTGTCGGCTTACCCCTGGTCATTCGCAGCTTCCTGAGTGTGGTGTCAACGGCCTACCGCGGAAAAGAGAAGTTTGAGACTTCCCTTTTCATGTTTGCCGGGACGGTTGAAGAAGCGAAAGCCGTTTTAGCCCGCCAGCGAATGAAGCCTGAAATCAGCTAAAGGCCAGTTTGCTGCACTGGACTCTTCTGAAATATAGCCGCTTCAGAAGCCATTTGAAAAGATAATATCGCTTCCCCTCACCCACAGGTAGCGAGGGGGACTTAAAGCGTCTAAAAAGCTCTCTTTCTCCCCTTGTGGGAGAAAGGGCGGGGGATAGAGGGGAAAAGCAATTACGCAATTTGACTTCTCAATCCCCGGTAATCTACTCGGAAATCTGAACGGCTTTCAGCTTGGTCTGCGTTTCTTTTTCCACAATCGCCTGCTGCTTGGTGCGCGATTCCTCGGTAAAGACCGCCAGCCGCTCAATATAGGTCTGCACCACCCGCGCATGTTCCGGTTCCAGCGCTTTCGCCAGCCGACCCATTGTGTCCATCTGGCTTTCCAGCGCATACGACGAATCTGCAGGGGCGGTCGTGCACACCGCCATCAGCGCTCGTTCGGCTTCATCCAGCTTATTCAAAGCGAGGCTGGCCGTCAGCCAGTCGGCATTCGCCCAGTAATTATCCGGATTGGCCTGAATCTCACCGATCGCCAGTTGCTCCACCTTGCGATAGGTATCAATCATATTCTTGGCCTCGCCCTTCTGCATATACAGCAGCGCCAGATTACTAAACGCATACGACGAATTCGGCATGACTTCACCGGCTTTGGTGTAAGCATAAATCGCCTGGTCAACCTGACCACGCCGCCGGTACAATCCACCCAGCGAACCCCACCACGACTCGCCATCATCATCTACCAGTCTTGGCGATAGGGCCAGCGCCCGCAAAAGCTGCTGTTCCGCCTGATTATTCAGCAGATCGCGCTCAACACCTTCGTCCATACGTTCCGCCATCCGCCGGTAGGTATAACCCAGCACCGCCAGCGCCGGTGCAAAATCCTTCTCGATATCCAGCGCCAGCTTCAGATTTTTCTCGGCTTCTTCCAACTGGCCGGACTGCGTATACACATAACCCATGCGATAGCGGATGATCGGGTTGTTACCATCCAGTTCCAGCGCACGACCGTACATGCTCAACGCGCCCTTGAAATCGCCGGACTTGTACTGACTTTCGCCCAGCGGCAAAAACGACAGCGCCAGCGTTTCGTTACGCGTCGATTGTTTCAGCTCTGCCCGTAACGCGCTGAGCTGCTGCTCGTTTTCGGCGGCCTCATGCTCCAGCCGCTTGCGGGATGCGTCAATTTCTTCGTCAAACCGCTTCCGCGCCTCCTGCAATTCGTTCTGCGCGGAGATAAAACGCGGGATACCGACCAGCGCCGCCACACCCGCAGCCACCGTCACCAGAAAGCCAATCGCCTCGAACAGCCCCAATAGATTAAATGCCATATTCACGCCGTTATCCACCCGGACAGCGGATTCTTCAATGCTGTTCATCCGCGCTTCCGTTGTGGCGACTAAGGCCTGTGCGGTTGCCAGCACAGCATCCGCCTCTGTAACCGTTCCCGTTGCCGGGGATGCTTCCTGTGTCTCATCCTGCGCAGCAACCGGTACGGCCAGCAGGACGAAGAGTAAAATCAAGCAGATGAAATTGCGCATGTGATGAGATCTTTCCCTAAAATACACTTTCAGCATACAGGCTATTCGTTTCATGCCCCTAAAATTTATTCAGGCATTGGGGCCGGTATAGCGAGGATTTCATTTAAGCGGCGCACCAGCGCCTGCGCCCCATGCTTGACCGAAACCAGTTCGATATTGCCTTTGGTGATCACTTCGCGCAGTTCATCATCATCCGTTTCACGGGTTTTATAGACTTCGGCCAGCGTGTCGGCAAAGCGTCCGCTGCCTTCCAGCACCACCATCGGGAATTTCAGGCGTTCGGTAATCGTCAGGCGGTAAACTTCCTGCCGCACAATTGCGCCGCCATTAATCACCAGCACCAGACCGGGATACTTCCCCTGACCGGTTAGCGTAAAGGCAAACTGCACCATCGTGTCGGTTTCATCACCCCAGTCGCCTTCGCCAGTCAGCAGAAAATGCGAGTGTCCGCTATTCAGATCATACCCATCGGGATTATCATGTCCCGCAAATTTGACCAGATTGATCGGCGCGACTCCGATCAGGGGGAAAGTCGCCACATGCTTGCTTCGGGACTCGCCCAGCAGATGCATCACGCCGGAATCGGTGCCACCGTCAATCACCGCGACATTGTTATTCTGCACAAACGGGATTAACCCATCCGCAATCACCGCGCGGGTATCCTGCATGTCGTCCGATGTCATATCCATCGCCCCACCCAGAATGACAATCGTCGGGCGCGGTTCCGTCAGGTCAATCGCTTTCGCCACGTCAGCCAGCTTATCCTGAATCGAAACCCGCGTGGATAAAGCTGGCAGGCTCCCCTCAAACGCTATGACAAAACTCTGGCTGTTCAGGCTGACACTCTCTTCAGACTGCTTGCGCTCACCCATATATTGCCGGATATGCTCGATCGTATCTTCAACATGCGAACTGCCCTCCGGCATCACCGAGGCCAGCTTTTCCAGATTGCGCACCAGTTGCGGCACAGCATACACCAGATCATGCGGCAGGATTTTCAGGACAGTGTTCAGCGTATCTTCCGCCTCCTGAATTTTGCCCAGCCCCAGCCGCGCCACCAGCAGATCAGCATAATACGCATAATCATCCGGGTTGGTCATAATCTGCTGCCGTGCCAGCCGTTCCGCCTCACGGAAAGTCTGCTGCATCGCTTCGTAATCTTCATCCATGCCCTGATACAAGGCCAGATGAATTTGCGGATAAGACGAATAGGGCGTAATCTGCGCGGCTTTGCGATAGGCCTCTACCGCTTTTTTGAACAGACCGCGATCCCGATACATCCCGCCCAGCGTACACCACCACGATTCGCCCTCTTCATTCAGCAGCTTTGGGGCGCTGTACAAGGCGGTCAGCAGCCGTGACTCCGCCGCAAACAGGTTGCTGTCGCGGACTTTGCCGCGTGGGTCCTGCTCTGCCCGCCGCCGGTAGATATACCCCTCACCCGCGCGTGCCGGGGTAAAAGCCGGGTCCAGGATCAGCGCTTTGGTCATCAAAGACTCGGCTTTATCCAGGTCACCGCGCTGCGTGTGGATATAACCCAGTCGATAATAAATCGCCGGATTCGCCGGGCTGAAAGCCAGCGCACGCTGGTAGGTTTCCAGCGCGCCTTTAAGATCCTTGCTGCGATACTGACGCTCAGCCAGTGGCAGCAGCGAATTAGCCAGCACCGTGTTGGCCATCTCATGTCCCTGGGCTGTCAATTTGGCTTCCATATCGGTGAGGCGCTTTTGCAGGGTATCGAGGCTATGCTTCAGGCCAGCGACTTCAATACTCGCGCGGTCTTCCGTTACAACCACGGATTGCCGTGCCGCGTCAAGCTGCTGACTCAGATCAGCACGTGTTTGCCGCTCAGCCTCGGCCTGCTGCTCCAACGTGTGCAGACGCCGATTCGCGTTGATATAAATCGCCAGGGCACAGAGCGCCAGCAGCACGCCGACCACACTCAGCAGGTCAATCCGCACACCAGTTTCAACCGCCTGTGCGGAGACTGCCGCCGCAGGTAACAAGAGTGTGAAGCCAATGAAGAATATACGAGCCATCAGCCACCATCCTCATAACTATCATTTTCCAGCATAGTATGGCAAGTCTGCGGATAATAAACAAGTTTACGCTTTGATGCGGCCAGGAACTTTTCCGTAACGCGGCATTACCGGCTTAGACCGAGGCCAACGCTTTTGCAGGAGGAATTAGGGGAATTAAATGAAAAGGGCGCACATTGCTGCGCGCCCTGATCGTAAACTTTTAGTTGATGATGAAGCTGCGAGAAGCTGTCCACCCGCCATTATTGCCAGCGGAGTCTAATGGCAGCACACGCCAGTAATAGGTGCCAGCTGGTAAAGTCGGCGCTTTATAGCTGGTGTTCTTGATTGAAGAATTATCAACTTCCGGACTGCTGAAGTTACTGTTATTGTCGATCTGGACGCGATATAGATTCGCTCCCTGCGCTTTCGCCCATTTCAGTGTAGGCCGTGTTGGAGCGCTTCCGCCATCACCCGGGCTGACGAGTGTCGTTTCGCCCGGAGGAGTCATGTCGAGAGTGAACAAACCTTTGGAACTCCAAGGGCCATCACCCGCCATATTACTTGGTCGGACGCGCCAATACCAGCGGCCTTCGCTAAATCCACTTACATACTGCGAAAGGCCTGTAATGGTGGTGGTGTAATTGATTGTTCTGAAATTCGAGACATTGCTGACCTGGATCTCATACGAGATGAGTCCCGCGCCCGAAGCGGCTTGCCACTCAAAAGTATAACCCGTCTGGTTCTGGAACGATTTGTTCGCTGGCGAAGTCAGTTTGATCTTCTTGAGCTTGGGCAGCAGTTTGCCTGCGGCAGCCGCCAGATTGATGCGCGGGATCTTCTTTCCACCAGAAATCGTGATCTTTACACCGGTTGACTTCAGCGTGCTCAGAATCTTGCTGAGGCTGGCATTGGGGTCGATCTGGCGCAGGACAGCATAAGCCCCGGCCACATGCGGCGCGGCCATAGACGTGCCATTGTAGTAATCATAAGCACCCGGTAACACCGAGGACTGAATCGACGACCCCGGTGCGAACAGACTCAGGAAATTGGCACGGTTGGAGAAGTAGGAAACAGCATCTGCGTCGGTAGTTGAGCCGACACTGACGACGGTTGAGAGACATGCCGGATAGCTGATACCATTGCTATAATTGCTGTTGCCGGATGAGACAATCGTGGCGATCTTGGCTTTACTCAGTAATTTGGTCGCCTGAACCATAGCTGGACTCAGCACATCACATTTACCGGTAAAGCCGTCGCTGGTGCCCAGGCTCATGTTCACGGCGGCAATGTTGAAGTTATTGCGCTGGCTATAGACGTAATTGAGCCCACTGATGATATTGCTATCACTTGCCCCTGGCCCGCTACTACTGCCATAACTAAAGACATTCACGGCAATAATGCTCGCGCCTGGGGCCACACCATATTGCGGCTCGCCACCACTCAGGCTGGTATTGTTACCGGCAATAATGCCTGCAACATGCGTACCATGACTGCACCCATTATCGCCATAATAGAGGATACACCGTGATGGATATGCAGCCCCCGCACCATAGGCTGTAGAGGCACTGCCGGGGCAGAATGAGACTGTGAAACAAGCTTCCGCCACCACGCGTCCGTTCAGGAATTCGTGGTTAGCCTGCACACCGGTATCCAGGACAGCAACGGTCTGACCTGCGCCGGTGAAACCATTGGTTCGGACGGTAGGAGCGCCGATCACCGGCAAACTGCTGTTCAGATGCATCTCAAGCTGGCGGTCTTCTTCCACTGAAGCGACTTCCGGTGCGGTGAAGAGATACTGCAACCCGGCAGAGTCGACTTCCATCGCCACAAACGGAATCACCCAGTTCAGCGACTCGGATGCAATCTGTACCTGGGCATTGGTTTGCTGTAACCCGGACAGTACCACCGAACGACCCTGCTGTGCCAGTTGGAATTGCGCGCCCATCTGGGTGTCGTCTTCGTCACCAGTGCCTGTGATCAGATCATAACGGCGATTTAACCCGACAATCACGCGCACGGTGCCGTTGGCCTGCGCCTGCGCTAACAGACCCAGTTCGGTCTCATTCAGGTCAAGAATAATTTCCGGCGTAGCGGTAGCGATAGGTTCTGGGGTGCTGACCGGCTCGTCAAGTTTATTGACGGTGACGTCATCAATCGCGACGATGCCCGTCGCATTGCTGAAGCTCAGCGCACCGGCTACCGGCTGGCCGACTTCGACCGCATTAATCTGGAAGACACGCTCCACTGCGACTGTAATCGTGCTGCCCAGCAGTTGGATATTCAACTGACGCCAGCTATTTGCCGCACCCACGGGTGTACCCTCGGCGACAACTGCGCCATTAATCAGCAGATCGGCTTGTCCCGCTGCATCAATACTGATGCTCACGCCGTTGCGCATATTGACAAGCAGGCTGCTGCCTTCATTCACCCGGATCTGCGCACTCAGCAGCAGATGCGGCCAATCCACGCCAGCGATGGCCGCGATGGAACCCGTATCGCTGGACATCAGGAAGCTGTTGCCACCGTCAGTCGCCACTTGCCAGCCGCTGATCTGCCAGCCAGCGGTGTCGCCGTCCTGGAAATTATCGCTGAACATATCGGTCGGCACTTCAGTAGGCGTAGCGACAGGTTCTTCGGTGACAATTTCGGTAGCTTCTTCGGTGGGAACTTCAGTGACAACCTCAGTCGCCTCGGCGGTCGGCGCTTCTGTCACTGCTTCAGTAGGCTCGGCAGTTGGTGCTTCTGTGGGAGCCTCCGTGACAATTTCAGTAACTTCAGCGGTGGGCTCCTGGGTAATCTGGGTGGGATCTTCGGTTGCTTCCTGCCCCAATGTGATCCCCACAGGCATAATACCCAGCAAAAATAAACACAATAGAATGGCGGCAATCGTTACCCGCCGAGATTTATTCCGGAACATTTGTACCCCCTAATGGTGCATGCATCCATATAATAATATGCGACTATCAATCTGATGAGAAACTATGGTTATTCTCACATAAATCTTAGAGCTACCTTTCTGCAAACATATTACAGCATATTAATTATAATGGCATTTAGCCGATTTAAACTTGGGGGATTTATAAATTTTTCATGAAATCCCCTATGCCATCACGTTTTAATTCACTTATAGCCAGTGAACGATTGATTACGTTACAAAGACATAACAGCGTTTGTTGGATGGCTGCAACTATATGTTTGCACAACGCTGAATCTACTTACATCTTAGTCCTGTATTAAAAGACCTTACAACCCCTTATATAAAGGGGTTATTGTCGCAAATCGCATCACATCTGCCAGAACAGGTGACTTGACTCTCAGGTGCGTGAATGACTTATAACAATGCGGGTGTGATCTTTTGCTGTTCGACTAGTATGCTACTTTATGCGATAGCTACAGGATTGCTCTATAATCCGGCAAACGGTGGCGGAGCAATTGATTGCCGGAACTTTAAATATTTAGTAAACCCGTAACTATCGTGAAAGAATAGTTTTCGAGGATCAAAGATGGCAAATTCTTTATTATTTGGATTTTTTTTACTCTTTTTGACTGTACCGACTCAGAGTGATGCTGTGCCAATCGAGATTACTGTGGCTTTTGGTTCTGGTGGCGATATTTATATCACCGATTTTTCAGGTGATCCGGTCAATATAACCCACAGTGATACCTTCGAAATGCAACCCATATGGTCACCAGACGCTACACAGATAGCTTTTCTGTCCAGTGACTCTTACCTGACATGGAATGAAGCGCACCTGTATATTATGAAGCTCGCAACCGGCACAATCAGACAGTTGAGCAAAGTGGACTTTTCCTCTGAGACGACATTAACCTGGTCACCTGATGGCCGTTATATTGCAGCGACGTTAGGGTCATTTTTTATTGTGGATGTTGATTCGGGAAAAACACGAGAGCTTCTGGTCGATTGCGCCGCATCGTGTGATCCTGACTGGCTCCATGATAATTCCAGCATGGTGATGGAGCTGGGGGGTGAAATTTTTAAGCTGGATGCAAATCAGGAAAACTTTCAGCAACTTACCCAGTCACCTCCGAATGCTTATCGCCCGGTGTTATCACCTTCCTCAGATGATGTGCTTTTTGTATCCAGCTATGACGATATTTCGGGTTTGTACAGCATAAACACGCAGACTTCAGCCGTGAATCGGGTGGTTGATTTGTCTGGTTATGATGTCATTCCACATTACTGGTCACCTGATGGTGAGCATATCGCTTATGGTGTATCACCAGCCTTTGGTTCTGATGTGTTGACAGCAGGTGTTAGCGATGTTTATGTGATCAGGCCGGATGGTACAGATAAACATTTAGTGACAGGCAACGGAAGTGACTCGCTTATCGGTTGGGCAAATGATAGCCAGCATATCCTTTACTATGAAGGTAAAGCAGGTGATCCAGGCGGTACATTTGTCGCTGTTCACATCAATACTGGTGTGCAGACGCGCCTTAGCACCAATGCGATGGATGAAATGTGTTCCTATGGCAATTGCGGTCCCATTGTGATTCGCCCTGAATAATCTTATCTCAACTCAATAACTTCCTAGAACAGGTGGTCTTGACTCTCAAGCCGCTGGAGGGTTTATACTGCAATTATATCGACAGCAGCAAGGCAGTTGAGCATGTTCAAAATCGGTGAATTTTCAAAACTCGCGCAGGTGCCCGTACCCACTTTGCGCTATTACGATCAGATGGGCTTGTTAAAGCCGCTGGAGGTGGATCGCTTTACCGGCTATCGCTACTACTCCGCCAGCCAACTGCCGCTCCTGCATCGCATTCTGGTGCTGCGCGGTTTAGGCTTCTCGCTGGAGCAGATCAGCGCGGCACTGACCGAAGACATGACCACCGAGCAGATGCGCGGCATGCTGTCCCTGCGCCATGCCCAGATCAATCAGCAGTTAGAAGAAGCGCAAAATCAGCTTCATGAAGTGGAAGCGCGCCTGCAGCAGATTGAACACGAGCGCGAAATCAACACCTATGACGTGATGCTGAAATCGGTCGAACCGCTGCTGGTCGCCCTGGTACGCACCATCCTGCCGGATCACAGCGTCGTGGGCAGCCTCTTTAAGGAAGTTTATGACGGCATTGGCCCGCATGTGGCCGAAGCGCTGGGGCCACATCCCGGCCAGGCGGGGCAAACCCTGGTGTTGTGGTACGACACCGAGTTCAAAGATCGGGATGTCGATGGCGCTGCCGCGTTTATGCTGCGCTGCCGCGTGCCGGATAATGGCCGCATGAAAGTCGAGGAATTACCCGCCTGCACCGTTGCCGCCACCGTGCATCACGGTTCCTATAACACCATCAACGAAGCCCATGAGGCCGTCTTAACATGGATCGAAGCCCATGACTATCGCATCGTCGGCCCTGACCGCGAGATTTATCTCTACAATTCCGCGCCCCTTAGCCGCGACAATCCCACTTACGTCACCGAGATTCAATACCCGGTGGAAAAGATCATCAGCGCCAGAATTTACGATATTTTACCGACCCTACAAAGGAGATTAACCATGAATACCACTGAACCGAAAATCGAAAATCGCCCGGAACAGCCGACTGTCGGCATTCGTACCCAGATACCCCATCACGAATTGCCCAATATAATCCCGCAGTTGCTTGATGAAACTGAGGCATGGTTGCACGAGCAGGGTGCTGCTCAGACCGGTATTCCCTTCATCCGCTACCATGTCATCAACATGGAAGGTGACATGGATATCGAAGTGGGCTGGCCGGTTGCGGCAGGCTTGACCAGCAGTGGCCGTGTCAAAGCTGATGTAATCCCGGCGGGACGTTATGCCAGCCTCATTTATACCGATGTCGCCAAGGGGATTGAAGGCAACTCCGTGCTGATCGGCTGGGCGAAAGAGCAGGGCATGGAGTGGGACGCCTGGAACGTGCCCGCCGGTCACGCCTTCGCCTCGCGCGTGGAATACTTTCTCGATGGCCCCGACGACGATCCCGATCCGGCCAACTGGCGCACTGAAGTCGCCATCAAACTGGCTGATTAATCGCAATTTTCTGCATCTTGTACGGACAACGCCCGCGTTGTCCGCAATGCTCATACCCGGCGCTGACCATACATTTCCTGTTCCATGCGCCAGCTTGAGCCTTGATCCGTCGAAATGAAACCCTGCCACTGAAACGAGCGTTCGGTGATGTCCGTAAACTGCCATTTCAGGAGCGCGTCATCAGCTTCTATGCCTGCCAGATGGATGTCGCTGTCCACCTGGCCGCCTTTGAAGCTGATGACTGTGTGGCTGGTCGCACCGAACCAGACCACATCCCATTGTTGGGTATCAGGGTGATAATGGCGCAGAGAGGTGCCAATCCGCCGCTTACCGGGGACATTCGCGTCGGGATCATCTAATGGGGCATACGTCAGAACATCCTGAATCATGCGGCCATCTAAAATCCAGGCGAATGTCCATTCGCCATTGCCGTTAAAAATCTGCTTTTCGTGCTCATCGAAAAAGGACACGCGCATATCCCATGTGCCTACGAACTGCCCAAATAAATCTAAAGCTGGCGCGTCATCAGGGTGCGGTTCGGTAGCATACAACATACTCAGAATCGGGAACTGTTCCAATGCAAAATTGTCGGCCATTTTGGTTCTCCTGTGGATACTGGGATTAGATCGTATGTTCTATTTTAGTCGAAAGTATTGTATAATCAAATAATCTCACAGGCTTAAAAATTGAGGGCTTGACTTAGAGCGCGCTCGAAATTGTAGACTGTTTCTATCACAACAACAGCGGGCTGGAGGAAGCCTTATGAAGACTGTAAGTTAATTCCCGGCAACCCTGAATAACCGATACCGGTCACCACCGCAACCGAGTCTCTATCGACTCCGGTCAGTTTCACTTTGTCATTTTACAGTCCGGCAGCAAGCCGCAAAGACAGGAGCATAATCATGTATTTTGGATGGAGCAACCTCACCAAAGTTATGCACGAAGAGCGTATCCGCGAACTGCTTGAAGATCACCGCGAAGGCGAGCCCCGATGGAAAATCTGGCCGCGACCGGTATTGGGTCGGGTCTATCAATCCCTGAAAAGCAGTTTTGGTGGGCGCAGAAGCAAAACCGTCACCGCCTATCCCGACTGTGCCCAGCCCGAAAAAGCCTCGTAAACCAATCATCTCCAAAAACGGGACAGATGACCGGACATCTGTCCACCCTGCGTCACGCACCTCATGCTATTCTATTGTAGGGACAACGCCCGCGTTGTCCGCTTGGCTCACCTTTTTGCTGCGCACATTTTTTTCGCGCAGCAGCAGCGACCGAAGGAAGTTCCTATGGGCAGCAAATCATCAAATTTAACTTTGCTTTTATCCCTTTGCTTTTCAGGAGGTTGAATCTTTAACTCAGCACTCGGAACTCAGCACTTTACTAAAGACTTACTACTAGAGACTAACGACTTTCTTGCCATTGCCGCCGCACCCCCCTCGGCGGCAGCGGCAATAAGCCATCAAATTAAACTTTGCGTCTTAGCGCCTTTGCGTTGAATCTTTGACTCAGCACTCGGAACTATGACTTTCGACTATCAACTGGAGACGAACCACCCGCCTGCGGTATAGTTGAGGCATCAACAGACACCAATGATTGAGAAACCATGTCACAGAACCCTGAACTCGCGGCGGACTTACTAAGCTGGTACGACCACGCCGCAGCGGATCTCCCCTGGCGACGCACCAGCAATCCCTACGCCATTTGGCTGTCGGAGATCATGCTTCAGCAGACGCAGGTGGATACCGTCATTCCTTATTACGAGCGCTTCCTCACCAGTTTCCCTACGGTCGAAAGTCTGGCGGATGCACCGCTTGAGGATGTGCTCAAACAGTGGGAAGGGCTGGGCTATTACAGCCGCGCGCGCAATCTCCACCGCGCCGCGCAGATCGTCGCTCATGACCTCGGCGGCATTTTCCCCACCACGGCGGAAGGTTTGCAGCAGCTCCCCGGCATTGGACGCTATACCGCCGGGGCTATCGCCAGCATCGCTTTCGGTCAGGTCGCCCCCGTGCTGGACGGCAACGTGATCCGTGTCTTCTCCCGCCTGATTGACCTTGAAGCCGATGTCACCCAGACCAACACCAAAGCACAGTTATGGAAGCTGGCCGAAAACTGGCTGCCGGATAATCGCGCCGGGGATTACAACCAGGCTTTGATGGAATTGGGGCGCACCGTCTGCAAACCGCGCAATCCACTGTGCGAAACCTGCCCCGTTCAGCGCCACTGCCGCGCCTATGCCCATGGCACTCAGGCAGAGCGTCCTGTCAAAACCAGACGTGCCCCCACCCCACATTATGACGTGACGGCTGGCATCATCTGGAATGAACGCGGCTTTTTGCTGATCGCCCAACGCCCGTTGGATGGTTTACTCGGTGGCCTGTGGGAGTTCCCCGGTGGCAAGCAGGAAGCCGACGAAACACTGGAGGAATGTCTCAAGCGCGAGTTGCAGGAAGAATTAGCTATTCAGGTGGAAGTTGGTGAATTGTTTACGGTGGTCAAACACGCCTTTACGCACTTCAAAATCACGCTGCACGCCTTCACCTGCCAGTATGCCAGCGGCCCGCCACAGACCATCGGCGTGCGTGATTTCGCCTGGGTCAAACCCGCCGATCTGGAGCAGTACAGCTTCGGCAAAGCCGACCGCGAAATTATTCAGGCGCTAATCGCCCGCCGCAACATGCTGCTTTAGCGTTGATGGTGAACTTGAAAAAATCCCCCTCTCCCCACGTAGCAGCGGGAGAGGGGCAAGGGGTGAAGGCTATCGCACAGTAAACGTACAACTTCCGCTTTGCTGGACGTTACCCGTACCGGGGCCAAACGTATCATAGCCATCGCTGATGGACGAACTCCACGTCACGCGGTAATCAATCTTGTGCTGACCGCTGGTTAACGGGCCGGCGGGAACATACCAGTAAACATAATAATTGCCGTCGCTCTCCTGACGGATGCGCTGGCGATACAGGTCGAGATTTTGCAGCGCAATGCCATCAATCGTCACCTGATAACTGACATTATTCAGGTGATCGCGCACCTGTTGCTCGGTACGCGCGAACCAGCTCCACCAGATATCAATCGTGGAACCAGCGGCCAGCGTGGTCGGTGGCGGTTCACCAAACGCCAGATTATCGCAGTAAGCCAGCACATCCACACCTTGTTGGGTCGATGTGTTGCCCTGCTGACCGGCTCCACCGGGGAGGGTCGCAGTAGCACCTGTTGCCGGAGTCGATTGACCGGGAACCGGCGTATTGAGGACGCGATCAGTCGGCACCTGCGTCGGCGCGACCACACCACCCGCTAACGCGGTTGCCGTCAGGTTAATGGCGTCGACATCGATAATCGGCAGGAATGACGTTGGGCTGCCTTCTGGGCTGGCGACTGCCTCGTCTTCATCCGCGGAACTCGCGCTGACCGGCGTGGGCGAAATCACCGAGCCGGGTGGCGTCGGCGTAATTGTGCCACCGCCTAAAATCGCGGTTGGGAAAACAGTTCCCTGCGCGACAGCGGTCAGGTCAACCGTGGGCGTGACCGTCGGGAATGCAGTCGCCGTTTCCTGTAAACGCAGCAGCCGGTCAGACACCCAGCCTTCGCGGTTGTCTTCCAGCTTGACATTCAGCCAGCGGCCATCGGCGCTCTGACCCAGCACTTCCACCCGTGTGCCGGGGGGGAGCGCGACAAAGGCGCTGAAAGTCGTCCCCGGCCCTTCGCGCACATTGACCGTGTCAATCGACGCGATAATGCCGATCACGGGCGGGGTTGGCGAAGGTGTCCAGGTGTTGGACGGAGTTGGCGGAACCGGTGTTTCCGATGGAGTCAATGTAAAAGTAGGCAGGGGTGTACGTGTGGAGACGGGTGTGGCGGTAAAACGCGGAGTCATGCTGACAATCGGCGCCAGCGTCGCGGTTGCCGGTAAGGCTTCCTGGCTGGCTCCTGTACAGGCCGCTAATATCCCGAACACACTGATCAGCGCAAAACGTAAGTATTTGACCAACGTAACCTCAGAAGAATCTTTCCAAATTCTGTGTCCAAAAAATAAGGATAGCAGTAAAGCACAGGTTGTGCAAAGGTACTGTGGCGGGAAGAAACCGGCGTTCCCGTTTGAAATGGATTTGAGACCAGCCGTATTTCCGTTCGGCTGGTCATTGCACATCCTTAAAGACACGCGGTATGCTGTAGCGGCAACTTTATCTGAATGAGGTCATTGCATTATGACGGTTTCGATCTGGCAGGCGGATGGCAATCAGCCTGTGCGTGACGTGGATTTTCTGATTATCGGCGCGGGGCTGGTCGGTTGTTCCGCTGCCTATTTCGCAGGTCAGGCCGGGCGTGAGGTGGTCATCACCGAAATGCGCGATATCGCGCTGGGGGCCAGCAGCCGCAACGCCGGTTTTATGATTACCGGGCTGGACACCTATTATCATCAGGCCATTGAGGAATATGGGATTGAGGTCGTCCGCGAGATGTGGGGACTCAGCCGCACGACTCATGGTCATTTGCGCCATTTCGCCCGTCAGGGTGATGTGCAGATGGACAACTGCGGCTCCATGCTGCTGGCGGAAAGTGCCGAAGAAGCACACGAACTGGAAAAGGCCGCCCGTGCACTGGAAGCCGATGGCATCCACATCCACTATGAGCAAAAAGACCCACTCGGACGCGGCTACCATGCTGTCATCGAGCAGCCGCAGGACGCCGCCGTCCAGCCGTATCAGATGGTGCAGGCCATCTTTAAGCAGAGTGGCGCGGAACTGATCGCCAATAACGAAATGTACCAGATCACGCAGGACACGCCGGACTATGTCACGGTCAAAACGCGCCAGTTTATTTTCCATGCGCGCAATGTGCTGCTGTGCACCAATGCCTATTCACCGCTGATCGACCCGTATTTTGTCGGCAAGGTGATTCCCACTCGCGCCCAGTGCATCGCTACCGCACCGCTGAAAAATGGCCCGGTGATGAACACTTGCGGCTATAGCGATTACGGCTATATGTATTATCGCATGACGTTTGATGGCCGTCTGCTGATCGGTGGTGGACGCAAGCAGAATAAGCCGCTGGAAAATGATACCACCGATGACCGCATTACTGATCCGGTGCAGCGTGTGCTGGAAAATTACCTGCATGAGCGCTTCCCGGATGTCACCGAGCCGATAGAACGCCGTTGGGCGGGGATCATGGGCTTCAGTGTGGACGGTCTGCCGCTGGTCGGCACCCTGCCGGATAAGTCCCGCGTCGGTTTTGCGGTGGGCTTTCACGGGCATGGGCTGGCGATGGGGGCTGGCACTGCCGAACGCGCGGTGGATCTGCTGCTTAACGGGACGCATCCCGGTGCGGTCAGCGCGCAACGCCTGGGATAGGTGCAAAATTACAGGGGTGATATGTGCTACAATGAGAGCAGTTGACGAGGTGATTTATGGTTGTCCACAGGAAACTTTACACAACTGAAGACTTTGAGCACATCACCCAATTGCCGGAGAATGCTGAACGCCGGTTAGAACTCGTGGCGGGAGAAATTATTGAGGTGGTTTCAAATAATTATTCGTCCATGATCGCGATGTATATCGGCGCAAAGCTGCTGTTTTTCGCAGACGAACAGCGTATAGGCCGCGTGACCGGTGCAGATGGTGGCTATGTGGTGGGCGCAGAGCGCTATATTCCTGATGTCGCCTTAATTACTTATAAGCGCCAGCCCGAAGCCTCGAAGCAGGCTTATAATCCGCTGGCTCCTGATCTGGCTGTTGAAGTCATGTCCCCAACCGATGATGAGCGCAGCCTGCGCATTAAGCTGACCAATTATCTGGCAGCAGGCACCATCGTTTGGGTAGTGCTGCCGGATGCCAAAGAGATCGAAATCCACGCCCCCGGCCAATCCGCGCAAATTCTGAGTGCTACGGACACGCTCAGCGGCGGTGATTTGCTTCCTGGTTTCAGCCTCGCTGTAGAGGATGTTTTCAATCGCTAAGTTGCGATTTTCTCCCTTTGGGGAAGCCTAATCCATATGAAGTTTTATGGGTATTCTTCACCAATAGCGATCAGAATTTGCCCAAGCCAGGCCAGACAGTACCCTATCGCCCGCGACTCATCGGCCTGTAAGCGTTCCAATTCTTCCCAATCAAACGTGAGTTGACCCAGGGTTAAATCTGCTGGTTCAGGTTCGGAATATGGATCGTATCTGATCTCTTTAGGAATATGCCAATAGTAATCAACATCAATCTCAAATTCTGTGTTTCCTATTTCTTCCTCGTATGTAAGGATAATCTCCAGGATACGTCGCAGATCAGAGGCTTTAATTTTCATGGTGAAATCCTGAGTATGATTTAGCTCACTCAAAGTATAAAGGTGGTTATGCAGGGTGATCGCATCAAATTGCGAAATGATGATGAGTGAACCCTACTGATCTTTCAACCCCCTCTAAATCTCCCCCGAATTCAGGGGAGACTTTGTACTCGCCATTTCTGACTCCCTCCCCGAATTCGGGGAGGGCTGGGGAGGGGTCATTAGAGTTCAATATCACTCTCACTATTTTAATGTGATTGCCCTGGGTGGTTATGGGGAACCCTAACAGAAGACAGTACAATCATAAGCGAATATTTTTGATTACTTATGGATTGATAAAATGACTGAACTGCCTTTTCGCCAGGTCCATCTCGACTTTCACACGTCACCCCACATCCCCGACATTGGCGTGGACTTTAACGCCGCGGAGTTTATCGCCACGCTGCAAGCCGGACATGTCAACTCCGTGACGGTCTTCGCCAAGTGTCATCACGGCTATAGTTATTATCCCACCCAGATTGGCACGGTTCATCCCGGCCTCAATCGTGATCTGCTGGGTGAGATGGTGGCTGCCTGTCATGAAGCGGGTATCCGCGTGGGGGCTTATACCACTGTCACCTGGGACGAACTCGCCTGGGAGACTCACCCGGAATGGCGGCAGATTCTGCCGTCCGGCACAGCCGCCGGGCCATCGCACACCCCGCTCAAACCGGGCTGGAAAAATCTGGACATGAACACCGGTTATGGCGATTATGTCATCGCGCAGATCGAAGAAGTGATGGATCTGTACGACGTGGCCGAAATTTTTATCGACATCACTCGCTACATCGGCGGGCCATCGGTCAATACCGAGACGCTCAAGCAACTGGTGGCGGATGGCATTAATATCGACGATGAAGACGCGGTAAATCGCTATATGCTCTCGCTGGAACGACGCTTTATGCAGCGTTGCACCAGCGCCATCAAGGCGAAAAACGCGGACATGGGCATCTTCTATAACAGCCGCCTGCTGATGGAATATGACCCGGAACTGGGCAATCGTCCCGAAATGGGCAACTTTACCCATCTCGAAATTGAATCGCTGCCGGGTGGCTCCTGGGGCTATGATCACTTCCCGCTCTACGTCCGTTATTATCAGGATTTTGGGCAGGAT
>JBBSQD010000061.1:0-25595 GCA_038258185.1 Aggregatilineales bacterium | reverse complement strand
GCCAGCACCACCAGCAGACTGCTGACCGTCGCCATGATGAGTTGCGTCCGCCCCAAGCCCTGCCGGAAATAGGCTCCCATGCCACTTGACCGCGCATACGGAAATCCATACGCCGCCATGACCATCGCCCAGCGTCCCATCACCGGCGGAATCACCAACCACAGCGGATTGAGCTGGCGCAGAGTCACGCATTTGCCTGATAACAATAACACCAGACCCACCACCGCCCATGAACCAGCGCGGGGGTCTTTCATAATTTCAAGCCGACGTTCCGGCTCCACCGTCGCCAGTAAGCCATCACAGCTATCGCCAAAGCCATCCAGATGCAGCCCACCCGTGAGAATCACCCACGTCGCCAGTGCCAGAAATGCGACCACATCCGCCGGTAAAAAACTGAGGGATGCCACGCCAGCGATCACGCTGCCGATCAGCAGGCCGAGCAGCGGAAAATAGGCAAAAGCCCGTCCCGGTTGGTTGCCTTCGGGATAACCCACGGGCAGCACCGTTAAAAAAGCAAAGGCGGTGCGCAGATCAGCCAGCATCATTGGGACTGACTCCGGCGCTGTCGAAAGTCGCCATTTCTTGCAGGGTGCGCATGGCCGCCTCGATAATTGGCAGCGCCAGTGCCGCCCCGGTGCCTTCACCCAGCCGCATCCCCAGGTCAAGCAGGGGGGTAAGCCCCAGCTTTTCAAGCGCGGCAATATGTCCCGGCTCCGCGCTGCGATGGCCGGCAATCAGATAATGCGTCACGTCCGGCTCAAGCTGCTGCGCGATGAGCGCCGCTGCTGTGCTGATCAGCCCATCAATGACCACTGGCACCCGCTCGGATGCCGCACCCAGCATCAACCCGGCCATCACGCCGATCTCTAACCCGCCAACTTTCGCCAGTGTGTCAACATCCGCCGGGGCATGCAGCGCTAAGGCTTTTTCGATCACGTCGATTTTATGCGCCAATGCCGCGTCATCTACCCCGGTGCCGCGTCCGGTCACCTCGGCAGGGGGCTTGCCCGTTAACGCCGCGATAATCGCGCTGGCGCTGGTGGTGTTGCCGATGCCCATTTCACCAACCATCAGAATATCCAGTCCGCGCCGGATTTCGCTCTGAATAATATCCAGCCCGCTTTGAATGGCTTGCGTGGCCTGTTCCGCGCTCATAGCCGCGCCTTCTGTAAAGTCTGCGGTGCCTTTGGCGATTTTGCGCTGGATAAAAACCGGCTCGTGCGGATTCGGATTAAATTCCGGGATCAGCGGCGCAGGGCGTGGTTTGAACGTGCCGTTCACCCCGGCATCCACAATCGTCAGACGAGCGCGCATCTGCTTCGCCAGCACATTAATCGCCGCGCCGCCTCTCAGAAAGTTCAGCACCATCTGCTGTGTGACCACCTGCGGATAGGCGCTCACACCTTGCGCGACCACGCCATGATCCCCCGCGCAGACGATAATCGAGCGGCGCATTGGCAACCAGTCCGGATGTCCGGTCATGCCAGCCAGTTGGATGGAGAGCGCTTCTAACTGGCCCAGTGCGCCAGCGGGTTTGGTCAGCCGTGCCTGTCGGTCAGCAGCGGCCTGCTGTGCATCGCTATTCAGCGGGGGAATCGTCGGTAAATTCATTATGATTTATCCTTTGGGTACGCCCCAGAAATGTAAGCGTCCATCGTCTCCATTCGAGATAATCAGTCGGCTATCGGGTGACAGAGACAAACTGTATTGATTTGCCAGATAGCCAAATCCCAGACCTGTTTCTGGATCAAATAGGATCGCTAATCCCCCAGCATCGACCGCCACAAAACTATCGTCATAACTGTAATCGATGCTATCTGCATCCGTCACCGAGTAGTTGACACTTTCACAGGTATCATAGCAAGTTGGCAGTTTGATGCTTAGGTGGCCCCAAAAGTTTAGGTCTGCTTCGATATCAGCTTCATCCGAAGTTAAAGCTATAATTCGTTCCAGATTCCAGGCTGATGCTGGTGGAGGGATGTAAAAACTGTAACCATCCCCACCAAAATGTCTGACTTCATAACTGGCAGCTAACCACGAACTGTCTGCGCTAAAGGCAAGATCGCTCACTGATTTTTCAGTGGGTAACAGTAAGAGTGGTTCTTGGTCACCTGTTTCTAAGCTACTGATATTCCATATAGAGATATCGTCCCGGTATCCAGCCAATAGCTCACTATTTGGGCTAAATGCTACAGCTATAAAACCACCTCCGTAGCCATACGGTTCCGGAATCTCTATAACCACCTTTTGCGCGTTGATATCGATTAGTTGAATGGACTTTATAATCGGCACCGCTGTTGCGGTTTCAGTACCGGACGGAAATTGGTGTCCATAAGCTGCGGCTACCAGGCTGCTGTCCGGACTAAAAGCGATATCCCAGGCGGGTTCTGGAAGTCTATAAACCAATTCATGGCTAATAACATCATAAACGCCTGTGCCATTGACCGCGAAATAAGCCCCGTTTGGACTGAATTCGGCGGTAGTAAAAGGAGGGTCGTTATAATCAAAAGTATAAGGAAACGTTTCGATGATATTTCCGGTTGGTATATCCCATAAATTTAAAGTTTCAGAGGTTTCAGTCAGCAAAAACTGATTATCTGGGCTAACAGCTTTCACCCCACCCACAGGATAATAACGATCTGTACTGCCAATTTCGGTTCCGGTGGTAGTATCCCAGATACTTAAGCGACCGTCACTGTTAAAAGCTGCCAAACGGTCAGCCTGAGAGGTGAATCTATAACTCAGGAGTTCCTGGTTGGTTGTAATGGCAGATTTTTGCAGCCCGGTTTGGAGGTCATACAAAAGTATTTCACCCGTACCTAAACTGATCCGGTTAAAAAATTCATTACTTGTATATAAACCAAAATTGTGGCGATTATCCTCTTCAAAATTGAGCGTATAGAGAAGTTCACCAGACTGAACATCCCATAAACGTATCGTTTCATCAGAACCATGGCTTTTATGATGGGCAATGATGTGACGGCCATCGGGCGTAAAGAGGATTGGACTATAAATCAGATCACCCGTGTATAGACTGCGGGGTGGTTGATTGTCAAATGGGCTGTATAGCGTAATCGTACGATCTTGCTCTTGTACTAAAACCAGATTTCCATCGGGGCTTAAAATACTGCTGTATAAAAGGGGTTGGCTGCCTATAGACAATTCCCGCACGACTTCGCCACTGGCAGTATCAAAAATGACAACCTCACTATTCGAACGCTCAGCAAGCAACAGACTGTTATCTCGGCTGTAAGAGAGATCTATGCCACGCCCAAAAGCATGGTGCTTAATTAATTTCCCGGTTTGTATATCCCAAAAACTAATCCGGTCTTCTGCTCGGGAAATCGGCCCCATATCAATTTGAGCTACCCAGTAACGCCAGTAATCATTACCTTCTTCAAGTAAATGATCTTCAATTTGTTCGCCCATTTCTACATCCCATGCACGATAAGGATCGCTACTTTCTACGTAGTTGCCACTATCGTTAATTTGCCATGTGATCAGATGAGAACTATCTGGATAAAATCGCAAAACTTCCGGTTTCGGTTCATCGATAAAGCGCGGCGCAGCATCAACCTGCTCAGCATCATGCAACCAGACACCATAATTGTTACTCACCAGAAGTGTTTGACCATCAGGTGACCATTGAAGATCGCCAATACCACCCTGACCAACTGACCCTAACTCTGTGATGTTTTCTAAGTTTGTTGCAGTGATTTGCTGAAGATCTTCTAAGTCTATAAAGGGTGTTTGAGCTTCAGTATTTTGAACAGCCAATAGCCTGAAGGCAAGCAAGCTTACCACGATGAGATATAAGGTGTTTTTTGACAAGCTTCAATCCTGTTTTTCGATAAGATGGCTTACATCATTAAAGCGTACCAGAGCTGACCCCTCATCATATAATGAGATTTGCGAAACGGCGGTGTTCGCCAGCCGGAACTGCCACCACTTGCGTGGAGGCGCGCCCAAAGCCAGCGCCAGCAGCATGCCAATCGTCCCGCCATGCGCGAAGATCAGCACCTTTTCATCCACATGCCGTTCGCGCACGTCATCCAGAAAATCTTTCACCCGCGCTACCACGTCAATCAACCGCTCACCGCCATGCGTGTTCTGGTCACGATTCGCTTCCCATGTCGTCAGTTCTTCAGGGAATTGCGTCTGAATTTCGTCATAGGTCAGACCCTCAAATTTGCCAAAGTCGATCTCGCGCAGCCGCTCATCCAGGGTGACTTCAAGCGTGCTGTCATTCAGTGCCAGCCGCGCAGTCTGCTGCACCCGCACCAGATCACTGCTGTAAATCTGATCGTATTCCGCCCCGTTGAGCTTCGCAGATAACTGCCGCGCCTGGGCTTCACCATTGGCATTCAGTGGTTGATCCGCGCTGCCCTGATAGCGCTGCTGCACATTCCAGTCAGTTTCACCGTGACGCACGAGTGTCAGATACAAGGCCATTAAAACTCGATCCCGGCCTGCGCCTGAATGCCCGAATCATAGGGGTGTTTGATATTCGTCATTTCCGTAACCAGGTCAGCATATTCAATCAGTTCTGGCGGGGCATTGCGCCCGGTGATAATCAGATGCGTTTCAGCGGGTTTATTCGCCTTCAGCCAGTCGATTACACCTTGCGTATCAATCCAGCCAAAACTCAGCGGATAGGTGAATTCATCCAGCGCGATGACATCATAATTCCCACTGGCGATTTTTTCCTGCGCGATCTGCCAGCCATGCAGCGTTCGGGCTTGGGTTTCGTCCATATCTTTGGATGTCCATGTGAAGCCGTCCCCGGTTTTGATCAGCTCAATACCCAGTTTTGCCGCGGCCCGCACTTCACCCCAACTACCGGTTTCATGCTTCAGAAACTGAATCATACACACCGGCATGCCGCGCCCCCAGGCACGCAGCAGCACACCCAGCGCTGCCGTCGTTTTGCCTTTGCCATCACCAGTATTCACAATCACCAGCCCACGTTTCGGACGTTTGCGGGTTTCATGCAGATTATCGGTCATTTAATTCGATCCCTCATGTTCATTCATTTCACGTGGATGCAATTGCTTCGCGTCCACTCTAGCGCGTAAAGCCTCAATCAACGCGTAAATCGTGGAAAAATCCTGTGTGCTTCTGTGGATATTCATGCGCCACTGCGGACTTTCGCCCGCCAGGACCTCCACCTCGGCCAGCGGCTGACTGCCGTTTTGTTCAGTGATAAATCCCGCACGTTCCAGGGCGCGTCGTGTCCACACCGCCGCTACACCTTCACCGCTGACCACCACCCGTCCGCCAGTCGCACCGTGAATTCTGAACGACCCGGTTTGCATATCAAAATCGACCCCCTCGCTGCGGAAAGCCTCGGCAAAGGCGCCACTTAAGACCAGATCCTCTGGCGCACCCGCCTGTAAGCGTCCACCGGCAGGCAGCAGCCAGATGCGATCTGCACTGCGCAGCGCCAGATCAAGATCATGTGTGGATAGCAGAATCGCTTTGCCCGTCTGATGCGCCAGTTGCCGCAGCAGACTCATCATTTCGACACGGCGCGGTAGGTCGAGGAAAGCGGTCGGTTCATCCAGCAGCATAAGCGCCGGTTCCTGTGCCAATGCTCGCGCAATCATCACTTTCTGGCGTTCACCATCGCTTAGTTCACCCACATAACGCTGCGCTAACGCTTCCGCGCCAACCGCCTGCAATGCCCATTGTGCCACCGCTTCATCATGCGCGCTGAGTGTGCCCGACCAGCTTGTGTACGGATGCCGTCCCAGCCCGACTAAGGCATACGCCGTCAGTAGGCCAACATCGACCCGCTCCGTCAGCACAATGCTCAATTGCTGCGCCAGCTCACGCGCGGAAAATTGCCGGATATCTATTCCATTCAGAGTCACGCTGCCGCTGAGTGGTGGCTGGATTCCGGCAATGGTGCGCATCAGCGTCGTCTTTCCAGCCCCATTCGGGCCGATCAGACACACCATCTCAGCGGCTTCCAGCGTAATATCAATCTTTTCGGTGATGGTAATCGCGGGGCGGCGCGGTGGCTGATAACCCGTCGTTAGTTGATTTAAGCTCAGCACACTCATGAAGCAAATGACTCGCGCAGGTTGCGACGGCGCAAAATTACCCAGATCACCACCGGCGCACCCATCAAAGCGGTGATTGCGTTCAACGGCAGGATAATCCGACTCCCCGGCATTTCCGCGATTAGCGACGCAATCACCGCCACCACCGCCCCCATCAGCACCGATGCTGGAATCAAGGCGCGATGATCAGATGTGCCCAGCAGACTGCGGCATAAATGCGGCACCGCGATCCCTAAAAAGCCGATTGGCCCACAAAACGCGGTGATGACTCCGGTCAATACTGCCGTGGTCAGGATAATGCCGACGCGCGTCCGCTGAGTGTTTAAGCCCATGCTGCGCGCATAACCTTCACCTAACAACAGCGCATTGAGCGATTTGGCCTGAACAAATACCAGCGCCAACCCCACCATCACAATCGGCGCGAGAATCGGCA
The DNA here is from genome assembly GCA_038258185.1 of Aggregatilineales bacterium. GTDB lineage: Bacteria > Chloroflexota > Anaerolineae > Aggregatilineales > Phototrophicaceae > JAIOHN01. The sequence continues at coordinate 19,097 of JBBSQD010000061.1, read as the reverse complement.
TTTCGCCCCAGGTGACCCCGCCAAAACTGCCGAATGTCCACGTGATATACGCCTGAATCCGTTCCGGCAAATTGAAGTACAGCAGCAGACTGACAATCGCGCTGGTCATATAGCCGAACATCAGGCCAAGAATCAACAGCGTCATATTGCTGCGTACCCGCCGTGAGATCGCCAGCACCAGCAACATGACCACCGCCGCGCCGACCATCGCCGCCACGGTAATACCCATATCGCCAGCGAGTCCAATACCTGTTAATACCGTACTGCCCACCGTGCCGATGGATAAGACCACCAGCGCCACGCCCAGGCTTGCCCCGGAACTGATGCCCAGAATGTACGGGTCGGCCAGCGGATTGCGGAAAAAGGTCTGCATCATCAGCCCGCTCACTCCCAGCGCTGATCCCGCCAGCATCGCGGTCAGTGCTTTGGGCAGCCGAAACTTGAGGATAATATTCGTCCACGCGGGTTTGCTGGCCTCGCCGCCGGTTAATACGCGCAGGATATCCTCCAGCGGGATATTGACCGAACCCAGCGCCAGACTGACCAGCATAAGGGCGATCAGCACCCCGGCCAGAAGTCCCAGCACACCCCAGCGAATGCCCAGTTGCGGCCAGTCCCCAGACGTTACCGGGAGTGTTTGCTCCGGTATTTTTGGAATAGGTTTCAAGGTAATTTGCGTCATAGTCTGATGTGAACGGGCAGGGATTTACGGCCTGCCCGTTCAGATTTTCCTCTAGTTCAGGTGTTGGAAGAAGACCAGCTCATGATCGGGCAGCAGGTCAGGGTGGAAGATGTGAATCAAGTCCGCCAGAATAATCTGCGGGTTGGCGGCACCATTTTCGTAGTAGTCGTTGCCGCCGTTAACATTCATGCGCACGTTGTTTTCGAACACGGTGCTGTTCTGGATAGCCGCGAAATCGGCATAACGCTCATCCAGCGCCAGCAGATCACCCAGGGTGACCACGCCGAAAGCCTGCGGCACCCAGTAATCGGCATCCAGCCCGGCCTCATACGCCGCTTCAAAATCGAACGGCACCCCAGCATTAGACTCCGCGACCTGCGGATCATCCTCCAGCACACCGACCGCGCCAGCATCGCGCACCAACTGTGCCGTGTAGCTCTCGCCGCCGGGAATAAACCACGCTTCACCATAACTGGTGTAACTGTTCCACAGCACCAGCGGCTTGTCCGCGGGGTCAATCTCTGCGGTCAGATCCACCAGCGATTGATACTCTGCCGCCCGTGCATCAAAGATTTCATTGGCGCTGCCTTCCGCGTTGTAAAACAGGGACACAAATTTCAGCCATTCCGCCGTGCCCAGCGGTGACGTTTCCACATAATCCGACGCGACCACCACCGGCACACCCGCGTCCAGCAGCACCGGATGCGCATCAAAGTCCGGGTTGCCATTACCGTAAGAAATCACCAGATCAGGGTCGGCATCCAGCACCATTTCGACATTGATGCTGGCACCATTGCCCACTTCAATCAGTTCACCGGCTGCGATTTTTTCCAGAATTTCCGGCGTGCTGAGGTACAGAAACGAATCCAATCCCACCAGATGATCAATCAGGCCCAGGCTGACCAGATGGGGCAGGTAGGTGGTGGATAATGCGATAGTATCGCTAACCGGTACTTCGATGATCTGCGCGGAGTCAAAGCCTTCCGGCGCAGGTGTGCCACACTGAACCAGCACATACTGGAAAGCATCTTCTGGCGTGGAACCCGGCCACGGAGTCAGCGCCGAAATGATTTTGTAGTTATTGTGATATTCGACTGTCCAGCCCTGAGCATAGTCCGCTTCGACCTTGTCCGGGAAATAATCGACTTCAGCATCATATGTATCGACACATTCCGCGGTCAGGTTGGCTTCCTGGGCGGTGACCAGGCCGCCAAACAGCAAAGTGCTGGCCAGCAGCAACAGGCTTATTAAACGCTTGTTCATACATTTCCTCTATTCTGATAGGGTGTGAGATAAAAAGTCTCGTGGAATCGAGAGGAAACGCCGCGCAGCGCTGCCAACAGATGACGCATAGGGTGAAATAAAAAGCCCGCCAGGCGGCGGGACTGAGTGCTGAATCCAGTGACCACGCTCGTTTCCCTTTTTCCACGAAGGTACTTTCACGAGCGAAAGCAAAGGCGGGTATTCGGACTTTCTCGAATGCGAGATTACCGTTGCGGGACAGTGCCGGACTTTCACCAGGCTTCCCCCGTGTGCGCCATACAGGTATGGGCACCTTTACTCTCGTTGTGCTAAGTTGTACGTTGAGAATAACATCCAGCCTGTGCTGTGTCAAGCAATTGTTAGCACGGGTCGTTGACAGAATTAGAACAAATGTGTTATTCTGAGTATCATCAGTTACAATTAAACTTACAATACAACCAGAAAAAATTCTGGTTTCACTATGGAGGTAAACGGATGTTAAAAGACTCAAAAGCATTCTCTGGTTTCTCGGTGGATGATATACCCAAAGCGAAAGCCTTTTATGGGGATACCCTCGGCATTGAAGTCTCCGAGAGTAATGGAATGCTGCATCTGCACATCGCCGAAGGCGCTGAAATCCTCATCTACCCCAAGCCGAACCATACCCCGGCTACCTTCACGATCCTGAATTTTCCTGTCGAGAATATCGAATCCGTGGTGGATGAATTAACACAGCGCGGCGTGCCGTTCCAGCACTACGAAGGCGACATTAAAACCGACGAAAAGGGGATTATGCGCGGCAATGGCCCGAATATCGCCTGGTTTACCGACCCCGCCGGTAATATTCTCTCCGTGATGGAAGATGCCTGATTGATTTTACGCTAGACTCGTGCAAACGCCTGCTCAATATCAGCAGGCGTTTTTATTTCCGATGCAGTCAGTTCCAATAATTTATGATAAAGTTTCGCATGAGCACAAGGCATAATGCAAAATCTGATATACACATGCACGCACCAACAACTGTGCACCCGTTGAGGAATATTCCCTTTATTACTGGCGGTAAACAGAAGCGGAAGATAAGCGATGAGCAAACAACTTCTTTTATGTGTTCTGCCACTACTGGCGCTGGTACTCCACCTGAGCAATATGGCCGCTGCGCAGGACTCGCAGCTGCTGGCAGTGCAAACCACCGACGGCATTGCGCTGCTCGATACGTCTAATAATCTCGAAATCCGCTCGCTGCCTAACAGCTACCCTACAGGCTATATGGCATGGTCGGAAAATGGCCGTTACCTGTCTTACTACGGCTCCTTCCTGAATGAGGAAACGGGTCTGCAAGTCTTTGATATGCTAACCGAAGACATCACCATGCTTGATGCAAGCCCACCGGGTGCTCTACCAGGAACACTGAATGGCCTGTGGTTCCGTGATGAGATACTCTATTATGCCACGTTAGATTTTGACAATGGTGCCCTGTTTCGGACCCGTGTCCCGGACGCAGCACCGGAGGTGCTTCTGGAGGGCTTTGTCATACTGGGTCAACCCAATGGAAATTATGTAACCATCTCTCAAGGACATGATTGGTATCTGTTAGCGCTGCCTACTGGTGAGCTAACCCCACTGCGGCAGGGCATCGAGCAGGGTAGCCCCACTTGGCGCGATGATAGCCACCTTTTCTACGCGGTCAATGATGCGGCTGGTGTCACTGTTTATCTGTACGATATTTCCACGAATACCGATACCCAACTTTTTAATGTCAATAACAGCGAGATTAACACCCTCACCTGGGATAATGGCATGCTGGGTTTCTTTCTGGTGCAGGATGGTGGCTTTCAGTATACGATGTGGGACGGTGAGATGCTTACTCCCCAGGATGAGCCCTCGATCTACTCTCCCGATGACGCTTACGCGCTGCGTCATTTACCAGGCGAGGGGAGTCGCTATTCTCAACTGGCGCTGTGGACGCGGGAAAGTAACACCTGGCAAACACTCACAGAGCGCTCCCTGGGCTACACCTGGTCACCTGCCTCAGACCATGTCGCCTACACCACGCGCGAAAGCATTCATATTTATAGTGTCGTTGATGGTTTAACCCAGACCTACACCCCATGTATAACGGATAGCTGTGGGTTGGATATAGATTACTACAGCTGTGGGGACTGGTCACCCAATGGGCGCTGGTTGATATGTCACGCCAATGGTTATCGGGATGACTACCGCTATACCTATCTTCTGGATATGGAGAATGAAACGACCCTGTTGCTGCCCGATGCCATCGGCAACTACAGGACGAGTTCTGTTGCATGGCAGCCGAATGGTTCTTAACACGTCATGGATAAATGAGCAAACGCCTGCTCAATATCAGCAGGCGTTTTTATTTCTAATCACCCTTCACCCGTTGCCAGAGATTCGTCAGCGGCTTACAAAGCTCTATATCGTAATTAGAAATTATGCGAACAATCATGATTTCCCCATTTTCTCCGCCATAAGCTAGTCTCGTCCCATCCGGACTCCAGGAAATAGCACTTGCATACAAGGTTGGATTGGGAAACGTATCAATAATTTGGCCCTTAGCTACATTCCAAATTCGTACTGTTCCATCTTTGCTGGCACTTGCCAACTGTTGACCGTTCGGGCTGAAAGCTGTCGCTGTGACCATGTCTGAATGCCCTGAGAATGTGGCGACCTGTGTACGGGTAGCGGTGTCCCAGATATAGATTAGAGATGCAGTACTACCTCCGGCGATTTTGCTTCCATCAGCGCTCCAGTTTGCAGATAATACCCCACCATTTATTTCATCTGCACTTGTTGGATCATCAAGGACTATATTGTAAAGAGACATATAACCATTTTCTTTCCCGGCTGCAATCTGCGTTCCATCGGGGCTCCACTTGGCTTCAAACGCCATACCCACATTGCGTGCTGCAATCTGTTGATAGGTATTTGCATCCCAAATGCGGAGTGATAGGAGATCGAAAAAGCTGGAACTCGCGATCTTTGTCCCATCAGGGCTCCAATCCACCGATTGAATTTGGTCTTCATGGGCTGTGATAGCGGTTAAGAGTTGTCCCGTATTGGCATTCCAGATACGCAGTAACCGATCCTCTCCCCCTGTCGCGATTTTGCTACTGTCGGGACTCCATGCAACACCCCAGGTTATCCCTGTTGCACCGGGTAAATCTTGAACGACTTGACCAGAGGCATCCCAGATACGGATTAATCCGTCAGTGCCACCACCCACTATCTTACTTTCGTCAGGGCTCCACGCAACCGAAATGATATCAGGTGAGATTTGTGCCTGCGTAGGCTGCAAATGAAAAATCGTAGTGAATAAAAGCAAAATCAAACAAACAAGGGGGCGTTTTAGCATAACCATGCTTATCATATTATTTACTACTCTCCACCCGTTGCCAGGTGGTCATATCATCGCAATAATCACAGGTGTCCGGCGGGATTTCATCCGCGTGTGTGAACAGCATCTGGCCGCAGTTGGGACAGCGCCAGCGGCACAGAGCTTCACCCGCTGCATTCTGTGGTGCGGGTGGGGGAGTCGGCTGATCGGCAGGTTCGGGCAGTCGGCGCTGCTGTGGACGTTTTACCACAAAAACTGCGCTTTCAACTGCGCAATCACCTCGTCATCCAGCCCGACTTTGTGGCGCAGATAGGCTTCCGCCGTGCCGTAATTCTCCTTGAGATAGGCCAGCATCCCGCGCATGGTATCAGGGTGCGCCGTCAGCAGCGGCTTGAGGTCATCCGCCGAGACTCCCATCCACGCGATGCGCTGCACAACTGGCTCCATGATATTGTGAAAGTGCGGATAGTAATGATTGCTCAGGCTGTAATCGGCAATCACCGTTTCTTCCGGCACACCCAGCATTAACAGCAGCAGCGCCATCGTCACCCCGGTGCGATCTTTCCCTGCTGTGCAGTGGATCAGCAGCGGAAGGTTATCCGGCTGGCTGATACGCTCGAAAAAGTCCTTAAAAAATTCGACATTAAATTCCAGAATATGCGCGGTATACGCTTCCAGCATCATGCCGTTGAGTTTGCGCGGTGTGAAGACCAGCGCTTGCAGCCGTTCCCGCGTATTGTCCCCGGCAAAAATCGGCTGATGCAGATACACCGGCTCATTCGATGGCAGCCGATCCGGTTCCTCGCGCACTTCTTCCACGCTGCGCACATCACAGACCGTTTGAATCCCCAACCGCGTGACATACGCCTCATCATCCCCGCTCAGTTGACCCAGCGAACCAGAACGGTAGAGCAGCCCCCATTTGGTGTGTCGGCCATCAGCCGTGCGATAGCCACCGATGTCGCGAAAATTGGCGATACTCGCCAGCGGCAGAATCCGCTCACTGACCAACAGCGTCCGCGCCGGTTGACCAAAGGCCACTTCAAAATAATAGCGCTGATGCGGGTCAAGCCCACTGATAACCACATGATCGCGCTCGTCACCCACCGCAATCGGCTGCACATGATCAATTTCGTCCGGCTTCGTTCCGGCGTAAATTTTTACCGGGCCGCGCTTCGCGTTCCAGCGGATTTCCAGCCGGTCATCTTCCAACCGCGTAACCCACACATCCACATCCGGCTCAATCACCAGTGTGGCTGGGTCAGGATAGACAATGCGCCGTCGTCGTAATTTAGACAGAAGCAACCCGGCGTAAGCGCCACCGCCGACCACGATTGCCCCTGTGAGAATGACCATAAGATAAGGCATTCATGCAACCTTTATACAAATTCATTTAGGCATTATAACGGATAAATTGCACGGTAGACGGGTTTTTATTGAAGTCCTTAATTTTCCGGCAAACTTGGTTATAACCAGATAAGTCCACGAAAATCATTTGTTGGACTGCATTGGCCTTAATGCGCAACGGCTTCTTTAGGCCGACAATAAATCTATTGTTTTAATCGAATTCGTAACAGGAATACTATGGCCGCCGTCTCAACCCCGGCACGGAACAATACTTTCTCCGCGCTTAAACACAGCAATTTCCGACTCTACTTTGGTGGACAATTCATCTCAATTTCCGGCCTGTGGATGCAATCACTGGCGCAAGGCTGGCTGGTGTATCATCTCACTGGCTCAACCCTTATGCTGGGGCTGGTCGCCTGCGCAGGTGGTTTGTCCTCCCTCGTGTTATCGCCTTTTGCCGGTGTGATTGTTGACCGCTTCCATCGTCGTAACATTCTGCTGATTACCCAAACCTCTGAAATGATTTTCGCCCTCACTCTGGCCTTTCTCACACTGACTAATGTGGTGGAGGTGTGGCATGTGGTGGTTCTGGCCTTTTTTAACGGCATTGCTGCCATGCTCGATGCCCCGGCGCGTCAGTCCTTCATCCGCGACATGGTCGGCGTTGAAGATTTAAACAGTGGCATTACCCTCAATTCGCTCATGACCAATGGCGCGCGGATTATCGGCCCGGCGTTTGCAGGTGTCTTGCTGGCGACCATCGGCGCAGGCTGGTGTTTCTTCTCCAACGGCGTGACCTTTTTGGCCGTGCTCCTTACTTTGCTGATTATGCATGTACCGGTTACAAGAAATACTCAAAAACAGGTATCTCCTATGCGCCAACTGCGTGAAGGGCTGGCCTATTCGCGCCAGCATGAGATTATCGCCCCGCTGATTTTGATCTCTGCCATCATCTGCATTTTCATCGTTAATGCGGTGACCGTGCTGCCAGCTTTCGCTGCAACCGTCCTGAATTCGCCTGTGGATGGCTATTCAACCCTCAGCACATCGCAGGGCGTGGGCGCGGTGATTGGCGCTTTAGCGTTGGGCTGGATTACCTATCGCCTGGGACGTGGTCAGATGGTCGTGGCGATGACCATCCTGCTGTCTTTTGCCGCCTTCATGTTATCGCATATGACCCAGGTGCTCCCCGCAGCGTTTTTTATGGCGATGCTCGGCTTTGGCTTTGTCAGCTTTTTCGTGACGGTCAACACTATTCTGCAACAGGTGGTGCCGGATGAATTCCGTGGCCGTGTCATGAGCCTGTATACGCTCACCTTTTTAGGGCTGACTCCCTTTGGCGCCCTGATTTTAGGCTATGTGGCAGAGCGCATCGGCACGCCGAATGCCCTCGCATTATATGCGGTGGTCAGCGGCCTGTTCTGTGGTCTTATCCTCCTGCGCTGGCCCAAAGTCCGTCTGGTAGAGTAGGATACTGTCTAAACTCGCTCCGCGTTGACCCGCAGACCCTCATGGGTAAACGGCGTGATCTCCATGCGGATCTGGGTGCGCTTGTTAAAGTAACTCAGATTTTCAAGTGGCACACTAAATGAGTAGGTTTCCCCGGCTTCGAGGGGGAGCTTGACCGTCGCGGGTACATTGGCGATCACCTCACTGGTGCCGACAAATGCCTCGACTGTGCCATACACCCGCGACTCTGCGCCCAGGTATTCGATCCGTTCCACCGTGAATGACATCGGTAAGCAATCTTCCGCATGACCGCTGACTTCCTGCGGCAGAAAATCCTCTGGATGGAACCCCAGAATACAACTGTCTTTCTCCACCAGATTCATCCCAGGGGAGCCGAGGAAGGTCGCGACGAACGTATCCGCCGGACGCCGATACAATTCCTGCGCGACACCCACCTGTAAAATTTTCCCCTGTGACATCACCGCCACCCGGTCACCCATGCCCATCGCTTCCGACTGATCGTGAGTCACGTAAATGGTGGTCACGCCCAGTTCCTTCTGATAACGCTTAAGTTCTGCCCGCGCCAGCAGCCGCAGCTTAATGTCCAGATTCGACAGCGGCTCATCCAGCAGGAACACATCCGGTTCACGGATAATTGCCCGTGCCAGTGCGACGCGCTGACGCTCACCACCGGAAAGCTGTGCCGGTTTGCGTGCCAGCAAATGACCGATATTAAACAACGCCGCGGTATCTTTGACCTTTTGCTTGATGACCGCCTTACCTATCCCGGCACTGCGCAGCGGAAAGCCAATATTCTGCTCTACATTCATGTGCGGGTAGAGCGCATAACTTTGAAACACCATCGAGATATTGCGCGCATTGGGTGCCAGGTGATTGACGATGCGATCCCCAATGCGGATCTGACCATCATCGGGCATTTCCAGCCCTGCGAGTAGTCGCAGCAGCGTACTTTTGCCCGACCCTGATGGCCCCACCAGCACCAGAAACTCACCATCGCGGATCGACAGATTAATATTTTCCACACCCAGGATGTCACCGTAGAATTTGTCCAGATGACGGATTTCAATGCCAGTCATGCTCTACCTTACTCACAACTCATACGTATTAGCTTACACGATCTTAACACGTGAAAATGCGCAAGGGAATTAATATCTGTTGAGTGGACTTAATGCAAGAGGTGAATGGTCACTTATCCGGCTGACGCGGGGCTTATCCCAGATAAGCCGCTACCACACTGGGATCTTCGCGCAATGACTCGGCTGGCCCTTCATGTGCGACAGTGCCACGCTCCAGCACATAGACATAATCGGCAATCTGCAGCGCTTTACGGGCGTTTTGCTCCACCAGCAAAATGGGGATGCCCTGTGCTTTAATCGCCTCGATGAGATGAAAAACCTCATTCACCAGCAGCGGAGCCAGTCCCATGCTCGGTTCATCCAGCATCAGTAACCGTGGCCGAGCCATCATGGCGCGTCCCACAGCCAGCATTTGCTGCTCACCGCCGCTTAATGACCCGGCTTTCTGGGTGCGGCGTTCCTTCAGGCGTGGAAAGCGCTGGAAAATATCATCCAGATCCTGCTCAATCGCTGCCTGATCTCGCCGCCTATACGCGCCAATCAGCAGATTTTCCAGCACCGTCATCGGTGCGATAATCTGCCGTCCTTCCGGCACCTGAATCAACCGCAGTCCGGTAATACGGTCAGACCGCCAGCCGCTGATATCCGTGCCGTCAAAAATAATCTGCCCCTGCTGCGGCTGCAATAGACCGCTGATGGTGTTCAGAGTCGTGCTTTTACCCGCTCCATTCGCGCCGATCAGACTCACCACCTGACCCTGCTCCACTTTGAAGGACACGCCGCGCAGCGCTTTGATCGCGCCATAACTGGTGTGCAAATTGTGGACTTCAAGCAGCGCCATGCTGACCTTCGCTTTCTTCCTTGCCCAGATACGCCTCAATCACCAGCGGATTATTCTTGATCTCGTCCGGTGTCCCGTGCGCGATAATCTGGCCGAAATTCAGCACATACACACTATCACACACCTGATGAATCAGCGACATATCATGCTCGATCACCAGCACGGTCAGGCCATCCTCACGCAAGCGAATAATCTGCTGCCCAAGTTCCTGCGTTTCAATCGGATTCATGCCTGCGGTGGGTTCGTCCAACAGCATCAGACTCGGAGCCGTCGCCAGTGCCCGTGCCATCTCCAACCGCCGCTGATCGCCATAGGGCAGGTTTCCCGCCTGCACCTGCGTCACCCCCTCTAAATGGAAGCGTTCCAGCAGCAGCTGCGCATTCTCGCGTAACTGGCGTTCTTCCTGCCGGTAGCGTGGGCTGAAAATCAGCGAGTCCAGAATTGTGGCATGCCCGCGCCCGTGCTGGCTGATGAGCAGATTTTCCAACGCGGTCATCTCGCCAAATAAGCGAATATTCTGGTAGGTCCGCGCAATCCCTAACCGGCTGATGCGGTGGGGTGGGGCGTGGCTGATATCGGTTCCCTCAAAGTGAATCGTGCCGCTGGTGGGATGATCTAAGCCGCTGATGTTGTTGATGAGCGTGGTTTTGCCTGCGCCATTCGGCCCGATCAACCCCACCACCTGATTTTTCGGGATGCTCATCGCCACTTCATTCAGCGCCTGCAAGCCGCCAAACTGCCGTGAAACCTGCTTGAGTTGAAGACTATTTGTGGTTGCCACTATTAAAGCCTATCAATTTTGCCCAATCAATCTGCCCATCGGGTAAGCAAAATTCTTCAGTAAATTCTCGTGAGAGGCGATTTTCTAGTGCGGCTTGTCTCTCGAGGAATCGGTCGTTATGTTCTCGTGCTCGATTTCCAATCGGTTCCAGAATTTCGATATATAAATCTCTATCACCTGAAACAAAATACCAGAAATCTTGCCCGGTAATCTTGAGGTACAATCCATTATCAACTCGTTGAGTGTTACCGTAACATATCCCAAGTACAGGCTGAATATGTAAACCACTTTGCGCTTGACGTTGCACTTTTACAGCGGTTTTAAAGTTAGCTTCTAAACTCTGGTATTGTGAGCTGTTTCCCCAATCGGGGCCTGATTTTATAGCAACTATATAAAGAATGGAGTCACGCTCAAACTCCAAATCAATCCCCTTCGCCGAGGATTTACGTCCATAAGCAACCTGCTGTGAGATGAAAATGGCAAGCCTTTCTAAAAAGTCGCCAAATATTTTCTCTTCCGATGAAGAAAGTCGAGCATCCAGCATGGATTTAATAAGCTCTGAAGCTGTAAGGATATTTTTCGCACGAAACAGGTAAGGATTTTTCTTTTTAATCACGTCTCGTAATTTAATCTTATCCAGCACGGCAAGGCGTGTATTATGAAAAATAGCTATTTCCTGGTTAGCAAATTCGTAGACGGAGTCCCTATCCAGCGCTGACACTTAGAGCAGTCCTTTAGTAGTTGCCGCAATCCGCTTTTCAGCCACATCACAAAAGGCTGTTTCTTTTTCAATACCAATGTAGCTACGCCCAAGTTGTTTGGCAGCTACCGCTGTGGTACCAGAACCGATAAATGGGTCAAGTACGATATCATCATTTTGTGTGAATAATTTAATAAACCATGTGGGTAATTCAATGGGAAACGCGGCACTATGTCCCCGATTAGAAGATTCGGTTGCCATGTGAATCACATTGGTTGGATACACCAGATCACGCCCAACCCAATTGGACACATTTTTGCCGAAACCACTGCCTACCCGTGATTCGTCTCTGCGTTTGTCGGTTTCGCTCAATGCTTTGAGCCGACTTTCTGCCCAATCCCCGACTGGAACCATGACTTCTTCCTGGTACATCGCGAATTTTTTCTGTTTTGTGAAGTGCAGGCAGCGTTCCCACGAATCGCGGAAGCGGTTCGGCCACTTACCCGGATAAGAATTTTTCTTATGCCAGCAGTATTCCTCTGTCCACAGCCAACCTTGCTTGCGCATCGCCACGATAAGTTCAAGCACATACGTGTGGCGCTCTCCATTCACGACGCGTTCTTTAATATTAAGAACGAAGGAGCCTGTTGGTTTTAATACGCGTAGCAACTCTGCTGTAATAGGTAAAAACCAATCCACATATTCATCTGGCGCCACACCTCCATAGGTGCTTTTTCGCTGATCCGCATAGGGTGGAGAAGTGACAATCAGATCCACGCTTTCATCGGCGAATGTAGGAAGTATGGCCTGACTTTCACCTTCATAAAGATGATTAATAATCGGATGTGAGTGTTCTGTGATTTCGTCTTGAGCGACCTTGTCAAAAAGCATGGCGAAACCTCTTAGTCATGTATTCCAATGGGCTAAGTATAGCACATGCGTCTTACAGCACCCGTTTTGAACCTTCGCCTGCAAGCCGCCAAACTGCCGTGAAACCTGCTTGAGTTCTAGTGTCATCTCAACTCACTTTATAAATACGAATAAGTGGGCCAACCCGTTCCCAGCCACTCAGGTTCATATTTTCAAGCGCCGTACGATCGGGAACAATCTGCTGGCAGGTATCGGTATCAAATGGAGAAATAATTTTAACTAAATCAAGCTGGTCGCGCACACTATCCGTGATGGGCGGAAACTCGATTGAACTGACAGCACCATAACGCGGTTCTCCGCCACAGTAATCGGCCTCAATGACATATTCAATCTCATTCTCATCGACAAATGCCCACCAGTCCTCATCACTATTGATAGCCGACTGATATTCTGGCCCAAAAAGATCGTAAAGCGGTTGGGTGATTTTGTCAGGGTTTTCCAACTGAAACTCATAGCTGGGTGGTAAATCATCACCCTCAATTTGCGTTAATCGTTCGAGGCTCTCCTCAGTGCGCAGCAATGGCACACCAAAGGTAAAGGGCTGCCCCGTCAATAGCTTCGTACCCGGCTCAATCTCCTCAGTGATAAACGCGTAAGCCAGCATTCTGGTTTCTGTATTGGCGAGAATGCGATCCAGTGTTGCCGTTTCCAGAAATCCTAAACCAACGACCAGGCCAATCGCCCCGATACCGAGCCAACGCGGCCAGACTGTTGATTGTTGCACCAGTTTTGTCAGCCCATACCCCGCTAAAACAGCCGTTGGAATCACCGACGGGAGCCAATAAGTCAGCCGTGGCCCAGCCGTAGGCAGCAGACTCAGCGTAAAAACCAGCCAGAAAAACAGGATCGGCCAACCTACACGCAGACGCCGCCACAGCATCAGCCCCGCGCCGACTAGGGCTGCAATCAACAGGTAAGGCCGCATCAGAACAAGTGGCAAGAGCAAATTGCTATTGATATTCTGTAGACCGGAGTTGACATCAGTCAAGGCGTTGCTGGCCGCATAATATGTGCCCTGATAGCGTTCCTCAAAAATAAAGCGGATATCAGCCGCGACTAAATCCGGTTTTAGAATGACAAACGGGTTGGCAATGAGGGTCGCAATTAAAAACGCTCCCAGCGCCCATAACCCGCGCACCACTAGCAACCGAATACTGCGCGTGGGTTGCTGCCACCAGTAGATCAAGTGCGCGATTGCGACCGGAGTAATAATCATCAGCGACTGCAAACGCGCCAGCATAGCCAGCGCACAGGCCGCCCCGGCCAGAATATAAGCCCAGCGTGCACCCGATTTGACAATATGGACGCACGCCAATAACGTGAGACTAATCCATAAAGTCGCGTAAGCATCGGGCAGGGCAGTGTGCGCCATATAGGCATGCGTAGGATAAACAGCGATGATAACCCCTGTCACCACACCGCCTAACGGGGATTGGGTCAATTCACGTCCCATAAAATACGCCGGAATAACAGCCAGCGATGCCATAAACGCCACGACTAACCGGGCGGTCAGCAAAAAATCGGCTCGATTGGTGTAATACAGGGCTTCAAAATCGGCTAATGAAAAATCGGGCTGCGTCAGGCTGAGATAGGCAAAACGCACCCCATGAAACGGTAATTGGGTAAGCGGCCAGAATACGCGATGGTAGGTGTAACGCGGCGTTTCACCACTGGCTATTCGTAGTGAAGTGGCTAGATCGCTGGTTTCATCAGTAAGTTGACTGTACGGTAGGCCAAAATCAATTCCCCAGACGCGTAACGCGAAGGCAAGTAAAAAAATTAAAATCAGTGCAGGCACCGCGCGTGAGAATAATTTTGTCAAGCAGTTAACTCCTGATCATCTTGATCTGAGGGCGCTCGATAGCTGCGCAGTCGTCGCCACATCCGCACCCACGCGGATGGATTAACCAGCCCACCGGGGAGGTAGACAATCACCACCAGCAGCACCGCGCCGTTGACAATGCCGCGATATTGACGGAACTGACGCAGCAGCTCCGGAAGGGCAGTCAGCACTCCTGCGCCGATGATCGGTCCCACCCAGGTGGATGTACCCCCCAGCACCGCATACGCCAGGATACTTACCGCCTGATCGAAGCCATAATCACCGGGGCTGATCGTCCGCGTCAGGTGCGCTTTCATCACCCCGGCAGCAGCAGCCAGCACCGCACTGAGAACAAACACCGTGTTTTTGACATATACCACATGAATGCCCATGTTAGACGCGGCCTGTTCATCCTGCCGGATCGCCGCCATCGCGCGGCCAAAACGTGACCGGTGCAGCCGAATCATGAAATAGCCAAACAGAATCAGCAGCCCCACCAACTGCCAGGTTTCGGTAATTTTCGGGATTCCCGTAATGCCCAGCGCGCCGCGTGTCAGCCGCACATTCTCGCCCACCACAGACGCGGCAATATTATCGAAATTCAGGATGAAAATACGCACGACCTCGCCAAAGCCAATCGTGGCAATCGCCAGATAAATATCGCGCAGACGCAGCACCGGGTAGCCAATTGGCACAGCGATCAGCCCCGCCAGCACCATCCCGCCGATTAACCCCGCCCACAGCGGCAGATCATAATTCTGCGTCAGCACAACCCCGGTATAAGCCCCAATCGCCATAAAACCGGCATTCGCCAGCGAAAACATGCCGGTATACAGCGTCAGATAAATACTCAGACCGAGTATGGCGTGCACCAGCATCAACTGGAGCACGATTTCGGTAATCCCGATTCCGCGTAAAAATTCCATTATTGCCTGTGATCAGCCATGCCACCAAACCCAGCCATTAACCCTGAGCCTTGCGCCATGCTTCGTATTCTTCCTGCGCGTCTGCTCGCAGCGGGTAATATTTGCGCAGATCGCCGCCTTCAGCCAGCTTGATCTTGGAAAATTCTTCCCATTCGGAATGCTCACTGCCGCGAAGCAGCAATTCAGGTGCCAGCTTGGCCGGTACGCACACAATACCATCATCATCCGCGATGATAATATCCCCCGGCATTACCAGCGTATCGCCACACGCCACCGGCACATTGACCGCAAACGGCATGAGATTGGTCTGCGTGTGGAAGTTCGGCGTGACCCCCTTCAGCCAGAAGCCGACCCCCAGGTCTTTGGCTTTGGGATAATCGCGGATGCAGCCATCAATGATAACCCCCGCGCCACCCCGACCTGCAAAGTAGGTCATCATCATCTCGCCGAAAATACCACTGCCCATGTCGCCACGCGCATCTACCACCACAACATCCCCCGGTTGCGTGTGATACAGCACATGCCGGTGCAGTTGTTTTTCGGGGTCGGTATATTCATCTTCGCCGTACATATCTTCGCGCTTGGGCATAAATTGCAGCGTCAGCGCTGGCCCCACCACCGTTTTGCCGGGTGTCCAGGCCACTGGCCCGCGAATCTGCGGATCACGAATCCCCAGGCGGCTGAGTTCACCAGTCGCGGTGGCGCTGCTGATATGCGAAAGTCCTTCAATCAGTTCTTTTGATGGACGGGTAATGTCATTGGTCTGAGTCATTTTTAACCTTCTTAAAGTGATCGGGTAAAAAATTAATTTATCTAAAGTTGCCTCGTGTGTGTTTTGAACTTTGATCGCATAACAACACTCGTCCCTCATCCCGCCCCGTTTGGTGCGAGGACTTCAAAATCTTGCTCCCCTCTCCCCAGTGAGCGCAGCGAACGGATGTGGGAGAGGGGCTGGGGTGAGGGGAAATACCTAAAACCTCTGGTTATCCGGCAAGCGAGTGATGGAATGGCACATCATCTATGCCCGATTTTCCACCGCTTGCCCAACCAACCCCTGCGGTCGCACCAGCAGAATAATAAACAACAGCGCGAAGACAATCGCATCGCGGTAATTGCTGCCCCCCGCCGCGATACTGAAAACCTCCAGCGCCGCCACGACAAATCCGCCGACCACCGCCCCGCTGATATTGCCCAGCCCGCCCAGCACAATCACGGTTAAGCCTTTAAGCGCGACTGCATCTCCCATAAACGGAGTCATCGAGTTATACGCCAGCCCAAACAGCACCCCCGCAGCCCCGGCCAGGGCTCCTGCCAGAAAGAAAGTAATCCGGTAGATACCGCCGACATTGATGCCCAGCAATCCCGCCACGCGATTATTAAATGCCACCGCGCGCATCGCTTGTCCCAGCCGCGTCCGCATGACCATATATTGCAGCAGCGCCATCAAAACCAACGAGACGATCAGGATAATGACCTGAATCGGCGTGACGCGGAAGGGCAGACCTTCAATCACATCATTCGGGATACTATCAATCGGGAAGCGACGAATGTCGGAGCCGAAGACATTGCCATTTTGGGCGATGCTGACCAGCAGAATCGACGCGCCGATGCTGCTGATAAGCTGCGAAATGCGCGGCGCATTCCGGCGGCGTAACGGCGCAAACGCGACAATATCCACCAGCACGCTGATCAAACCCGCGCCCAGCATAGCGATAGGGATCGACAGCCAGACGGAGATGCCGAACTCGGTCACAGCGATCAGGCCGATAAACGCGCCCCACATAAAAATCGCGCTGTGCGAAAGATTGAGCACACCCAACACACTGAAAACCAGCGCATAACCGAGCGCGAACAGGCTGTAAACCCCGCCTAACCAGATGGCATTGACAATTTGTTGTGTGACATTCATGAAATTAGACGATCAAATAGAGCGGGGCGCATTATAATGCGCCCCTGCTGAAAATCCAGACTGATGCGGGTTACTCACCCGTTTCGCCGTCGCCCATGACCATTGCCAGCGGCTCAAATGCGCCACCCACAACGATCTGCGCGATGGGGTCATGTACACCATCACGGTTTTCATCGAAGCTGAACACACCCAGCGGGCTGTCGAAATCGCTGATTTCGGCCAGCGCATCGCGCACATCCGTACGATCAACCGAGTCGCCACAGCGCACCGCAGTCGCCATTAGCCACGCACCGGTATAAGCCTGTGCGGCAAACTGATCGGGTGAGCTGTCATAAGCTTCTTCGTACATTTCGACAAAACGGACACTGCTCTCGGAGGGGTTCGGATTGCCATAATTCCAGGCACCGCCGACGATCAGCCCTTCGGAGTCTTCGCCAGTATCACGCAGCACTGCCGGTGAATTAAAACCGTTACCACCGATGATCGGCCCGATATAACCCAGTGAACGAGCTTGCAGGATGATCTGCGTGGCTTCTGCGGCCAGCGCGGAGACCACCAGCGCGTCCGGGTTTTCACCGATGAGGTTGGTCAACTGCGCATTAAAGTCCACATCGCCCTTGGCGAAAGTCTCTTCGCCCAAAATCACGATGTTATTATCTTCCAGCGCCTGCTTGAAAACTTCGTAACCACTCACGGTAAAGTCATCGTCATTGCCATACAGCAGGCCGACACTCGTCGTACCCATAGACCCGGTTGCCTGTTCAATCGTGCCGGGGATCACGGCTGCTTCACCCAGGCTGTCACGGAACACATATTCACCCATATCGGTGATGCCATTGGCCGTGTTGCTGACACCCATCACGACGGTGCCGTTTTCTTGGGCAATCGGGTCAGCCGCAAACGCCTCGGACGACAGCGTCGGCCCCAGCACTGCGACCACTTCATCTTCTTCCACCAGCTTGGTCATGGCAGAGATCGCCTGATCACGGTTACCAGCGGAGTCTTCAAAAATGACTTCGAGGGTAGTGCCTTCACCCAGATAACCGGAATCGTTAATCTCGCCGACAGCCAGCTCAACGGCCTGCCGCTGCACAGTGCCATACACCGAGACAGCTTCACTCAGGCCAAAGATCGCGCCCAGTGTGACGGTTTCCGGCAGATTTTCCGGCGTGGCACAGTCTTCCCACGAGCCCACCAGTGGTTCTTCCATCATGTCATCCTGCGCCAGCGTGAGGCCAGCAGACATACACAAAAGCATTGTAATCAGAAACATGCGTACAAGTTTTTGAGCCATTTAATTTACTCTTCCATCAGATACAGAGATCAATAATTTGCATATAAATTGTAGCGCACATGCAGAATCGCTGCAATTTTGCCAGCGTGACCGAGCGCGCAAAATCATCTGCAAACAACGACTTTTTCATCTCAGATGCAGAAAGCTAAAAGCAGATTGGGTGATCTTGCCTGACCCGCTTATAATGAAGACTATGATGTTCTTCTGGTTGCGCCTCATCTTTCGTTTGAGCTTCACGCTGGCTGGGTTAAGTCTGGCCGGGGTGCTGTTGGTGCCGCGCTTGCTGCCCGGTCACGATCAGATCGCTTTTGAACATGCCACCAGGCGCGGCTATGATATTTTCATGCTCGACCTGCAAACCGGCATTGCCCGTGATCTGACCGCTGTCCCCGGTGATGAACGTCGCCCATCATGGTCAGGTGATGGGCGGCATATTCTGTTTGATGCCTATCGTGGGGATGGTATACCCAGTATCAATATTCTGGATGTCAACACACGTAAAATCAACGAGCTGAATTCCTCCGAGCTTTTGAACTGGCGGCCTGTCTGGTCACCAGACAAGCAGCACATCACTTTTATGGTTAACTTCGACAGCATCTATATCATGAATGCCGATGGTACGCAGCCCGTTTTCCTGACAACCGGTTTCGCCCCCACATGGACAGACGATAGCCAGCACATTGTCTATTACACCAATCAGCAGAACTCGCTCAACTCCGACATTT